>CAVAQL010000009.1:0-21637 GCA_963590825.1 Bacteroides caccae | reverse complement strand
ATATAGGTGTGCGTTGACTTCTTTTGGATCGATTAGAAGCTTTAAATTGTTTGAGAAGTGACTCAAGGTGGATTCCAAGGCATCGTATTCTTCGCAATCAATTCCATCGGCTTTAAGCGCTAGCCGCGTTAAAGAGCCCAATTTTTTTGAGTCAATAAAAAGCGTTGCCGATGTATGCGTAACAAGCATGTAGGCTAAGAAAACTGGCGTATACAAAACATCGGCGCCACGTAAATTCGTAAGCCATGCGATGTCATCGAGCTTTGTTAAAAGAAGGGCATCAGCGCCAGCGCAATCGAGAGCCTCAGAGAGCATTCTGAGTTTTTCTCTTCGTGGTTTTTGCGCCTGAGCATAAGAAAGAACGGGCTTTGCTGAGATTTCAGGGCGATTGCTCCAGAGTGCATAAACAGTGTCGCTTACATCTGTCAGCGTCATCATTTTCGTGGCCAGTTCTTTTTGAATTTTCTCAAAACGAATAAGAGGCGTTGTTGTCCCATCAATACCAATGCGTGAAGCGGGAGCAAGATTTTTTCGTATCCAAACTTCAGGACTTTCAACACCTGTGGCGCCATCTTCCTTAAGTAGAAAGCCAGAATCGGCTAGCTCTCTTTTGGCTTGTTCCCAATAGCGCGAATCCGTCCAAAGAAACGCCGCGAATTCAGTGATAACGAGGGTTCCAGCCGACCCCGTAAAAGGGCAAAGTGCTTTGCGCAATTGCCAGTGCCTTGAAGGGTATTCACTCGCATGCGGGTCGCCCGTTGGAACAATGAGGGCGTTAAGCCCTTTTTCGCGCATGTAGTTTCGTGTCGCATTTAAAGGGGCGAACATAGGTAGTCCAAATTAAAAAAGCTTTCTTAAGGTAATTTGTAGCGTCATGCCAACGACGCCGTTGATGTTTTCGGGGCGGCCGATATCAACGGATTCGGTGCGCCAACCTGCATCGCGTAACTCTTCAATCGTGGCTTGGACATTGATTGGCTCGCACGCAAGGATTTTTGACTTAAATGGCGTATTCACAGAAAGAGGCTCAGTTGCACGACACACGATTTTTGTTTGATAGGTCGCATCATCTAAAGCGGCAACGTTGCGAGCTTTGCGGCTTGCTTCAAGTGCTGATAGCCCATCGGTCTTGTCTGTTGAGGCACAACCTGCGAAGAAAAGAACCGAGGTACTCAATAGGAGAGTCAGTGATTTTCGTAAAAACATGCGTGGCATTCTAAGGTCCTTTTAAAGGCTATTTTTTATCCGAGTAGAAACCGTCTCTGTAGATGCCGAAGGACTCTAGGATGGTGGCTGTTTCATAGGCAGGAAGCCCCATAATCCCTGAGTAACTGCCTTGTATCTTTTCGATAAAAGGAGCTGCTAGCCCCTGAATTGCATAGCCACCAGCCTTATCGTAGGGTTCTTCTGTCGCGCTATACCAATCAATCTCTTTTTTCGTCAGTTTCTTAAAAGTCACAAAAGAAGCACTTGGCGCTCTAACGAAGACCTTTTCTTCACGAGAAAGAAGAGCGACTGTTAAAACGATATGGGTTTCCCCAGAAAGGCGGCGAAGGAATGCCTGTTCTTCTTTACGGTCGCGAGGTTTCCCTAGGATTTCCTTACCAAAAAGATCTTCTCCAGGAATGACAATCGTGTCAGCAGCAAGAACGGGGAGATTTTTGAGATTTTCTGCTTCGATTCGTTTAACGGCACGTTCAATCTTTTCCTGAACGATGCGTGTGATGTAGACAATCGGCGATTCGCCCTCGCAGCGAACTTCATCACCTTCGAAGGCCGTGGCCGGAGTGTTATCGGAGAGAACTTGAAAACGCGTGTAGCCCATGTCTCTTAGGATTTGTGAGCGTCTGGGGCTTTTGCTGGCTAAATAAAAAAGGCACATACGAATTAGGCTCTGTGATAGGGGTGATTATTTAGGAGTGACCACGCTCGATAAATTTGCTCGGCAAGAACAATACGTGCAATCGCGTGTGGCAGTGTCATTGAAGAAAGACGCATTGCAAAGTTCGCTTTCGCTTTTAGATTCGCATCAAGCCCATCAGGGCCTCCAATGATAAAAGTCACATTGCGTGAGTCGTTTTTCCAAGAGGCAATCTTTTTGGCAAATTCCACTGTCGTCAAGTCTTTACCGCGTTCATCAAGGACAACAACGTAGTCATCAGCAGGAATGGATTTTGTAATACGTGCTGCTTCAAGTGCCATCAGTTTTTGAGGCGTTTGTCCTGCACGAGGCTCGGTTTTGAGTTCCCGAAGTTCAACGGTGAATGTTTTGGGAAAGCGTGTTAAATAGTCTTTCACGGCCTCATTGACCCACGAGGACTCGCGTTGACCAACCGCGATAATCGTAATGCGCATTAGGATTTCTTCGTCGCCTTTTTCGCTGTCGCTTTTTTTGTAGCGGCTTTTTTGGTGACTGCTTTTTTCGCGGCTGTCTTTTTAACTGTCACTTTTTTTGTTGTCGCTTTCTTTGTCGCAGGCTTTTTGGCGGCAGTTTTTTTCACTGTTGTCTTTTTAGTTGCTACCTTTTTAGCGACTGTCTTTTTCGTGCTCTCTTTGGTTTTTGCAGGCGCATCTTCAACTTGTGCGGCAGCCTTAGCAAACAAGGCGTTCACGTCAAGCGCGTCAGGCCCCCAAAGCTCTTCAAGGTCATAGTACTTACGAATGTTCGGTTGCATGCAGTGGCAAACAATTGAGCCGCAGTCAACGAGTACCCATTCGCCAGTTTCTGTGCCTTCGACGCCAACGACTTTTCCCGAGGCTTCCTTCACAGCCTTTTCCACGGCGTTCGCTAGAGCCCTTGTTTGGCGATTGCTTGTGCCTGAGACGATGACAACATGATCGAAAGCCGAGGTTTTCTTTGTCGTATCGTAAACACAGATGTCTTGTCCTTTCACATCGTCAAGGGCATCAACAACAACTTTTAAAAGACTGTATTGCTTCATAAGATTTTTCAATAAAGATTGTGTTTCAAAATAAAGTCGAGTACGTCCGAATCAAGCCACTTAGCTAAGAGGGCATTTGTTTTGTCGCCAGATTGGAAGATACTTCGGATTTTAGAAGAACTCGCCTCAATAGGGGGGACGGTAAAAAAACTCACCGCGCCGTTGGCATGCGTTTTTATTTCTTCGTTTTTGACGTAATGGGGCTCTGCCCAGACGCTTATCTCGGCGGGCGCGTGCGGGACTTTTCCATTGCGGGTGCCAATGGCGATATTGGCATAGCAAAGAAACTCTTTCCAGTGTTTCCAAGTCGGAAGATTTTCCCATTGATCGGTTCCAAGAATGAGCGTAAGACTGGCATCTGGCCCATAGAGCTCTCGCAATTCTTTTAGCGTGTCAATGGTGTAGGTTTCGCCATCTCGGGTTAGTTCACGTGTATCAAGCGTGAACTTCGGGTGGTTTCGCAGAGCAATTTCTAAGAGCGCTTTGCGTGAGGCAATCGTACTTGTCAGATGCTTTTGCCACGGATGCCCTGCAGGAATAAAAAGGATACGCTCAAGATGAAAAGCAGTCAGAGAAGCTTGAGCTAAAACGATATGCCCTTGGTGAACCGGATCGAACGTCCCGCCGAGTAGTCCGATAGCTTCAGGTAAGGGCATTGTTGCGTCCTAGAAAGCGCGATTATTTTTTCTCGCGGGCGATTGCACGATAACCAATATCGCTTCTGTACTGCGCGCCAGAGAACTTGACGCCTCGGACCATCTCATAGGCTTTTTCTTGTGCCTCGCTAAAGCTCTTGCCGAGCCCAACAGCACAAAGGACACGGCCTCCTGAGGTCACAAGATGCCCATTGGCATCCGTCTTTGTCCCGGCGTGAAAGAGCCTATGCTCAGCATCGTTTTCAGGTAACTTTTCGATTAGAACGCCTTTTTCTGGGTGTTCAGGATAGCCCTTAGCGGCAATGACAACGCCTAAGGCAATGCGTGGATCCCAGCTCAGGTTCGCTTTGTCTAATTGCCCCTGGGTTGCGAGAACGATAGCCTCGGCAAAATTGCCTTGAAGGCGACACATAATCGGTTGCGTCTCAGGGTCTCCGAAGCGGCAATTAAATTCGAGGGTTTTAACAGATTCGTCTTTTCCAATCATCAGTCCCGCATATAAGAACCCCGTGTAGGTGTTGCCTTCTTCTTTCATACCGCGTACGGTCGGAAGAATGATTTCATGCATCACTTTTTCGTCAATCGCGTCGGTTACCACGGGCGCGGGTGAATAGGCTCCCATGCCGCCTGTGTTGGGTCCTTCGTCTTTATCCAAAAGCCGCTTATGGTCTTGGCTAGATGCCATGGCAAGGACGTGTTCCCCATCGACCATAACGATAAAGCTTGCTTCTTCGCCCTCGAGGAACTCTTCGATTACGACACGGGCCCCTGCAGCACCAAATTTGTGGTTTCCAAGCATGTCGTCGATGGCATCGTGCGCTTGCTCTCTTGTCATTGCGACAACAACGCCTTTACCAGCGGCTAAGCCATCAGCTTTAATGACAATTGGGGCCCCTTTGCGGTCAACGTACTCGTGCGCTTCTTTGGCGCACTCAAACGTAGCGTATTCGGCTGTAGGCACGTTATGGCGCTTCATAAAGGCTTTGGCAAAGTCTTTCGAACTTTCCAATTGTGCCGCGGCTTTTGTCGGGCCAAAAATCGTGAGGCCTTCGGCGCGAAAGGCGTCGACAATGCCTTCAGAAAGGGGAGCTTCGGGACCGACAACCGTCAGGTCAATCTTTTCAGTTCTAGCAAAGGTAACTAATGCCTCGTTGCCTGAAACGGCAACGTTCGTGAGATTCTTCGTTAAGGCTGTGCCTGCATTGCCAGGGGCAACAAAGACTTTTTCAACGTTCGGGCACTGTGAAAGACGCCAAGCGAGGGCGTGTTCTCGGCCGCCGCTACCAATTACTAGAATTTTCATCGTTGGGCTCCCTAGGAGAGTCGTTTTAAGGTTATTCTTCGTCGTTAAAGACGGCGCTCGTGTACACGTTACTCACATCATCGAGGTCTTCAAGTGCATCAATTAACTTGCGCATTTTTGAAGCATCGTCGCCTGTGAGCTCAATCTCGTTTAAGGGCTTCATCGTAACATCGGCCGATACGGGAGCAAGGCCTGCTGCTTCAAAACCCTTTTGCACAGCATCAAAAGCCTCTGGTGCACACACAACTTCGATTGAGCCATCGTCGTTTGTGACAACGTCATCGGCACCAGCTTCAAGAGCGGTTTCCATAACTTTGTCTTCGCTTGTTCCCGGGGCAAAAAGGAATTCGCCGCAGTGCTTAAACTGAAAAGAAACCGATCCTTCGGTTCCAAGATTGCCGCCGTGCTTGGTGAGTTCATGACGAACATCCGCCACGGTACGGGTGCGGTTATCTGTTGTGCAGTCGATAATTAAAGAGGCTCCACCGACGCCGTAACCCTCATAGCGAACTTCTTCGTAACTGACGCCTTCAAGCTGGCCCGTTCCCTTCAAGATGGCATTCTGAATCGTATCCTTTGGGACGTTACCTTCACGCGCCTTGGAAATGGCAAGACGAAGGCGAGAGTTCATGTCGGGATCTCCGCCTCCGCCGACACGCGCTGCGACGATGATTTCGCGCACTAGCTTTGTCCATAGGTTGGAACGCTTGGCGTCCTGACGACCTTTACGATGTTGAATATTGGCCCATTTGGAATGACCGGACATAAAAAACCTTTCTTATATAAGCGGATAAACAGAGAAAGCCGACGGCGTAAAGAAAGCAATCGGCAAAATAATTGGATGCGCAAGTTTATCATTGCGCTTTCAAGATTGCTTTTTTTCGACGATTTGAACAAAGCTGATGATTTATCCCGAGTTTGACCCTGTCGCGTTTTCAATTGGTCCCGTGAGTGTGCACTGGTATGGATTGGCCTACCTCGTGGGTTTTGCGCTTTTTTGGGTATTAGGACGGCTTCGTGCAAGAGAAGCTTGGCGTGGCTTTGACGCTGAAGCCGTTGAAGATCTTCTTTTTTACGGGATGCTCGGCGTCATTTTCGGGGCTCGTATCGGTTTTTGCCTTTTTTATCAGCCAGGTTGGTATTTGGCGCACCCGCTTGATATTTTGAAAGTCTGGCAAGGTGGCATGAGTGCGCACGGCGGCATGATAGGATCAATCCTCGCTATTGCGTATTTTGCTCGAAATACGAAAAGAACCTTCCTAGACGTTGCTGATTTTGTTGCTCCCTTGGCCCCTTTAGGAATCTTCTTTGGACGCCTTGGTAATTTTGTTAACGGTGAACTCTGGGGGCGCTTTGCAAGTGAGACTATTCCGTGGGCAATGGTTTTTCCTCAGTCGGGCTCACTCTTGCCTCGTCATCCTTCGCAACTTTATGAAGCCTTA
Organism: Bacteroides caccae; assembly: GCA_963590825.1. Classification (GTDB taxonomy): domain Bacteria; phylum Pseudomonadota; class Gammaproteobacteria; order Burkholderiales; family Burkholderiaceae_F; genus Duodenibacillus. Next base: position 15,294 of record CAVAQL010000009.1, on the reverse strand, counting down.
GGTGAAGGACTCCTTCTTTTCTTACTTCTTTGGTTTTATTCGAAAAAGCCTCGTGTTTCAGGGCGCGTTGCAGGGCTCTTTTGCTTGGGGTACGCTCTTGCACGTTTTGTCGTGGAATTTTTCCGTGAGCCTGATGCCTATTTGGGATTTGGCTTATTTGGACTTTCGCGCGGCCAGTGGCTCACCGTTCCAGTTTTTTGTGTGGGACTTTTGCTTTTTTGGATTTCTCGCAAAAAGAAATAAGCGGAGCCTTCAAACAAAAGCCCCGCTCTTCCAAAGAGAACCTTTTTTTAGTAGAACTTCATATCGCCGCTTGCGGCATTGGCTAGCGTTGCAGCAACAAGGCCCGCTGTTTCCGTGCGTAACACGCGTGGCCCGATTAGGACAGACTCCCAGCCAAATTTTGTTGCCATCGCGATTTCAGTGGCTGAAAAGCCCCCTTCGGGACCCACAGCAAACGCGACAGAGGAAATACGTGTTAAGCGCGGAGCCACTGTGCTCGAGAGTGCAAGCATGTAGCGGCGGTCGGCTTTGACGTTTTGCATGGCCTTTTCAAACTGCATAAATTCCAGTGTGGGAATGGAATTTCTGCCACATTGCTCGCAAGCCGAATGCATAATGTCCATCCAGCGCGTTAGGCGTTTGTCACGGCGGTCTTCGGGTAATTTCGCCGTTGACCGAATTGACGGAACAATCACAATACGCGTGACACCCAATTCAACGGCTTTTTCCACGACCCAGTCGAGTTTTTCAGCTGAAATCAGTCCCTGAACGAGGGTAATCGAAAGGGGAGACTCGGTCTTGGGACGCTCGAGTTCTTCAATTGTGATGTAGGCATCGTCTCCTTCAAAGGAGATTGGTCCCGTGGCAATATCTCCTAGACCATTGAAAACACTTGCCTTTTCTCCTGCGGCCATCCTTAGGACGCGACCAGCATGATGACGAACAGCCGGTGGTAAATACGTGCGAACACCGACTTGGAATGTGACATTGGGGATGTAAAAGCGCGGGATAGCCATTTTGCCGAACTCCGTACAATAAATGGGAAAAGAAATGCGTTTCCTTGAGTCTACGCTGTTTTTTTGGCGTTTTGAGCGCGAGCCCTGTGAAAAACGTCTAAAAATGTGCTCAATACGGTCTTTGCGGAACTGTTAGAATCAGCACGAAATTTTTCTTGGGGCTCTTTGCCTTGTCACTTTTTTCTTCGAGTTTACTTATGTCCGATAAAGTCTGTGTTTATTGCATGGCAAATGCTGTGCGTGCCCTCAGTATGGATGCCATTGAAAAAGCGAAAAGCGGACACCCTGGTATGCCGATGGGAATGGCCGATATTGCAATCGCCCTTTGGATCAAACACCTTCGTCATAATCCCAAGAACCCCAAGTGGATTGGAAGAGACCGCTTCATTCTTTCCAATGGCCACGGTTCGATGTTGCAGTATGCCTTATTGCATTTGACGGGTTATGAGCTCACAATCGATGATATTAAGGCTTTTCGCCAATTCGAAAGCCGCACACCTGGGCACCCTGAGTACGGTGTTGTGCCAGGGGTTGAAACTACCACAGGCCCTTTAGGTCAAGGCATTGCGAACGCAGTGGGTATGGCGCTTGCGGAAAAGATGCTTGCCGCTGAGTTCAATCGCGAAGGATTCCCCGTTATTGACAATAGAACCTATGTCTTTTTGGGCGATGGCTGCATGATGGAAGGCTTGAGCCACGAGGCGTGTTCGCTTGCGGGTGTTTGGAAATTAAATAAGTTAATCGCCATCTATGACGATAACGGTATTTCCATTGATGGCGACGTAAAAGGGTGGCTCACTGATGATACGCGAGCTCGCTTCGAAGCCTATGGCTGGAAAGTGATTGGCCCTGTTGACGGGCACGATATCGATGCGGTGGATAAGGCCATTGCTGAGGCAAAATTAAGCACCGACAAGCCCGTTTTGATTATTGCAAAGACAACAATCGGTAAGGGGAGCCCTCACTTGGCTGGCACCTCAAAATGCCATGGAGCCGCTCTTGGCGCCGAAGAGGTTGCCGCTACACGCGAAAACCTCGGTTGGAAGTACGCCCCGTTTGAGGTCCCCGAGGAAATCTATGAGGCGATGGACGCAAGAGCGTCTGGAGCAAAGCTTGAGGCCGATTACGATGCCATGTTTACTCAGTATGAGAAGGCCTATCCGAAAGAGGCTTCTGAATTAAAGCGTCGCCTTGCAGGGGATTTACCGAAAGACTTCGATCAGACGGTCTTTGAAGCGCTTTGCGCAGCGCAAGAAGCCCACGAAAGCGTTGCAACACGCAAGGCAAGCCAGAAGGCTCTTAACGCGCTTGCTCCTAATTTACCTGAACTCTTGGGTGGGTCAGCGGACTTAACAGGATCGAACCTAACGGCTTGGAAGGGTGTTCAATCATTTTCTGTCGATAACCCCTTGGGTCGCCACGTCAGTTTTGGTGTACGTGAATTTGCGATGGCCGCTATCGGTAACGGCATTGCACTTTATGGTGGATTGATTCCTTATTCGGGAACGTTTCTTACCTTCTCAGACTATGAACGCAACGCCGTGAGAATGGCTGCGTTAATGGGGATTCGAAATATCTTCGTCTTTACGCACGATTCGTTAGGTGTTGGTGAAGATGGTCCCACCCATCAACCCATAGAACACACATCAAGTTTGCGGTTAATTCCGAATTTGGTTGTGTGGCGTCCAGCAGATACGATTGAAACGACTGTGGCGTGGGCTGAAGCCTTAAGCCGCAAAGATGGGCCAAGCGCCCTTGTTCTTTCGCGTCAAACGATTGCCTTCACCGATCGCGATGAGGTTGATGCCGATACGATTGCTAAGGGCGGCTATGTTGTCTCTGAGGCTCCGTTGGGCGCAGGGAAAGCCGAGATTATCCTTGCCGCTAGTGGCTCGGAATTGCCCCTAGCGATGCAAGCTCGCGCATTACTTGCCGCACAAAACATCCAGGCTCGTGTGGTTTCGATGCCTTCGATGGAAGTTTTCGATAGTCAAGACAAAGCCTATCGCGATAGCGTCTTTACCGCTGGTATCCCTGTTTTAGCCATCGAAGCGGGTGTGACGGCTCTTTGGTATAAGTACATTCGCGGTAATGGCGCCGTAATCGGCATTGATACCTACGGGAAGTCAGCTCCCGCAGGAGAGCTTTGGAAATATTTTGGTTTTACAGTCGATAATGTCGTTGAAAAGGCATTAGGATTACTTGCAAAGAAGTAAAAAAAGTATTTGGATAGTCCCTGTGTAAGCTTCGGAGCATACACTAGAGAATATTGATTCTTAAGGAAAATAAAAATGAAAGTAAAAACACTCGAATCTTTGGCGCAGGCAGGCCTCTTGGACGGTAAGAAGGTTCTTATCCGTTCTGACTTAAATGCGCCGCGTGATGACGAAGGCCGTATCACAAATGAAAAGCGCCTTGTCGCTAGCGTTCCTGCGATTCGTCTCGCTTTGGACGCGGGTGCTGCTGTGATGGTGATGAGCCATCTTGGTCGCCCGACAGAAGGTGAATTCAATGAACGCGCTGATAGCTTGGCTGCCATTGCTGTTCGTATGAGCGAACTCGTTGGTAAGCCCATGAAGCTTGTGCGCAATTACCTTGATGGCGTTGATGTTAAGCCTGGCGAACTCGTCATGCTCGAGAACTGCCGCTGCAACAAGGGCGAAAAGAAAAATGACGAAGCGCTTGCAAAGAAATACGCTGCGCTTTGCGATGTGTATGTCAACGATGCGTTTGGTACATCGCATCGTGCGCAGGCCTCCACAGAAGGCGTTGCTCGCTTTGCACCGATTGCTTGCGCGGGTCCTTTGATGGCAGCGGAAATCGGAGCGTTGACAAAGGCTGTTGCCGAAGCTAAGCACCCGCTTGTTGCCATCGTCGGCGGTTCGAAGGTTTCCACAAAGTTAACGATTTTGAGCAATTTAGCCGAGAAGGTCGATCAGCTCATTGTCGGTGGTGGCATTGCCAACACATTCCTTTTGGCCGCTGGTCACAAGATTGGTAAGTCGCTTGCTGAGCCTGAGCTCGTTGAAGAGTGTAAGAACGTTCTCGCTAAGCTCGCCGAAAAAGGCGCCACGTTGCCGCTTCCGACGGATGTGGTTGTCGCCAAAGAATTTAGCGAAACAGCCGAGCATCGTGTTTGCGCTGTTGACGATATCGCCGATGATGAGATGATTTTGGATATTGGTCCGAACTCGGCGAAGGCTTTAGCCGATGTGATTTCTAAGGCAGAGACCATCGTTTGGAATGGACCTGTGGGTGTCTTCGAAATGAAGCCCTTCGCCGATGGAACACGCGTTCTTGGTGAAGCAATCGCTAAGCGCACCGCAGAAGGTGCCTTCTCGATCGTTGGCGGTGGAGACACGATTAACGCCTTAAGCGTTTTTGGTATCACCAATAAGGTGAGCTACATCTCCACGGGCGGTGGCGCCTTCCTCGAATTCCTTGAAGGAAAGACGCTTCCTGCAATCGCTGCTCTCGAAGCGCGCGCAGAGAAGTAAAATAACGAAGTTCTCCTTAAAAAAATGCCGCTACTCGACGCATATCTCGGGTAGCGGTTTTTTCGTGTCCTGGGGAGCGGCTTAAGACTCGTTTTGCTTTGAGAGTTTCTTATGCATGTGTTTGTGGAACCATTCCCAGCAAAGTGCAACGATAACAGGGCCAGCGGCTGCGGAGATAACGCCGACGACAAGAATCATTGACAGATGGTTTTTCACAAATGGGAGGTTTCCAAAAAGGTATCCTGCGCCAATGATGCTCACGGCCCAAAGAACAGCACCCAAGCCACTGTAAAGTTCAAAGCGCCACATATTCATACGAGCGGCTCCTCCCACTAAGGGAGCGAAGGCGCGGACAATCGGAACAAAACGCGCAAGGACAATCGTCTTCCCGCCATGCTTTTCATAAAAGAGGTTCGTTTTTTCGAGCTTCTTGGCGTCAATCCATTTCACAGATCCATCGTAGATGCGTTTGCCGAGCCAACGGCCTGTGTGAAATCCGACTGTGTTTCCTGCGCAAGCTCCAAGAATGACGGAAAGCATCAGTAGCCAAGGGTTCATTGTGCCAGCTGCAGCGACGGTTCCTGAAACAAACAAAAGAGAATCTCCTGGCAAAAACGCCATGATGACAATGCCTGTTTCACAAAAGAAGATGAGAAACATCGCTACGTACACAAAAAGGCCGTACTCATTTGCGATGGTGACAAGAAAATGATCGGCTTGTGTAAATAGCTCGATTAACAAATCAAAAAACGACATAACGAATCCCCAAGAGGCCTCCTATCCTTGAGCCGCTAGATTTTAGCCGATTAGAGCCAACAATTTTCTCGAAAAAAAAGAAACGCCACAGACTAACAAAGTTTGTTACGAGTCTGTGGCGTTAAAAGAGCTGAAGAAGACTTTCTACTTAAAGAAAGGAAGAATTCCAACGATAAAGACTGCCAGGATAATGAGCGGCAAAATCCATGTGCAGTAAAAGCGCATCACAGTCGGCATCTTTAGGCCTTTGCCGGTATTGACTTCCGTTAAGAAGTTCTTCCAACCCCAGCCGCACTTTCTTGTGCAGAAAATCGCAAAGCACAAGGCACCAAGTGGAAGGATGATGTTACTGACGAGGAAGTCTTCCAAGTCGAGAATGGAACTACCAGCGCCCAAGGGCTGAATGTTCGATAAAACGTTAAAGCCTAAAGCACAGGGTAGTGAGAGAATGACTAAACTTGCGCAGCAGATAAGGCTAGCTTTTGGACGCGACCAATGTGTTAAGTCTCTGACACAAGAAAGAATCGTCTCGCACACAGCAAGTACTGTGGAGAATGTAGCAAAGGTCATAAACAAGAAGAAAAGCGTGCCCCACAGGCGACCGAGAGCCATTTCGTTAAAAATGTGTGGGAGTGCTTCAAAAATAAGACTTGGACCCGCTGTGGGTTTAACGCCATAGGTAAAGCACGCGGGGAAGATAATGAGACCTGCGAGAATGGCAACTGTCGTATCAAGGGCAATCACGCTGATGGATTCTTTAACGAGGCTTTGTTCTTTACCAATGTAACTTGCGAAGATTGCCATACTTCCCATACCAATACTCAGAGAGAAGAACGCTTGATTCATCGCCCCTACGATGGTGCCGCTTGTGACTTTTGAGAAGTCAGGTAAAAGGTAAAAACTTAGACCCTCTCTCACACCGTCCAAAAAGAAGCTATGCAAGGCCAAGAAAACCATCAAAACAAAGAGTGTTCCCATCATCCATTTGGAAACTTTCTCTAAGCCGTTACGAATCGGGAAAGCCAAGATGACAAACGAAGCAAGCACTGTAATCACGGTGTAAAAGGTTACAGTGGAAGCATCAGAAAGCAATTGGCCGAAAAATTTATTCACGGCTCCCGAAGCAAGCCCCGAAAGAGAACCATTGGCACTTGAAACAAGGTAGTAGAGCATCCAACCAGAGACAACGGTGTAAAACATCATCAAAACAACATTACCAACTAGGGCAACGTAGCCGTGCCAGTGCCACTTTGTTCCTTTGGGCTCGAGTTCCTGGTACATGCAGACAGGACTTTTCTGTGCGGCGCGTCCCATGGAAAATTCCATGGTCATCACCGGTAGCCCGAGAAGGATTAAGAAAAGCAGATAAACGAGAACGAAAATGCCACCGCCGTTTTGCCCAGTTAACCAGGGAAATTTCCAAACATTGCCGACGCCAATGGCGCATCCTGCGCTAAGCATCAAAAAGCCTAAGCGGGTTGAAAGCCTTTCTCGTTGCATATTTCTTAGTGTCCTCGGTTGAAATTTTTTTCAGGAAAATAGGTTACGGATTGTAACCTGAGTGTTCTTATTTTCGATAAGAAACGGATGGTTGTTTCCTTTCTGCTTTCAAAGATGTGGCATTCGCTCTCTGTTTTTGGGCTTGAGAGGGGGAAAGTCGCTCGATACAATGAAGTTCTTCTTAAAAAGCAAGTTAAACGAAAAAACGCCTTCGTTAGAAAGAACAGAGCAAGCTATGAGTAAACCCACAAATCGACGAAGTATTCAAGCTCTCCCCGATGAGCTCATCAGTCAGATTGCCGCAGGCGAAGTAATTGAGCGCCCTGCATCGGTTGTCAAAGAGCTTGTTGAAAATGCGATTGATGCCAATTCTCGAAATATCGAAGTGCGGCTTGAGGCTGGTGGGATTAAGCGGATTGTTGTGATCGACGATGGCTTTGGAATTGAACCTAGCGAACTCGTCTTAGCTCTCAGACGTCACGCAACAAGCAAGATTCATAATCTAGCCGAATTAGAAAGTGTGGCGAGTTTTGGTTTTCGTGGCGAAGCTTTGGCTTCAGTTGCTTCGGTTGCTCGCATCGAAATCACAAGTCGAACAGCAGAATCTTCGCAAGCTTGGACTCTCGCCGAAGATGGCGTTCAGCCCGCTTCGGGTGCGCCAGGAACGCGTGTTGTAGTCGAAGACCTCTTTTATAAGACGCCAGCACGTCGTAAGTTCTTAAAGTCCGAGTCAACGGAAGCCTCGCATGTGCGCGAACAACTCGTACGTTTAGCTCTTTCTCACCCGTCGATTAGCTTTCGGCTCTTTGTCGACGCTCGCAACACGTTAACACTGCTCGAAGCGAGTCCCGAAAAGCGTCGCGAAGCCGTGATGCCAGAGGATTTTGCTCAAGCCTCCCGTGAAGTTTTCTCACAAGTGCCAGGCATGACACTGAAAGGCGCTATTGGATTACCAGTTATCGCTCGCACTCGCGCCGATGCGCAGTTCTTTTTTGTCAACGGCCGTTTTGTTCGTGACCGCGTTCTTCAACATGCGATTAAGGCTGCCTACGCTGATGTACTGCATGTGGCGATGCAGCCAGCGTTTTGTTTGGAACTCGATATTGATCCAGCGAGAGTCGATGTGAATGTGCATCCACAAAAAACCGAAGTGAGATTTCGCGACTCCTCTTTGGTGCATGGCTTTGTAACACACGCTGTAAAGGAAGTTTTGGCACGAATCGAGATTGACGCGGAAACCGGAGAGATTCGCTCATCGAATACGCCTCAAGAGAGTGCCTCTGAAGAAATCCCACCGAGCCATCCCAATTGGCAGGCAAGAGATTCACTTCAATCTCGAGAATCTTCTCTCAAAGGTGAAGCCTCTTGGAAGGCGCTTTACTCTCAAGAGAACATCTCACAAATCTGCCCGTCGGATTCATTGGCGATTGCGCCTCAAGAGGGCCCATTAGGACACGCCATCGCGCAACTTGCCGGTGTTTATATCTTGGCAGAAAACGCCCAAGGTCTTGTTGTTGTGGATATGCATGCAGCGCACGAACGCGTTACTTACGAGAAGCTCAAAAACGAGGCGGATAGCCACCTTCAAGTGCAGATGCTTTTGGTCCCTGTGCAAGTTGATGCAAGCCCCGAGCAAATGGAATGCTTTAAAGCGCATAAGGAAGACTTGCTTGCTCTTGGTCTCGACTTAACTCAGGCAGGAGAAACAGCGCTTTTGCTTCGTTCGGTTCCTGCCGTATTGACGGGGGCTTCTTTTGACGCGGCCACATTGGTTCGAGACGTTCTTGATGAGTTTTCTCTGTTTGGCAATTCAGATCTAACAGTGCAGCATCGCAATAAATGCTTAGCCACGATTGCTTGTCATGGATCTGTGAGGGCAAATCGCATTCTTACGATTCCTGAAATGAATGCTTTGCTTCGTAGTATGGAACGCACAGAGCGCTCAGGCGAATGCAATCACGGCCGACCCACGTGGCGAGAAATAACGCTTGCCGAATTCGATGCTTTCTTCCTAAGAGGAAAGTGATGGCTGCCTCTCGTGCCTTATTTTTGCTTGGCCCCACAGCTTCTGGGAAAACAGCGCTCTCGCTTGAGTTGGCGCAACAGTATCCGATTGAAATCATTTCGGTGGATTCGGCTTTGGTCTACCGCGAAATGAATATCGGGACAGCAAAACCGACACTTAAAGAGCGAGGCGTGTGTCCGCATCATTTGATTGATGTGCGTGAGATATCTGAAGCTTTTAGCGCCGCAGATTTTGTAACAGAAGCCTCAAGGCTTATCGAGCAAATTCGCTCAAGAGGCCACATTCCTCTCATTGTTGGTGGCACGATGCTTTACGCTAAAGCCCTAAGAGAAGGAATCGATGAGCTTCCGCCAACGGTTGCCTCAGTAAGAGAAGCGGTTTTATCTGAAATTCATGAAAAAGGCCTTCCTTATGTTCGCGAGCAATTAATGCGTGTCGATCCCGCGTGTGCTGAAAAACTTGCTGCCGCTGACACACAGCGCATCGCGCGAGCGCTTGAGGTTTATCGGATGACAGGGCGCACGATGACAAGTTTTCAGAAAGGTAAGAGAATTCCCGATACAACGCTTCCTGTGATTGGTCTTATGCCATCGGATAGAAAACGACTGCATGCGGATATTTCTCGACGCTTTGATGCGATGATGGAATGTGGTTTCCTTGATGAAGTTCGCGGCCTCACAAAGCGCAGTGACTTTAGTAAGGAGCTCCCTTCCATGCGCTCAGTCGGCTATCGTCAGGCAATCGAATTTTTGGAAGGTAATACCTCAGAAGCCGAATTTCTTGATGCGGCAAAAGCTGCAACACGACAACTAGCGAAACGGCAAATGACTTGGCTTCGTTCGATGCCGCAAATTGAACTTTTCGATTCCCATTTACAAGATAAGAGCCAATTTTTTGCTCGAGTAAAACCCGTTCTCGAGGATGTGCTTCAAGGACTTTGAGTGCACAAAACAAAAGAGGCCCGAAATCGAGCCCCTTTGTTAACTTAAAAAGAACTTTCTAAATCACGACGCAGCCTGGTTCGCCTGAGGCGCGCGTCACAATTTCGCCAATCTCATAAACGGTTTCCCCTTCTTCTTTGAAGGCTGCCATCGCTTTTGCAGCGTCTTCTTGACTGACAACAACCGCAAGACCAATGCCATTATTAAAGACTCGATGCATTTCGTGGCGATTGATGTTTCCTTTTTCCTCAAGCCAGTCAAAAATCGCAGGGCGCTTCCAAGAGTTGGCGTGGATAACGCACTGTGTATCGTCGGGTAATACACGGGGAATATTTTCAAGAAGACCACCACCTGTGATATGCGCCATTCCCTTGATTGTGACTTTCTTCATCACGTTAAGTGTGGATTTAACGTAAATGCGGGTGGGTTCAAGAGCGCGTTGCCCGAGGGTTGCACCATCAAAAGGCATATCCCAAGAGGCTCCTGCAACCTCAACAACTTTTCTTAAAAGAGAAAAACCATTGGAGTGTGGTCCTGAGCTAGCGAGCCCTAAGACGACGTCTCCAGCTTTAATGGTCGAGCCATCGATAATCGCGTCTTTTTCCACGATGCCGACAGCAAAGCCCGCAAGATCGTATTCGCCTGCCGGATACATGCCAGGCATTTCGGCAGTTTCCCCGCCAATTAGGGCACAACCCGAAATCTCACAGCCCTTGGCAATGCCCGTGACAACGCGTGCGGCAGTATCCACATCAAGCTTTCCGCAACCATAGTAGTCAAGGAAAAATACGGGTTTCGCACCTTGCACGAGAATGTCATTGACACTCATCGCAACCAAGTCTTGCCCAACGGTGTCGTGCTTATTGAGAGCAAAGGCCAACATAAGTTTTGTGCCAACGCCGTCGGTTCCCGAAACAAGGACGGGATTTTTGTATTCTTTTCCGATTTCAAAGAGGGCACCAAATCCGCCAATGGAGCCAAGAACGCCAGGAATCATCGTACGTTTGGCTGCCGGTTTGATCCGTTCAACGAGCTCATCACCAGCATCAATGGAAACGCCAGCGGCTGCATAGGATAGTTCCGTCATGGGGCAAAGACCTTATAAAAATGAGAAAAAAGAAAAGCTTTCGCGGTAAAATCGCGCCTACTCTTCGTAGGGCGTCGCCATTTTAGCCGAACGGATGCTCCCTGCGTGGTAGGCAGTTTGAGGTTTAGAGTCTAATTGTTTGTGAAAGAAAAACCGCATCAACTTTCCCTTGGGTTATCAACGCCGCCAAAACCGACGCTTGATAATTTTGTCGTCGGCAAAAACGAGGAGGCGCTTGCTGCGCTTCGAGAGTTTCTTCAAGGAGTCGGGCCCCAATTCCTTTATCTGTGGGGTTCGCACGGTTGTGGCTGTACGCACCTTGTTCGTTCGATTGTCTCGAATCAAGTAGACCGCATTCCTTTATTTATGGAGGATTTCGCCCTTTATGCTGTAGACGATGTGGACACGCTCACGGATTCCGAGCAGGAGGCGCTTTTTAACTTAATCAACGAAGTAAGAGCGCATCCGAACACGCGTCTCGTAATCGCTGGTCACGCCCCCGTGCATGAACTCAAAATTCGCAACGATATCCGAAGCCGCCTTTCGTGGGGCCTTGTTTTTGAGTTGCATTACCTTGATGACGAAAGTGCCGCTCAAGAGTTTGTCCGACAAGCCGCAGGGCGAGGCATCGAACTCGATAAAGATGTGCAACATTGGATTTCTACGCATTGTCCGAGAGATATGCGCAGTTTGCGTTCGCTCTTGGATGGAATCGATTGCTATGCGATGGAAAAAAAGCGCAAGGTGACGCTTCCTCTTGTGCTTGAATTTACACGCAATGGAGGGCAAGAGTGAACCTAGCGATTTTCGATTTGGATCACACACTCCTACCTTTGGATTGCGAATGGCATTGGATTAATTTTGTCGCTGCCAAAGCGGGTCTTAATCCCAAAGAGGCTTTTGCGCCCCTTAAACCTTTGTATGCTGATTACTACGAGCGACATATTTTGGATTCGGATGCCTTTAGTGATTTTCAATTGCACTTTATGGCCCAGTTCGAGCGTCGTCAGCTAGATTTCTGGAGAGGCGAGTTTGTCAAAGAAAAGATTATTCCTGTCGTTTCAGAAAAGGCTATTGATTTGGTGAGGTCGCATCGTGAAAAAGGCGATAAGACGGCTGTGTGCTCAGGAACATACGCGTATTTGGTTGAACCGATTTCTGAGTTTTTTGGATTTGATGCCATTCTTTGCGGCGTGCCTGAGATGACAGAGGATGGCAATTTCACAGGGCGCCTCATTGGGCCAAATAGTTTTGGTGCCAATAAAGTTATCTTTGTCAAAAACTACTTGAGTGAAAGTTCTGAGGAGTTCGAAAAACTTTACTTTTATTCGGATTCTCTTAACGATAAACCGCTCTTTGATTTTGTTGCCTCAAAGGGAGGTATTTGCGTTGCGACAAACGCGGACGCGGATTTACTTTCTTTGACCAAAGAAAAGGGCTGGGAAACGCTTACGCTCTATGAAGCCGGAAGCGACTCTCGAGGTCATGCTGTGCGTCAAGTTTTAGGTGTTTAAGTAATGTTGGATTGCATCAAAGGATTGATTCGAAAAGTCACAGGAAAACGCAAGGCGGTCTATAACCGAGAGCCGCGCGTCGTTGGTCCTAAAGAGCACGGAATCGATCCCGATCTTGTGAGTTGGCAGGCAAGAAAGACTTGTGAACTCTTACAGAAAAAAGGCTTTAAGGCTTACATCGTTGGAGGCGCAGTACGAGATTTATTGCTCGGCGTTCGTCCCAAGGATTTTGACGTGGCAACCGATGCCACACCAAGTGAAGTCAAACGCATCCAGCGCCGCGCCATCATCATTGGTCGTCGCTTTCAGATTGTGCATGTTGTTTTTGGTCCAGAGATTATTGAGTGCTCGACTTTTCGTGCGTTAGATGCTGTTGGTGTACGTAAAGACGCAGAGGGGCGCGTTATTAGTGATAATGTTTTCGGTCCCATGTGGGAAGACGCAGCGCGTCGCGACTTCACAGTCAATGCGCTTTATTACGATCCGATTACTGAAGAGGTTCTCGACTACCACGACGGTCTTAAGGACTTAAAAAATCGCCGTCTCAGAATGATTGGCGACCCTAAAGAGCGCTATCGCGAAGACCCCGTTCGCATGATGCGCGCCATTCGTATTGCCGGAAAGTTAGGTTTTACTATTGATCGCGCAACACGTAAGCCAATTTGCGACTTGGCCGAACTCCTTCACAACGTCCCGGCGGCTCGTCTTTTCGATGAGATGATGAAGCTCTTTAATTGCGGGAAGGCAGAAAAGTGCTTACAGGATATGCGCGAGTATCACCTTTTGCATCCGTTGCTTCCGATTCTTGATGTCATCCTAAGTGAACCGCAGGGTGAAGAATTTTTGATGCTTGCCATGCGACGCACGGATGAGCGAATTGCTGTCGGTAAGAAAATTTCTCCGTCGTTTTTGTTTGCGACACTGCTGTGGCCTCAGGTCAAGAAGCGTTGGGATGCCTATGAGAAGCGTCCAAAGACGACGCATGCAATGGCACTATTACAAGCAACAGAAGACGTGATTGCTAATCAGGCGAAGGGTTTTGTTGTGCAAAACCGCTTTATTACGGATATGCAAACAATCTGGATGCTTCAGTTGCGTTTTGAGCGTCGTACAGGAAAAAATCCTCACACGCTTATTTTGCATCCAAAGTATCGTGCAGCTTATGACTTTATGCTGCTTCGCAATCAACTCGGGCATGTTTCCACGGAACAAGTTCACTGGTGGGAAAAGTTCGTTGCCTCTGACGATGCAACACGCCAAGAGATGATTGCAATTGAAGAAGCTAAGACACCGAAATCCACAAAGCCGCGTAGAAGAAGATCTCGCGCGAAACCGACGAGCAAAGCGCCTCAGGAAGCAACTCTTCCAATTAAAACCGAAGAAACGACAGAGGCGAAAAAGCCAAGAGTTCGTCGCAGAAAGCCAAGAGCAAAAGCCGCTGTTCTTGGAACTCCCTCACAAAGCCCAAAGGAGACTTCCTAAAGTGGCTTCGTTAATCGATAAAAGGCAAGAAAGTCCCGTTCTTGCCTACATTGGTCTTGGCGCGAATCTCGGAGAGAAAGCCAAAACGCTTTGCAAGGCGATAGATGCGATTGCGGCGCTAATCGATACGGAGCGCGTTACCGCATCGTCTTTTTATAAGACCGCTCCCGTTGATGCCTCAGGCGACGATTACGTGAACGCTGTTGTTGCGATTAAGACGAAACTTTCGGCCCGCGAACTTTTACACGAACTGCAAAGAATCGAGACTCAGTTCGGTCGCGTTCGCCCTGCTGGTATTGTCAATGCACCAAGAACAATCGACTTGGATTTTTTGCTTTACGGCAATGTAGAGAGCGATGATCCCGAATTGTTGCTCCCACATCCAAGAATGAAACTTCGTGCGTTTGTTCTCGTTCCGCTTAAAGAAATTATCTCAGGCGATTTCTTATTAGAAGGCAAGACGCTCAGCGAGTGGATTGGCCAAATACATAACCAACGCATTGAGCGACTTTGGGCGAAGAAAGAATTTTGTGAGGCTTCGCAATTAGCGAAGAATGGCAAAGGAAAATAATCATGCAATTTTTAAGTTCTATCCCGGTCGTCTTTCAGACGACTTTTCTTTTGGTGTTATCGAATTGCTTTATGACGTTTGCGTGGTACGGACACTTGAAAAATCTTTCAGGCTCTCCTTGGTACGTCGCGGCGATTGTGAGCTGGTCGATTGCGCTTTTTGAATATCTTTTGCAGGTTCCAGCCAATCGCATTGGCTTTACGGAACTCTCTTTAGCGCAACTTAAGATTTTGCAGGAAGTCATTACACTCACGGTTTTTGTGCCGTTTGCTCTTATCTATATGAAGCAACCGCTTAAGCTTGATTATCTGTGGGCAGCGCTTTGCATGCTCGGTGCGGTGTATTTCATTTTCCGTTCAGCCTGATTGGAAACGAGAAAATTTTCACTTTTTGGCTGAGCAAAAAATCAGTATAATTCCGCTCTTGCTTAGCCCGGGTGGCGGAATGGTAGACGCAGAGGACTCAAAATCCTCCGCCCTTAAAAGCGTGAGAGTTCGAGTCTCTCCCCGGGCACCAACAATTTGCTTTAAAGACTATGGTTTAGAAGCTTTAAACCGCTACATAGCCACTAGATTTCTAAAGCTCAAGGTTCTTTGGGCTTTTTTGTTAGGCAACTCTTGTGTATGCGTTAGCGCATTCTCGCTTCTTGAGCTTCTTAATTGCTTCAACAAATTCGGGTGTTTGTTTCTATTCTCGAAAGAGCCACTTTCCCTATCATTTTTTCAGTGATAGCGGCTACGGTTAAGTTTTATTTCTCCAATTTTTTCGGACCGTTCTTTTCAGCGGAAATCTGCTTTTCTTTCTCTTTTTCAAGTTGCAGGATGCTTTTCTCAGGAGTTGGCAAATCTTCAGGCATTGTTCCGCCGAGGGATTGGATTGTTTCTCTTACTGCTTTCCCTAC
>CAVAQL010000008.1:0-23448 GCA_963590825.1 Bacteroides caccae | reverse complement strand
AAGGGGCTTCCTGCCGATTTAAACTAGCGCTGATTTTCGTGCGTAATGACTAACGGGGAAAAATGCAACAAAAACTCCCTCTCACTCACTCTATAATGGGAAATTTGGAGTACATACTTTTTCAAGTTTTTAGTTGGTTCAATGACTTCCCCAGATTTAATTGGAAGACAGTTGCGGCGTGTTGGTAAGGATGCCATCGACTATTTCTCTCGGCATACCAAAACCACACACCTTAAGTCGTTTCACGTTGCCATTCTTGTTGGCCTAGCTGCGTTTGCAACGCCGGCAATCGTGGCGGCAATGTTTTGTACAACCCCCTCTTCGACGGGAAGCCTCACTGAAGAGACCTCCACAGACACCCTAGCTCGTGTCGAAAAGCGACTAGAGATTCGTTTACCTGATCTACGTTCCCAGATGGATGCGATTGGGAAAAAAGACGATTCTGTGATGCACGAAACCTATGTCACAAGTGCCGATACGTTACGTTCGCTTTTATCTCGCCTCGGCATTCGCGATAACGATGTCGTTGGATTTATCGAGAAAACCCCCGACGCGAAATCATTACTGAATCTACGCCTTGGTCAATACGCCACAGCTTCGACGCTCGAAAACGGAACACTTGTTACTTTGCGTCTTTATGAAGACGCCAAAGATCAACACATGATGTATGAAATCACGCGTGATGGCACGCATTTGCAGTTCCTGAAGAAACCCTTTAGCTATGAAGTGCAGTGGGCAATGGCAGAAGGCATCGTCCAAGGGCTTCCGAGCGCAAGTCTACAAAAAAGCAATCTTCCCTCTTCAATTATCAATCAGATGCATGAGGCCTTCGATTACGATAGAGACATCGTCAATCAACTCAAGCAGGGTGAAGCCTTCCGCGTGATTTATGAAAATAAATACATCGACGGCAGTTTCGTACGTCTCGGTAAGCTTCTAGCGATGCAATTTGAAATCGACGGGAAAACGCGCGATTACTTCTGGTTTCCCGATGACGGACAAGGGGGCCACTATTACGATAGCAATGGCGTACTCACACAACGCACCTTTATGCGCATTCCGCTTGATGTGAAAAATGTGAGTTCTGAATTCTCCCCCATGCGTCGTCACCCAATCACGGGTGTCTTGCGTCCTCATAGAGGCACTGACTTTAGAGCCCCTTGGGGCGCTGTCGTGCGCGCTGCTGCTGACGGCAAAGTCGTTTTTGCTAGCACGGGAACTGGCTACGGAAAATACGTTCGTATTCAGCATGGGCCCGACTATCAGACGCTTTACGCGCATCTTTCGAGCATTGACCCGAAAATTAAAGTGGGCTCTGAAGTTCAACACGGGCAACCCATCGGTAAGGTTGGGCAAACAGGCCTTGCCACAGGGCCCCACTTACATTACGAATTGATTTTTAACGGCTCGCAAATTAACCCCATGACAGCTGAGCTTCCTGATACACGGACACTGAGTCCCTATCAGATCGCCAAGATGGAGGCACTTGTCGCCCCCTTACAAGAAAAGCTTTCCTTATTGCGCCGTGTTCAAGTTTCTCGAGTCCAAAAATGATTGATCAATCGCTCTTAAAACCAGTTTTTCTCGGGTTGATGTCGGGAACAAGTCTAGATGGCATTGATGTCGTTGCCGTGGATTTTTCTGCCAAAAAGCTGCGCCTGCTCGGACACAGTTTCTTAGCCTACCCACAAGAACTGCGTGAAGAGCTTCTTCTTTTAAGTGAGCCAGGTGCAAACGAAATCGAGCGAGCAGAAAAAGTTTCTTTAACGCTTGCAAAACTTTACGCGCAAGCCACCCTTGAACTCTTGGACGCTTACGATATATCCCGCGACATTATTGAAGCCATCGGCGTACATGGGCAAACCGTGCGTCACTGCCCAAAAGAGGGTTGGAGTTTGCAACTGAATGCGCCTGCCCTTGTCGCAGAATTAACAGGCCTTGATGTTGTCGCTGATTTCAGATCTCGCGATTTGGCCGCAGGTGGTGAAGGAGCACCTCTTGTTCCCGCATTTCACGCCGCTCTCTTTTCTTCAAACTCAGTCGCTCGCGCGATTGTTAATCTTGGCGGTATCGCCAACGTAACGCTCCTACCCCCACGCAACAAACGCTATTTACGCGCTTCTGGATTTGACTGCGGGCCAGCCAATGTCCTCTTAGACGCTTGGGCTAAAAAGCATCTTGGGAAAGCCTTTGATGAAAATGGAGCATGGGCTGCAACAGGAAAAGTCAATGCGATGCTTTTGGAGAAGATGCTCAGTCACCCCTACTTTTCTCGTCCTGCTCCAAAGAGTACGGGGCGCGAAGACTTTCATTTAGCCTGGCTTGAGAGCCTCGTTGATGGGGTAAATCCGGCCGATGTCGAGCGCACATTAATTGCTCTAACGGCAAAGACCGTTGCGAGTGCTTGTAAGAAAGCCTCTGAAGTGTATCTTTGTGGCGGTGGAACAAAGAACGCGTTACTTTTTAAAGAAATCCAAAATGAGCTAGCCCCCACAAGCGAAGTCTTTAGCACAGACCTCTTAGGGGTCGACCCCATGCACGTCGAAGCGATGGCGTTTGCTTGGTTAGCCCGTGCTTTTTACCTCAGACGCACCGGCAATCTTTGTGAAGCAACACATGCCGCAGGACGCCGCGTGCTTGGCGCGCTTTACCCACACTAAGAGAGCGCTATGCGTAAAACTTCTCTTTTCCTTTTTACTCTCGCTTTGGGTTTTAGTGGCTTTACCGTGCTTGCTGCTAACACCGTGGAAAAGGACGTTGCTCTCGCTTTTGAAAAGAAATTAAACGTCAAGCCCTCTGTCGTTCGCAAAGCAAGCGCGCTCGGTCTTTATGAGGTCTACGCCAATAAGCGCGTCTTTTACGTCGATAAATCGGTCCGTTACCTTTTCGCCGGTCACATTATTGATATCGAAAAAAATAAAGATATCACCTCAGAAAGTCTCGCGGAATTCTCTCGCATCAAATGGGAAACGCTTCCCTTAAAAGACGCAATTAAAGTTACCTACGGAAACGGTAAGCGCCGCGTCGCTGTGATTACCGATACCCATTGCACATACTGTCGTTTGCTTGAACAGGCTCTCAGGCAAGTCGGAAACGTCACCGTCTATAACTTTATGCATCCGACAGATCGCTCGCGCGAGCTCTCGCGGCGCATTGTTTGCGCCAAAGACCCCGCTCTTGCTTTCCGCCGCTACATGGCCGATGGCGTAGAACCCAAAGACACTGTTGAAAAGTGTGACTCCTCAAGCCTCGATCGCAATCGTGCATTGGGTCGTAAACTCGGCATTGCAGGAACACCCGTTATTATTTTCTCCGATGGCTCTGTACAGCCTGGAAGCCTTGCTCCAGCCGATCTTGAGCGTCGTTTAAACCACTAACTTTTTGAGTACACCATCCATGACACACATCGCCTCGCTTGACCCCATTATGAAGCCCAAAAGTATTGCCCTGATTGGTGCTTCGACACGAGATCATACGATTGGCTCGGATATACAAAAACGTTTAATTGAATACGGATTTACAGGGAAAATTTACCCCGTGAACCCCAAAGCTCCCTCAATCGGGGGGCTAAAAGCCTACGCCAGTGTCCTTGATATTGAAGATCCTGTTGATTTGGCGATTCTTGTGATTAACGCCAAGCACGTCTTAAGCGTGATCGATCAGTGTCATGAAAAAGGCGTTGGTGGACTGTGTGTGATTTCTGCTGGCTTTAAAGAGTCTGGCGAGGAAGGTGCCCTCTTAGAAAAAGAGCTCCTCGCCAAATGCCGCGCCTACAACATGCGTTGCGTTGGCCCGAATTGCTTGGGTGTTGTCAATACCCACCCATCGATTCGTATGGATGGATGCTTCGCTGAGTCGCTTCCCGAGCGTGGCAACATCGGATTTGTCTCACAGTCAGGCGCCTTAGGTGGCGGAATTTTGAACATCTTAAAAGACCTCAATATCGGCTTTGCGCAATTCATTTCGATTGGCAATCAAGCTGACGTTGATGCGAGAGCGGCCATCGAATACTGGGAAAACGACGATGATGTCGGACAGATTCTTCTTTATATGGAATCAATCCCCAATCCTGCGGCCTTTCGAGAGGCCGCAAGCCGCGTTTCTAAGAAAAAGCCCATTCTCGCCTTAAAGGCAGGAAGGTCGACGGCAGGCGCAAGTGCTGCAAGCTCACACACGGGATCCCTCGCGGGCTCTGACAAAGCCGCGGATGCCTTGTTGCGTCAAAGTGGCGTGATTCGAGAAACGTCGCTTCAAACACTTTTTGCTACAGCCAAAGTCTTTTCTCGCTCCCCGTTATCTCATGGGAATCGCATTGCGATTATCACGAATTCTGGGGGGCCTGGCATTATGGCTGCCGACGCCATCAGTGATTTGGGACTAGAAGTTGCAAAACTATCGTCTGAGACCCAAGATGCACTTCGCTCCTTCTTGCCAGCGGTGGCATCCGTGAAAAATCCCGTTGACATGATTGCGTCTGCTCCCTTAGAGCACTACGAGAAGACGCTTGATACCGTTCTTGCCGATGAAAACGTTGATGCCGCGCTTGTCATTTATCTCCCCTTCTTAGGCTTAAAAGACACAGAGGTCGCTAAGGCCGTTTGCGAGGCTAAAGCTCGTCATGCCGATAAACCCTTAATTGGCGTTTTTATGACAGAGAGCCACTTCTTTACCTCAGACGTTGTCTCAAAGGCGAACATGCCTTTCTTTATGTATGTGGAAGAAGCAGTAAACGCTCTAGCTCGCCTTTGCCAGCAAAGCGAGTGGGTACGAAAGCCCGCAGGAAAGATTCCGACCTTCTCGAGCGACAAGGCTACGATTCGGGCGATTTTTGATGCAGCCATTAAAGAAAACCGCGATCAATTAACCACAAAAGAAAGCCTCAAAGTTTTGGATGCCATCGGCATTCGCCTTTGTAAGGCAACGTTAACGAAGAGCGTTGATGAAGCCCTTTGCGCGGCTAAGGAAATTGGCTACCCTGTTGTCTTAAAGATCACATCAAAGACAACATCGCACAAAACCGATGTGGGCGGCGTTCGTGTTGGCATTGATTCGGATAAGGCTCTTATTGAGGCCTATAACGCGATGATTGAAGCGTTAAAGAGCAAGAACCTTCTAAGTGGTCTTGAAGGGATCCTTGTTCAAGAGCAAGTTCAGGGGCGCCGTGAATTGGTCTGCGGGCTAGCCACTGACCCACAATATGGGCCGATGTTGATGTTTGGCTTGGGTGGTGTTTTCGTAGAAACCTTAAAAGACGTCACATTCGATATCACGCCGATTACTGACGTTGATGCCCACGATATGGTGCGCCGCGTAAAGGCCTTTAAGCTTTTGGAAGGCGCTCGTTCGAGCACACGCGCTCAAATCGATAAAGTGGAAGAAACGCTTTTGAAGATTTCTCAACTCGTCGCAGACTTCCCTGAAGTAATCGAGCTTGACGTCAATCCCTTAATGATTTGCGAAAAAACCGGAGAACCCATTGCCGTAGATGCCCGCATTCGCATTCGCCTCTAGGGTGCACGCGGCTAGTCTATAAGCCGGATTTTGTTACGCTAAAGCGTTGGCAATCATTCATCTAGAGCCCTACTTACGTAGGGCCTCAAGCCATCTACCCGCGACCATCTTCCGAGCAGGAATCAAGCGGACCGCCTATTTGATGTTGCTCCCCGTAGAGATTGCCCGTTTCACCCGAACTTAAATCGGCTCGTCTCTGTTGCTCTAATCCTCGCCTTACAGCGGAGAGTCGTTAGCTCCTACGGCGCTCTGTGGAGTCCGGACTTTCCTCGTGTGGCCTAAAGCCACCCGCGATTGCCCGACTAACACGCGTGCGAAGCGAAACTTTAAGGGCTCTTGGAAAAAAGCGCAACGCATAGGAAGGCGCTTTTTTTAGCTAGCAACAGTTTCAAACATCTCTTTTCTCTTCGCTTTTAGTGACTTCGCTAAAATTCGGGCAATCTTTTTTCGAGGACACAAGGACTATTTCTTGTGCCTAAGCGATTCTTTTGGAGTTAGAACACATATGGGTCTTAATGAAGAACTTTTCTTAAGAGCAAAAAAATCCATTCCTGGGGGCGTTAATTCTCCTGTGAGAGCGTTCGCTAGTGTCGGAGGCGCTCCGCGGTTTATTCGCAAAGCCCAGGGTGCCTATATGTGGGACGAAGAGGATCGACGCTATATTGATTACGTGTGTTCTTGGGGTCCCATGATTCTCGGGCACAATCACCCAAAAGTCGTCGAGGCTGTCATCGCCGCAGCGCGCGAGGGATTATCTTTTGGTGCTGCGACAAAAGCGGAGATTGAACTTGCAGAAGAAGTGAAAAAACTCGTTCCTTCTATCGAGCAATTGCGCTTAGTAAGTTCGGGAACCGAAGCAGGCATGAGCGCACTGCGCTTGGCGCGAGGATTCACGGGCCGCAACAAAATTGTGAAGTTTGAAGGGTGCTATCACGGACATTCCGATAGTTTGCTTGTGAAAGCGGGTTCTGGCCTTTTAACGTTCGGCAACCCCTCTTCTGCTGGTGTTCCTAAAGAAGTCACAGAACACACCATCGTTGTGGAGTACAACAATCCAGAAGCGCTGACTGATGCCTTTAAGCGCGAAGGTGATTCGATTGCTTGCGTCATAGTCGAAGCCGTCGCTGGCAACATGAATATGGTTCCTGCCACGCAGGAATTTATCGATACAGCACGAAGCCTTTGCACAAAGTACGGGGCACTCCTTATTGTCGATGAAGTGATGACGGGCTTTCGTGTTGCCTTAGGAGGCGCGCAATCGCTCTACAAAGTAACACCCGATATCACGATGCTTGGGAAAGTTATCGGCGGAGGTCTTCCCGTTGCCGCCTTCGGAGCTCGTGCTGAAATCATGGATAAGATTGCCCCCTTGGGTCCCGTTTACCAAGCAGGGACTCTTTCAGGAAACCCCGTGGCGGTTGCCTGTGGACTGGCAACCCTCAAAGAAATTCAAGCTCCCCACTTTTATGAGGAACTCTCAAAGAAATCCGCTCGTCTTGTCGCAGGGCTTAATGATGCGGCAAAAGACGCGGGCGTTTCCTTTAAGGCACGCGCTATCGGCGGCATGTTAGGATTTTTCTTTTTACCTGAGCTTCCGATGCGCTTTAGTGACGTGATGAAATCGAATCAAACGATGTTTTCGACGTTCTTTCATGCGATGCTAGATGCGGGGATTTATTTGGCGCCTTCTGTTTTTGAGGCGGGATTTATTTCTGCTTCGCACACCGACGCCGATATTGATGAAACCATTCGCGCTGCGCGTGCGGCCTTCGATTTAGTTAAATGAGTCGCTTTTTAACGCGCTGCAAAAAAGCGCTTTTATCTTTCGTTTTTGCCGCTAGCCTTGCTAGCGGCGCTTTCGCGCAAACGACCAATGTTGCAGTTGCCGCCCTTAGTACTGATGAAGCTGTCGGAGCCGTGACTGCTGAAATTAAATTAAGTCGCACAGCAGCCACCCCAGGCGGCTCCTACGAAATCGGTGTTCTTCTTAAACATAAGCCTGGCTGGCACACGTATTGGAAAAACCCGGGCGACGCGGGAAGCGAAACCAAAATCGAATGGACGCTTCCACGACACTGGAAAATCCGCTCCTTAGGATGGCCCTTACCGAAAACCAAAAAACTCGGTGACTTCACAAGTTTTGTTTACGAGGGAGACGTCCTCTTTCCCTTTATGATTGAGGTTCCTTGGGGAACTCCTCACGGTCTACGAACCAACATTCGAGCCAAAGTTTCTTGGACCGCTTGTAAAACAACGTGTGTGCCACAAGAAGTCGAACTCAAGGTGGCGCTCCCTGTTGAAGTTTCCAGTAAACCCACAGAGGATCAGCCCCTTTTTACTGAAACCCGCGCCCAAATACCCGAACCCGTCACAAACGCCTTGATTAGCGCTGTTGCCGATGGCCGCACGATTTGCATTGAGTTACCCCCGACGGCAGGTATCATTGCTGAAAAAGTGGAGTTTCTGCCAAATTCTGGCAACCCCTTTAGCTCACAGGTCTCTAATGTGGCTAGCGTTCGAGGCCAAAACACAACGCTCCTTTTAACGCTCAAAGACGACAAAACTCCCGTGCCCGAAATGCTTGATGGAATTTTGCTCGCCGATGGGGGGCCAGCCAATAATGGGTGGGCAATCGACACCCAAATTGAAGTAACGCCTGGAGCGTTACCTTCGGCAGAAAAAATAGAAAAGGAAAAAAGCCTAGTCTCTCTTTCTACTGGCGAGCAGTCACAAAATGCCCCAGCGATTACCGCCGGACAAGCTTTGTGGTTTGCCTTTATCGGGGGACTGATTCTTAACTTAATGCCCTGCGTTTTCCCGGTATTAAGTCTTAAGATTCTTCATATCGCAGATAAATCGCGGCGCCGTGGAACGCTTGCCGCTAATGGCTTGGCCTTTTTAGTTGGGGTGCTGCTGAGCACTGCGATTTTGGCTTTTCTCCTACTTTTTGTGCGCTCTCTCGGGTACGCCGTCGGCTGGGGCTTTCAACTTCAAACGCCTTGGGTTGTCGCGTCGCTTTCGCTTCTTTTCTTTGCGATTACTCTTAATTTATTGGGCGTTTTTGAATTCACCGCGGCAAGCCACTTAGCCGATTCGCGCGCAGCAAAAGCTCTTCCGAGTACAGGCCCCTGGGACTCTTTTAGCGTTGGCATCTTAACCGTTATTGTCGCAAGTCCCTGCACCGCCCCCTTTATGGGCGCGGCTTTAGGTTATGCGATTACGCAGCCAGCCTTGCAGGCCTATGCCGTCTTTTTAACGCTAGGCTTTGGGATTGCGCTCCCGTGGTTTGTGTTAACACTTTTCCCGAGTTGGATTCAATGGCTTCCCAAGCCAGGGGCTTGGATGCAACGGTTACGGCGCCTGATGGCGCTACCCATGCTTCTTGCCTTCTTGTGGCTTATTTGGGTTTTAGCGCATCAAGTAAATCTTTACGGGCTTATTACCGTCTTTTTAGCCGCCGGAGCCTTAACGCTTTTCCTGTGGGCCTATGGACGTGAACAGTACGGCCGTGGAAATTCTCGCATTCTGAAAATCATCGCCTTAAGTGCCACATTAGCGTGCCTTGTGATTGTTGCGACAAATGACTTTTCAAAAGTCAAAAGCGATGAGCACTCCGAATGGGCCACATTTACGAGTTCAGCCGTAGAAAGGGCCCTGCACGAAGGGCGGCCTGTGATTATTGACTTTACGGCCTCTTGGTGCATTACCTGCCAATTCAATAAGCTAACAGCACTACACACCAAAGAAACCGAAAAGGCTTTGACGCGCTATGGATATCGACGTTTTGTTGCCGATTGGACGTCGCGCGACGCACAAATCACGCAAGTTCTGAATGCCTTTGGTCGCACAGGGGTTCCGCTATGCGTGATTTACGATATGAAGGGACATCCGACTTTGTTGCCCGAACTTTTAACCGAAGAAATCCTCGTGAAAGCGATTAAAAAGGGAGCAACCCCAACCTCGGAGAGCGCTCAATAGCGGCTTAAAGCGCCAGAGCCCACCCAATCGAGAGTGGCATCAATCGCAGGGAGTGCCTCACGAAGAGCGCGCCCTGTGGAATTGATGATAAGAACAACGGTCCAATCGCGACCATCAACATCACGCACAAGGCCAGCGGCGGCTCTTACGCCTTGAATTCTTCCTGTTTTAATCCGAGCAAAGCCCGTGATGGCTCGCTTTTTCATCGTCCCATCCGTGCCAGCAATCGGTAGGCTCATCAAAAATTCGGGGCCGTATTCGCTTTTTATGCCATAGGAAATGAGTTTCCCAAGTTCAGAAGCCGTCACGTGCGTTTCTCGCGATAGGCCTGAGCCGTTTTCAACAAAAATCTGGTTTGTATCAATGCCAATCTTCGTAAGCCACTGGGCAATCACCTCTTGGCTACGCTTTAATGTAGCGGCAGATGCTGCTCCACGAGGGTCAGCAAACGAAAGAGACAAAAATAGGTGCCGCGCCATCGTATTATTGGAAAACTTATTGGTAAGTACCACAAGCTCTGAGAGTGGGTCAGACTCTTCTTTTAAAAGAAGACGTTGTTCCGCCGAGACTCGGTCAACAATCGAACCTTTCCATTGAATGCCCACTTCCGAAAAAACGTGCTCAAAGGTCTGTTTTAGATAGGAATTGGGCTTCCAAAGAACAACAGGCCAAATCTTTTTCCCGCAGCTTGCGGGAAACGTTCCCTTTATCGTAGCGGCCTCTTTCGTAAATTTGACTTTGAGGTCGTCTTTCCAATTCGAACAAGCGCCTTCGGTGAGTTTCACCGTGGGTGTGACTTTAAAGCCCGATAACTTGGGGATTGTCACGATGCGAGCAATACCCTCTTTTTTATTGGGCATGATTTCGATACAAACGCTACGTTGACTGACAAGAGCGGCGTCGGCTTCAACGTTATAAGACCTATCGGGCTGTCCATCAATCGGACGCGCATCCGCATCTACAACGAAAAGATGCCGATCGACACCAATATCACCAACAATGCTTTTGACACCAATCTCTTTTAAGCGCTCGGCGGCAAGCCAAAGTCTTTCAATCACATAGTAGGGGTCTCCCCCTCCAACGTAGGTGAGTCCCTTCACGACGCCTGTTTTCGCATCAAAATTATCGGCCCTCCACTGGGTTTTCCAACGGTAATCGGGCCCCAAGAGCTCGAGAGCGGCAAGCGTGGTGACGAGTTTGGCGCAACTTGCTGGCTGCATGGATTTTGTCGCGTTATAAGAAAGACGCGCCGTGGTGCTTCCAGCAGGAGCAACCCACAGGGAAACGTCTCCTAAGGGGATATGAGCCTCAGAAAAGGTGTTTTTAAGTTCACTCGGCAGCGACGCTGCCGCCACACTGAAAGAAAACGCAAGGAAAGAAAAGGCAACAATCCACTGATTAAACACTCTTTTTTTCACTTTCGGCTCCAGGAAAACGTTCATTGGCAAGAAGTTTACCGATGCGCTCTTGATTTTGGGAAGAACCACCCCCACATAGAGGGTACACGGATGAGAAACAAGGTGTTTCTCCTCCTTAAAAGACGCTTTTATCGTTTGCGTCAAACCACTTTTCAAAATAAAAATATTGGAGCTAAAAAATGCAGATTCGTCCTTTGCATGATCGCGTGATTGTCAAGCGCCTCGACAGTGAGCGCACCACCGCTAGCGGCATTGTTATCCCAGATAACGCAGCTGAAAAACCCGATCAGGGTGAAGTGATTGCCGTCGGTCCAGGACGCCGCGATGAAAGTGGCAAGCTCATTGCCATGGACGTCAAAGTTGGCGACCGTGTGCTTTTTGGTAAATATTCTGGCCAGGCCGTCAAAGTCAACGGCGAAGAGTTCCTCGTTATGCGCGAGGAAGACATCATGGGTGTTTTGGCCTAATTTCGTAACGATTTATTGGAGAATTTCAAATGGCTGCAAAGAAAGTTTTATTTGGTGACGATGCACGCTCTCGTATGGTCCGTGGCATTAACACCTTGGCCAATGCTGTGAAGGTTACATTAGGACCGAAGGGTCGTAACGTTGTTTTAGAGCGTAGCTTCGGTGGTCCGTTAATCACCAAAGACGGCGTCACAGTGGCAAAAGAAATCGAATTGAAAGACAAGTTCGAAAACATGGGCGCTCAGATGGTCCGCGAGGTCGCTTCCAAGACAAACGACAACGCCGGCGACGGCACAACAACCGCTACCGTTTTGGCTCAGGCCATCGTCACAGAAGGCATGAAGTACGTTGCCGCTGGTATGAACCCGATGGATTTAAAGCGTGGCATCGACAAGGCTGTTGAAGCCGCTGTTGCTGAATTAAAGAAAATCAGTAAGCCCGTTACCACCAACAAGGAAGTTGCTCAGGTCGGCACGATTAGCGCTAACTCCGATAAGGAAATTGGCGACATCATTGCCCAAGCTATGGACAAGGTCGGTAAAGAAGGTGTTATCACGATTGAAGATGGTAAGAGCCTACACAATGAGCTTGAAATCGTTGAAGGTATGCAATTTGACCGTGGCTTCCTCTCTCCGTACTTTATCAATACGCCAGAGCGCCAGGCTGCCGTCCTTGATAAGCCTTTCATTCTTTTGCACGACAAGAAGATTAGCAACATCCGCGAATTGCTCCCTGTGCTTGAGCTCGTTGCTAAGGCCAATCGCCCGCTTCTCATTATCGCCGAAGACGTTGATGGCGAAGCGCTTGCAACTCTCGTTGTGAACTCCTTGCGTGGCATTTTGAAGGTTGTTGCCGTGAAGGCTCCTGGCTTTGGCGATCGCCGCAAGGCCATGCTTGAAGACATCGCCGTTTTAACAGGCGGCACCGTGATTTCTTCTGACTTAGGTCTTTCTTTAGATAAGACAACACTCGAGCAGCTTGGTTCTGCAAAACGCGTTGAAGTCACGAAGGAAAATACGACAATTATCGATGGAGCTGGCGACAAGGCCGCCATCGAAAACCGTGTGGCAAGCATCCGTCAGCAGATTGAAGCCACAACAAGTGATTACGACCGCGAGAAGTTGCAAGAACGTGTTGCGAAACTCGCCGGTGGCGTCGCCCTCGTGAAAGTCGGTGCGGCAACCGAAGTTGAGATGAAAGAAAAGAAGACACGCGTCGAAGATGCCTTGCACGCCACACGCGCCGCTGTCGAAGAAGGCGTTGTCGCTGGTGGCGGCACAGCCCTGATTCGCACAAAACAAGCCATTGCCTCCTTAGTTGGCGACAATGACGAACAAAATGCCGGCATCAAGATTGTTCTTCGCGCGATGGAAGAGCCGATGCGCCAGATTGTTGGTAACGCAGGCGACGAACCGAGCGTTATCGTCAATAAGGTAAGCGCCGAGAAGGGCAATTTCGGCTACAACGCTCAAACGGGTGTCTATGGCGACATGATTGAAATGGGCGTCTTAGATCCTGCGAAGGTCACGCGCACAGCCTTGCAGAATGCGGCTAGCGTCGCAGGCTTGATCCTCACAACCGACTGCATGGTTGCGGATTTGCCTGAAGATAAGCCGGCTCCTGTTGGCATGCCAGGCGGTATGGGCGGCATGGACGGAATGATGTAATCCGCGTCCCAAACGCTTAAAACGACTCGTCCGATTCGTCAGAATTTCTGGCGAATCGGATTTTTTTGCAACTTATGCACCAAATAGTTGCAAAGCCCTGCTACTGAATTGGGAAAACCGTTATGAACCTGCGATAATCTCGCTCGTTTTTTCTTTTAGCGTTTTCCCGTGGAGGGCGAGAAATCGCACGCACTCGGGCTTTACCTATGAATTGGTTATCTCAACTTTTGACGAATGCCGACTCAATCGGCCACATTGTCTTTGTTTATGGCTTTGTTATCGCACTTGGAACGTACCTCGGGAAAATTAAGGTCTTTGGCATTTCCTTTGGCGTAACCTGCGTACTTTTTGTTGCACTCATCTCCAACTATCTCGGCTTTCGCATCAACCCGACGGTATTGAGTTTCTTGCGCGACTTTGGGCTCATCCTCTTTGTGTACTTGATGGGTTTACAGGTCGGACCCTCGTTTTTTAGCTCCTTTAAGCACGAGGGCGTGCAACTCAATCTTTTGACAGTCTTTAGCGTTGTCACGGGCATTGCTGTGACAATCGGACTCTTTTTCCTATTAAATGGAACGATTACGCTCCCACAAATATTAGGCGTGCACTTTGGTGCTGTTACTAACACGCCTGGCCTTGGAGCAACGCAAGAAGCCTTGGACGTCTTGGGCTACAAAGGCGAATCCATTGCTGTGGCTTATGCCTGCGCCTATCCCTTAGGCGTGATTGCAACAATTTTGACGCTAGTGGCATTGCGCTACATTTTCTTTATCGACCCGAAGGCTGAGGAAAAGCGCCTTATCGACGAAGAAAACGCTGCAAACACAGCTCCCGTTTGCTTTCACTTGGAATTGCAAAATTCTCGCTTGGAAGGCCTGACGATTCACGACACACGGCGCCTCGTGGGCCGCTCCTTTATTTGTTCGCGATTAATGCATGAGGGCAATGTCACAAGCCCCATGGGAACGAGCGTTCTTCATGTCGGGGACATTATGCGTATCGTCGCAGAACCCGATGACAAGGATGCGATTTTGGCGTTCTTCGGTCGAGAAGCAGAAAACATCGACCTAGCAAGTGACAAACACTCGCCTGTAATGACCTCGCTTATTCGTGTAACGCGTGAAAGCGTTAACGGCACACGCGTGCGTGATTTGCATTTGAGCCAACTCGACGGCGTCAATATCACACGTGTCTACCGTAACGGCATTCAACTCTTTCCGCATAAGTCGCTACGTCTGCTTTTGGGCGACAAAGTCTATTGTGTGGGCCCACAGCGCGCGATTGCTCGCTTAGCTGGCATTCTTGGTAACCAAGTTCAAAAACTCGATCACCCCAATATCATTGTTATCTTCTTGGGGCTTTTAATCGGCGTTTTTGTCGGATCCATTCCCTTAGCAGTTCCTGGGATGCCCGTGGCATTAAAACTCGGGCTCGCCGGTGGCCCTTTAGTTGTTGCCATTCTCTTGGGCTACTATGGACCACGCATTAAGCTTGTCACATACACAACGTATTCAGCCAATCTCATGCTTCGAGAAATTGGCATTGCCATCTTCCTAGCGAGCGTCGGACTATCTGCTGGAGAAAATTTTGTCAATGCCCTAACGCGCGGCAATGGTCTGCTTTATGTGGGACTTGGCGTTCTGATTACCGTAATTCCCTGCCTATTAACGGGCATTGTGGCGCGACTGCGCTACAAGTTGAATTACCACCAAATCACAGGTCTTCTTGCTGGGGCAACAACGAACTTGCCTGCCCTTGCGTATGCAGAAAAGCTAAGCGAAACGAGTGCTTCGATTGTGGCGTATTCCACGGTCTATCCGTTGGCTCTTTTCTTACGAATTCTCACGGGCCAATTTATCATCGTGGCACTGTGGGGATTTGTCTAATCCCAAAAACTTAAAGGTTTTGATGGGGGCTTTCCGAAATTCGGAAAGCCTCTTTTCTTAACTGAGAAGCGCTACAAGTGTCTTTAGTGCGAACTCAACTGTGGATTGACGCACATCCGTGCGATTTCCATTAAAACACTGTGTTGCAGATTCTGTGCAGACGGCTTTCTCAGTTTTAAAAGCAAAGCCAAAGCACACTGTTCCGACAGGTGTCTTCTCTGTCCCTCCTGTGGGGCCAGCAACCCCCGTGACAGAAACAGCAAGAGTGGCCTTTGAATGCGAGATGGCGCCAAGAGCCATTTCGCGGGCTGTCTCTTCGCTTACGACGCCATAGTTATTGAGCGTTTCTTTTCTCACGTCAAGAATTTCCATCTTCGCTTCTGGCGTATACGTCACAAATCCGCGCTCAAACCACGCGCTCGATCCAGCAACTTCCGTAATCGCAGCCGAGATAAGACCTCCCGTACAGCTTTCTGCTGTCGCGATTTTTATTGCACGGGCTTTTGCAACCTCGCCAAGTTCACTGGCGAGGTCAAGAATTTCTTTTCTCACGAAAGAAGTCCTAAGAAGGTATAACCAAAGCGACCTGCCGCCTTATCAAAGATAGTAAGCGCCACAATGGCCCAGAGAGCGGCGACGATATCGTCTGCCATGATGCCTTTACCGCCCTTGAATTTTTGATCGATCTTATCGGCGGGCGGGAACTTCATAATGTCGAAGAAACGGAACGCGACAAAAGACGCAATCCATGTAATGGGGTGTTGCGGGAACATCATAAGAACCAACCAGACGCCAGCGACTTCATCAATCACGATGCAACCTGCGTCATGAACACCTAAATCGGCGTTTGTCTTTTCGCTAGCCCAAATGCCAATCAAAATAGCCAATGCCACTGTGGCTAGGTAAAACATGCCAGGAAGCTTTATGACTTCAACTAAAAAAATCCACACAAGAACTGCCGCAAGTGTCCCCCAGGTTCCAGGAGCTGGCCTTAAAAGTCCCACACCAAAAAATGTGGCAACAGCGTGCTCTGGGCATGAGAAAACAAACCTCATATCAGGATGGACTTGATTGGCGGGATTGTCTTTTGAATATTTTTCTTTTAAACCCATTATTGACTTCCTTTACGCGAAATGGTCAAACCCTGTGGCTTGTAACTGTAAAACGTTTCCTGTCGCATCTTTCACAATAAGGTGCGGAAGATTGTCGTCCTTGGCACGAATTCTCCCGATGCGTGTCACTGGCGTTAAAGCACTGATACTCGCTTGCTCAATAAGACCGCGTTTTTCTTTAGGAGCCGTGAAAACCAACTCGTAGTCGTCCCCTCCTGCAAGGATTGCCTCTAGGCGATTTTCTTTCGTTAACGAGGCAATCGAAGCATCTGCTGGCAATGCCTCAAATGAAAGGTCAGCGGCCACGCCACTTCTTTCAAGAATATGTCCCAAATCTTGCGCTAGGCCATCGGAGATATCTGCACAAGCACTTGCGGCACTAAGGAGAGCTGTACCTAAAGCGTTTCTCGCTTCAGGCCTTTCAAGGCGCTTAAGTGCTGCAGGAAAGTCATTGGCAGGAAGCGTCAACTTTCCATTTAAATGCGCTAATGCGGCCCACGCGCCCCCTAGAGTTCCCGAGACCCAGATATCGTCTCCGACTTCCGCTCCTGACCGCGTTAATCCCATACGGGAAGGCAATTCACCGATTGCCGTAATGGAAATGCTCGCAGGGGCTCGTTTTTCGCCAACAAGCGCCGTGCGTGTTGTGTCTCCCCCCAAGAGAGGGCAGTTACTGGCTCGCGAGAGTTCCATCAAGCCTTCTGTGAAACTCTTTAGCCACACATCATCTCGGTCAGGTAATGCAATCGAAAGAAAGAACGCTCGAGGCGTAGCGCCCGAGGCGGCTAAGTCAGAGAGATTGACAGCAAGCGCTTTGTAGCCAATAGATTGAGCTGGCGTTGAGACAGGAAAATGCACGCCCACTGTTGTCATATCGGTTGTGACAGCCAGTCGCGTTAATCCTGCGTCGATAATAGCGCAATCATCTCCCACGCCCTTTGAGGCCCACGCCCCAAATGAGCTTTGTGTGAAATACCGATCGATAATCGAAAATTCCCCAAACTGCGCCATGATTTTTTCCTCCCCTCTTTTTAGAGGACATATCCTTTTCTTGCTGGCATGCGTTCTTGGAGGATTTAGTTTGGCGCCACTTCCTCTTTACGAACGTCGGCTGCAACTTTATCGAGAACGCCATTGACTAAACGGTAGCCCTTGTCGGCGCCGAATAGCTTTGTAAGTTCAACTGCTTCGTTGATGATAACGCGGTAAGGATTTTCCAGACGATGCTTGAGCTCCCAAGCGCCCATCATCAGGCAAGAGCGTTCAATCACAGAAAGCCGCGCTGGGTCGCGATCGACGTGACGCGCAAGAAGTTCCATTAATTCGTCTCGCTCAGACAAAACGCCTTGAAGGATTTCACGATAAAAATCTTTATCGCAATTTTCGAAATCTTCGCTCGTTAATTCGCAGGTAAAGGCAGGCTCGTCTTTGTCAGAAAGCATATCCAAGAGCCCCGCATCAATGGACGCGAAATCTGCTTCGGGGTCAATCACCGACTGATAGATGCCTAAAAGAGCAAATTCTCGGGCGCGGCTTCTCGCGCCCGAGCGTGGTAGATGTGGTTTAGTCGTCATCGCGCTCTTCCGCGTAGTCTAGGAATTCGTCGACATCAGGAAATTCGTCAACGAGATTGGCCATTTCAACGGCGCACTGTGCGCAATCGGTTCCCTTAATCTTTGTGCGTTCCTTACACTGCTCGTCGCTATAGCAAGTCAAGATGCCATTGGCGACAGGAATACCGTAATCGAGCGTGACGCGTGTAATTCCCGCAGCCGATTCATTGGCAACGAGTTCAAAGTGATAGGTTTCCCCTTTAATCACAGCGCCCAAAGCAATCAGAGCATCGTATTCGCCTGTGCCCGCTAATTTGGATAACGCCAGTGGCACCTCAAGAGCCCCAGGAACTGTCACTTTCGTGATGTGCTCTTCTAAAACGCCTAAGCGTTTGAGCTCTTCTAGGCAAGCCGCATAAAGCTCTTTTCCAGCATATTCATTAAACCGAGAAACAACAATTCCGATTTGAAGCGTTGTTCCGTCCAAATTCTTTTCAATGGTATCGACTTGCGGCATAGTGACCTCCTTTACTTCCTCTTTGCGACTCGCCTTATTGAGCCATTTAACTAAACGACAAAGAAGAATTTTTTCAGTTTTATTTTATTCGATTCTTCGTTAGAAAAGATCGTTTTCTGCGTCCTCTCTTACGTGCATCATGCGTTCGACGTAGCGCGCGATTGTATCGATTTCTAAGTTCACCGAGTCTTGCACTTTCAGATTCTTTAATGTTGTCACAGACAGTGTGTGCGGAATAAGGTTAATCGTAAAGCGAGAACCGAGCGAAGTGTCTTCAACCGAATTAATCGTAAGAGAAACACCATTGACAGCAATCGAGCCTTTGTACGCAAGATAGGCAGAAAGTTTTGCCGGAGCCAAAATCACCAACTTATAGCTTTCTGCAATAGGTTCAAACGACTCAACTAAACCGACGCCATCGACGTGGCCGCTAACGAGATGACCGTCAATGCGATCGCCTAAACGCAGTGCTTTCTCGAGGTTTACCTCCCCGAAGGTGTCAAGACCGCACGTCTTCGATAAGCTCTCAGCGCTCACATCAACCTGAAAGCTCTCCTCATTTTTTCCGACCACCGTCATACAGGCGCCATTTACCGCAATCGAGTCACCAATTTTGACCTCATCGAGATGAAATTCTTTTGGGCACACAATCGTCAGGCGAACACCGTTACCCAATTTTTCTGGCTCTCGTACTTTGCCAATCGCTTGAATAATTCCTGTAAACATCTTCAATCCTTCAACCACACAATCTAAATCGGTTTTGTCAGTAGCAAACGCAAGTCTTTCCCTAAAACCGTCGTAGCAACAAGTTCCCAGCTCTCAAGGCCTGCGAGCGTCGCTTTCTCTTTAAGCTGCGCTAGAGGCATTCCTGGACCTATCAGTTTGAGCGCCATGTAAATGACGAGTTCATCGACAAGACCCGCCTCCAAAAGAGCGCCACTTAACTGACTTCCTGCCTCAACATGCGCTTCATTGACACCACGCGCTCCCATCTCCTTTAAGGCCGCTAAAAGAGAAACGTGGCCTGAGGCTTCGCAGGGAAGTTTCACAATTTCGGCTCCTGCCTCCATTAAGGCTTCGCAACGCTTTTTATCGGCGTCTTCCCCTACAAAAAGAACCGTTTTTCCACTTTGAAGAATGCGCGCCTGTGTTGGCATCCTTGCCTTCGAATCGATGACAAACTTCACGGGGCTTGGGAGAGACTCTATGCGAACGTTCATCTGTGGGTTATCCGCCAACACCGTCCCAATACCCGTAAGAAGCCCCTGCGCTCTTGCGCGCAGTCGCATAGCATCACTCCGCGCCGCATCTCCCGTAATCCACTGGCTTACACCATTATTGAGTGCAATGCGACCATCTAAACTAATTGCACTCTTTAAGCGAACCCAAGGACGCCCACGCGTAATGCGTGAAAAAAATCCACGGTGCGCTATCCGCGCCTCTTCTTCACAAACACCGCTAAGAACGTCAACGCCCGCATCGCGTAAAAGCTTGGCGCCTTTTCCTGAAACAAGCGGATTGGGGTCTTCAACAGCAAAGACAACGCGAGAAATTCCTTCCTTAATTAGGCGCGCAGCGCATGGCGGCGTTCTCCCCTGATGTGAGCAAGGCTCGAGCGTGACGTACGCTGTCGCCCCACGAGGAGAAAGTCCGAGTCTTTTTGCTCCCTCAATCGCTTCAATTTCTGCGTGATTTGACCCTGGGGCTTGCGTGTGGCCTCGCGCGATTTCCTCTCCGTCTTTGACGAGAATGCATCCTACCGCGGGGTTGGGAGGCGCAATAAAGTGCGCCTTCTCTCCTTCAAGAAGAGCCATGCTCATCCAATAGTGATCGTCTCGGCACATTTTTTTAACGCGCTTTCTTGCTCTAATGCTTTCTCGCATCGATTCCTTCAAGCTCACGCATAAGCTTTTGGAACCCCTCTGGATTTTCCACATTAAAGTAAACGCTTGCGAAGCGAATGTAGGCAACAAGATCGAGTTTCTTTAACTGCTCCAATACAAATTCGCCAATTTGCATTGAACTGACTTCTCGCTCGCCTAAGGTGCGAATGCGCTGTTCGATAACACCAATCGCTTCTTCAATGCGTTCATTGCCCACGGGTCTTTTACGCAACGCTAAGCGCATCGAAGAACGGACCTTCTCGCGATCGTAATCACGCTTTAAACCCGTGCGCTTAACAACCGTTGGCATATTTAGTTCCACACGTTCAAACGTTGTAAAGCGTTTTTCACATACACAACAACGGCGGCGGCGACGAATGGAAAACCCATCGTCGCTAGCACGAGAATCGATGACGGCTGTATCTTCAGCTTTACAAAACGGGCATCGCATC
This sequence comes from Bacteroides caccae, assembly GCA_963590825.1. Lineage (GTDB taxonomy): Bacteria > Pseudomonadota > Gammaproteobacteria > Burkholderiales > Burkholderiaceae_F > Duodenibacillus. The sequence goes on along the minus strand of CAVAQL010000008.1, from coordinate 3,004 downwards.
GCGCTCTCCTTTTTTAGGCTACGTACACAGGAAAACGTTCTGTGAGTTTTAGAACTTCGCCACGAACGCGATTGATTACGGCTTCGTTACCCGGAGCCTCAAGAATATCGGCAATAAAATTCGCCACGAGTTTCATTTCCGCTTCCTTAAAGCCACGCGTTGTTGCCGCAGGCGTTCCAAGGCGGATGCCTGAAGTGATCGTCGGCTTTTGCGGATCGTTGTGAATGGCGTTTTTGTTAACAGTGATGTTGGCTCTGCCAAGGAAGTCTTGGGCATCTTTGCCTGTCACTCCCTTACTACGTAAGTCCACAAGCATCACGTGGCTTTCTGTGCAGCCTGAGACAATACGAAAACCGCGTGCTTCAAGTTCTGTGGCAAGCACCTGAGCATTTTTCAAAATCTGCTCAGCGTATGTCTTAAATTCGGGCTTTAACGCCTCACCAAGCGCAACAGCTTTTGCAGCAATCACATGCATTAGGGGGCCGCCCTGCGTACCTGGGAAGACCGCTGAGTTCACAGCCTTTTCCAAATCTGGACGCATGAAAATAATGCCGCCTCTTGGTCCACGTAGACTCTTATGCGTTGTTGTTGTCACGACATCGGCATAACCAAATGGGGTTGGGTAAATGCCCGCGGCGACGAGAGCGGCGTAGTGCGCAATATCCGCCATCAAGTAAGCACCAACCTTATGCGCAATTTCAGCAAAGCGCTTAAAGTCAATCTTTCTTGAGTAAGCCGAAGCGCCTGCGACGATTAACTTTGGTTTATTTTCCACGGCCAAACGTTCCACGGCGTCGTAGTCAATGGTCTCGTCTTCCTTTAAACCGTAGCTGACAACATGGAAATAACGGCCCGAAAAGTTAATCTTCATACCGTGAGAAAGGTGTCCACCATCGGCAAGACTCATACCGAGGACGGTGTCTCCGGGTTGCAGCAACGCCATAAAGGTTGCCATATTGGCCTGAGCCCCAGAATGTGGCTGCACGTTGACAGCCATCTCAACACCAACAGGTTCACAGAAAAGAGCCTTTGCTCTCGCAATGGCAAGTCGCTCAACGTTATCAACGTTTTCGCAACCGCCGTAATAGCGATGTCCTGGATAGCCTTCGGCATACTTATTTGTTAAGCAACTGCCTTGAGCCTGCATCACTTCTGGACTCGTGTAGTTTTCACTCGCAATCAACTCAATGTGCTGCTCTTGACGAATGCGCTCTGCTTCAAGAAGGCCCCAGAGCTCGGGGTCAGTCTTAGCGATTCCCTCGTTGTGAAACATTGGATAACCTCACTGGAAAGATAAAAAGCCGTTAGACCCTAGCGCACACACAATATCTTGAGTAGCTGGGGTCTGAGAAACCCGATTATAGGGATTTAGGACACAAAAAACGGGCTCAAAATATGCGGGATACGCCAAGCGCTCCCAGCAAATCTGAATAACAAGAAAAATTGGAAAATTTTGACCCTAATTTTCTCAATCCGAGACAACGCGCGCCGCTTTGGCGGCTTGAATCGCTCAGAGTTTGATAGTTAACCCGAATAGTCCCTTGTATTTCGGGATTTTTTGCTTTTTAAACTGTGGTGCGCACACTCTGTTGTTCACTCTTTCGCACGGTTGCTGTCTTTCTTACGCATTGCTCTGGTTAAAAAGGCTAACTTTCGTCTTAACTTTCGTATAATCATCGAACAATAAACCTTGTTCTGTATAGAGATTCCTATGGTTGCCAAATTGTTTAACCGCGAAGTCATTATGTGGGCTATCAAGCGCACTAGATTGCCAATTGACACACTCGCAAAAAAATTGGGCATTAAGGAAACCTCTATCCAAGCGTGGGAAGCGGGCACTGCTGAGCCAAGCATCGCCCAGGCCAAGAAACTAGCGAATGTTGCCCGCCTTCCTTTTCCGATGCTTCTCCTAGATTCCATTCCCAATCTTCTTTGCAATCTTCCTGACTTCAGATCGAGCGAAAGGAAAATGGCAACTGACATTAGCCTAGACTTAGAAGAAACAATCGATAACGTTCGATCTTGCCAAAGCTGGTATCGGGATTATTTGGAGAGTTTTGATGCACCCAAAAATACGTTCGTCGGTTGCATCCGCGAAATCGATACCCCTGAAAAAGCCGCGAACATTATCAAACAGCACATCGACATTAACGAAATTAGGAAGAAAGCTAAGAATAAAGAAGACTTTCTTTCTCTCTTGATACATTCTGTGGAAACACAACTCGGAATTTGTGTGATGCGAAGCGGTCACGTGAAAAATGCAACAAAGCGTTCCCTCGATTCCGCAGAATTCCGCGGCTTTGCTTTAAGTGATGATTTAGCTCCTTTTATCTTTCTTAATACGAATGATGCAATCGCTGGACAGGTTTTTACCCTAATTCATGAACTAACACATATAGCGCGTAATCTCTCGGGCATATCGAGTATCGCTGTCGAATCGGCAGAAGAGATTTTTGCAAACAATGTCGCAAGCTTGCTACTCATTCCGACTCAGGCGCTATCTGAAATTACCGCACACAAAGACTCTTTGCTCGAGGCGGCTCGAGGCATAGCTGACAAATTATTAGTCAGTTCTTGGGCTGTGCTAACTCGATCTTTAAAGCTTAAGTTAATTTCTCAAAAAGAATACACGCAAGCAGTCGCTCAAATTGAAAAGAACATCGCGCAAGCCAAACAAAAACCCAAAGAGAAAAAAGGAGGACCTTCCTTTTTTACTTTGAAAAAAAATGCTCTAGGTCAAAACGTATCGACAGCGATTATTAATGCTGTGCAGTCTGGCGCTCTCCTTTATCGTGATATGTGGGCTATGGCAGGAATTAAACCTTCTAGTTTTGGCGCCTTCAAAAAATATGTTGAGGCTCGACTTATTTGAGAAATGAAATACATCCTTGATTCCAACGTTTTTATTCAGGCACATCGACTCACATACCCGTTAGCCATTTTCCCTGGATACTGGCAATGGTTAGAAGAAGGTATCGCCTCCGGATTGTTCATCCTTCTCGAC
>CAVAQL010000007.1:0-26347 GCA_963590825.1 Bacteroides caccae | reverse complement strand
TGGAGTTCTTTAAGAAATCCACGAAAAGATCAATAACGCCACAGGCACGAAGGCCAGCTGCGAAAACACCAGCGGCGATGATGATGCCCATGATATTTGCGTAGCCTTTACCCATGCCATCAAAGAACTTCTTTGTGACTTCCTGCGGGTCAGAACGGGTCACTGCGAGCGCATAAATCGTGCCGACGAGCATAGCGGTCGCAACAGAAATTTTCACAGACGGAATCCAGATGGCAAAGACAAGAAGGAGCGCTACTGGAACGAGAGGAGCAATGGCGTAAAAGACATTGGGTGACTCAGGAAGAGCGCTTGCCGCTTCACTTTGGAAATCACCGAAACCTTCCTTTTTGTAATCGCCGTAAATGACGCAGACCAAGGTGATGAGAATGATGCTGGCAAGCCCCAAGGAAAGAGTCATCATTGAGTGCGCACCGATAAAGTCAATCACTTCAATACCAGCGAGTTTGGCGATAAAGGGGTTGTGTGAGACCCCAGGGTTTAGGTAGGCTGGCAACATGCAAGAACCGACAGAGGCCGCAGCTAAGCTAGGACGGAATCCCGCGCGAACCAAAATCGGAACCATCGTGGGCGCAACAGACGCGCAAAGGCCAGCTGTTGAGGGAATGGCAATGGCGATAACGCTGGTCACAGCCATGCAGGCTGGAAGTAGGAAAAGCCCTAATTTCTTCAGGGGCCGTGTTAGAAGTCTTACCAAATGGGCATCGCACTTCGTTAGAGAAACGACAGCCGCAAAACCCATAGCCGAGCAGATGGCGATGATAAGCGAACCATTTGTCATCGATTTATCAAACTGCTTAAAGGCCATCATAGGTTGCAAAGAAATGAGCGCCATAACTAAGCCTGAGGTAAGCAGAACGAGGCGTGTTTCCCAGCGCCTAATTAAGGCATAGATTGTTGCTATAACGACCGCTACGGCGATCCAAACAGTCCAACTCATACGAAACCTCCATTCGTTTTGCTTTGTTTTTCACGCACAGCAAGAAGCGGTGCGTGACCTTCTACTCCTACGAGGGCAAGAGCCGTTAAAAGAATGAGTTCTGGCCCTAGGTGAGTGTCTTTCATTTCAAAATACTCATGTAGCGTATGCGCTCCCACCCCAACGCCTCCAGCGCAAAGACAGGCAGCAGGAATTCCAAGGCTTATCGGAGCATTGGCATCCGTTGATGAGAGCATGTAACTTTTAAGGGGAATTCCCAAAGCCTTCTGAGCGGCTCGTGCGCACTGCAACACGGGGCAATCAATGGGTCGCACGCCAGCAGGGCGATTGCCAATTTGGGTTTTTGTGAGTTTTACTTTCTTAGCCTCATCGGTGATACCCCAGATGGCGTTTTCTTCCGCGACTCCCGCTTCGAAGGCATCCAAAATCGCTTTCTCGACTTTTAAGAGTTCGCCGTTATCGGCGCTACGCATATCGATATCGACTTCGCAATGGCCAGCAATGGTGTTGACAGACTGTCCGCCGCTAATTTTTCCGATGGTAAAAGTTGTCTTGGGTTTTGTTGGTACTTTTATCTTTGCAACAGTGGCTCCCGCTAGACAGACCGCGTGGATAGCGCTCGGAGCCTCACCAAAGTCCGAAAATGAATGTCCTGCAGGCCCGTCGACAGATAGTCGCCACCTGTGTGCGCCAACACCTCCATAAAGTAGCCGCGTGACATCTGAACTATCGATTGCGATAAAGCCATCGATTGGATAGTTTGCCGTGACAAATTTCGAGCCACGGATATCTCCGTTACCTTCTTCTCCTACCGTTCCGATAAACCAAATATCGCCTTCGGTTTCAATTTGATTCATTTCTAGGCACCGTAAGACTTGCAACATTGCTCTTAGCCCCGAGCAGTTATCTCCAATCCCTGGGGCGCGATAGATGTTTCCTTCCTGTTTTACTTTGACGTTCGTGCCAGCAGGGAAAACAGAATCCGTGTGTGCTCCAAAGACAAGAAGTGGTGCAGGAAGCCCTGCCTTTGATAGACGGCCAGGCCGTTTTCCTACGACATTGCCGATTGCATCGATAGCCACATCGGTTAATCCATAAGCTTTCATGCGCGTGACTAAAGAGGCGGCACGTTTAGCCTCCTCAAATGTCGGTGAGGGGATTTCACAGAGTTCGACTTGCTCTGCCATAGCGCGATGAACTTCGCTTTCGGCAAGAGCGAGGGCCTTTTGAACTTTTGGTAGGGTTTTAATTGACTTAATCGTAGCCGAACAGCTGGGCTAACCGCAGGAAGCGATGACGGATCCATAGTTGTCTTTTCCCTGAAAAAAAAGTAGTGAGAAAAAGGGAAGAGGCAGCTGTTTTTAAAGGATCTACTCCAAGGAGACTTTGAAAGTAAAGGAGTCGATTTCTTTTCCTGAAAAAAGAGATTCCTCTTCTTTTAATCCATGAAGTCATTATAGGGAGAATTCCTTATCTTTCTTCAAGGGTTTTCACCCATCTAGTTGCGAGAAAAGAAAAGATGGTTAACGACAAGTGCAGTGTTTTGCTCAAATCGCTCGAGTAAGGGGATCAGTCGTGAACCAAGCTGTGATGGGAAAAGCGTTCTTTGCGCTCTGCGGCTATACTAACCGCTTGATTTTAAAAATGGGGTAGTTTCCCCTGATGTTGCATAGGCGTTTGAAGGAAAGATGGAAACGTTGATGGATTTTTTTCTTTGGCTGGTAAGTCGTATTCCACTTTCTCAATTACGTGGCGTCGGGGGATTTTTTGGCGGCCTCTCGTACGACGTTTTGCCCAAATATAGAAAAAAGATTCTCCATAACTTAGAGCGCATCGGGTTAGCAAAGGAAATTGGTCGTGAGTCTTCGCGCCACACAGGCATGCTTGCTCTTGAGACAGCGTGGATTTGGGGGCGAAGTAACAAAGAGATCTCCGAAGCGGTCGAATTTGAACCCGCAGGGTTAGAGCAATTCCGTTCTTTCTTAGCCGAAGGCCGTAGCATCATTTTGATGACCCCGCACATCGGCGGCTTTGAAGCCATCCCAGTTGCAATTTATGAGGCCGCTTTGAAACCGGCTGGAAAATCGCTTTCCATTCTGTACCGCGAACCCAAAAATCGTCTAATTCGTCCTTTCGTCAAACGCAGTCGTAGCCGCGAGGGGATGGATCCGGCGCCAGCGGACCTTTCTGGGGTTCGTAAGATTGTTCGCACCATGCGCGCCGGTGGCGTTCTCGGGTGTCTGCCCGATCAAGTCCCAGGGCGAGGAGAAGGTGTTTGGGCCAATTTTTTTGGCCGTGAAGCTTTCACGATGACATTCCCGATGAAAATGGCTAAGCAATTTGGAGCCGTGTGTATCCTGATGACATCGGTGCGTCAGAAAAATGGTGGCTGGAAAATCTACACAGATGTGATGCCTGAGGCGGCTACGGGAGAGGCCCAACGGGATGCTGAAAATATGAATCGCGCGATTGAACGTGCTGTTAAGAGGTTTCCTGAGCAGTATCTCTGGAATTACAACCGCTATAAAGGTGTCTCAAGCGCGCGAAGTTACGCCAATGATAAGGAGCATAACGATGCAAACCATTAATAATATGGTCGGTGCTCTTGGCGTTTCGATTGTGAAGAGCTTTGCGGGAATGCCAATGGCAAAGCGCCATAAATTGGCGAAACTCTTGGCGCCTTTTTTTTGGTGCACCGTCCCGAAAAGGCGTCGCATTGCTTTACGCAATTTAGAGCTTTGTTTCCCAGAGATGTCGGAGGTCGAACGCCTGGAAATTGCCAAGCGCCTTTGTTTGAATATCGCGCGCTCGGCAATCGATCATGGGGACCTTTGGGCAGGATCGGTCGATCAGGTACGAAGCCTTGTGAAAATTGAAGGCCTTGAAAATATCACCAACGAAGCCGGCCACCCATTGATGGTGATTGCTCCTCATTTTTTAGGGCTTGATGCGGCTGTCACGGCGCTTTCAACCTATGTTAAGGGGGCAGGACTCTATCAAAAGCAAAGAAATGCCGCGTGGAATAAGGCTGCCCTAGAGGGACGGCAGCGCTTTAATCATTCGATTCTCATCGAAAAAACGGGCGCTGGAATGGATGATGCGAAAAAAATCATTCGCCTGATTCGTCAAAACTTACCTTTTTATTATTTGCCTGATATGGATTACGGAAGGCGGCACTCGGAATTTATCGAATTCTTTGGTGTGAAGGCGGCAACCGTAACAGCGGCGAGTAAACTTGCGCGCCTTTCGGGAGCGAAGGTTGTCTTTTGTGTTACCGAGATGACAGAGTTGGGCTACACGGTTCACGTTACAGAGCCCTTAGAGAATTTTCCAACGAAAGATGCAATTGCCGATACGATTCGAATTCAAAAAGAAATTGAAGGATGGATTTTGAAATTTCCAGATCAGTATTTTTGGATGCATCGCCGCTTTAAGACACGCCCAGAGGGCGAGACCAGTGTCTATACCTAAGTAAGAGGGGAAAAGAAGATGCTGCAATTTACCAAGATGCAGGCCGCAGGCAATGACTTTGTCGTTGTGGATGCAACGATAAATCCTTTCCGCTTAAGGGCTCACGATATTCGCTATCTTGCTGACCGTCATTACGGCATTGGTTTTGATCAACTCTTAATCGTTAGAAAAAGCTCGAGCGCGAAGGCCGATTTTGGCTATCGAATCTTTAATGCCGATGGAAGTGAAGCCAAGATGTGCGGTAACGGCGCACGTTGCTTTGCGCTTTTTGTCCGCAATCACAAACTTACGACGAAAAAGAGCATCAAGGTGAAAACCAAGACTAGCTTTATTACCCTGGATGTTTTGGATGGAAACCTCGTGCGTGTGAAGATGGGTAAGGCCCGTTTTTCACCGAGTATTATTCCTTTTTTAGACGGGCGCTTTAAGAGAAAATGGATCGGCAAAGCAAGGCTTTATAAGCTCGCGACGAAAGAAAAAGATAACTGGTTTGGCGTCGTCAATGTCGGAAACCCCCACGCTATCTTCATCACCGATAACGCTCGGGACATTGCTTTGCATGGCCTAGCGTATGCTCTTAGACATTCGTCGGCTTTTCCAGACGATGTCAATGTCAGCGTACTCGAAGTGCGCTCGGAAAGTGAAGCATTTCTTCGTGTTAACGAAAGAGGCGTTGGCGAGACACTTGCCTGTGGCTCGGGAGCGTGCGCGGCATTTGTGCTTGCCCACCGAATGGGATTACTGAAAGAAAAAGCGACCATTCGGATGACAGGCGGTCAAGTGACAGTCGAAATCGACCAAAATCGCGATATATTTTTGACGGGAACGGCTCAAGAGGTCTTTACTGGATTTGTGATGGAAAATCAGGACGAGAATCAGGACGAGAATGACAATGATTGATGTTGTGCTAAAAAAAGGGAAAGAAAAAAGCCTGTTGCGTCGCCATCCTTGGGTTTATGACACGGCGATTGCTCGCGTCTTAGGTGCGCCAGCGCCTGGCGATTTGGTTCGCGTGCTTTCTTCATCGGGTCAGCCCCTTGGCATTGGCGGGTTTTCTCCGGCCTCGGACCTGCGTGTTCGTATGTGGACATTTAACGAGAGAGAAGATGTTTCCTCTGAGTCCTTTTTAGAAAAACGCTTAGCCGATGCAATTGCTGCGCGTGAATTGCTTTTAGAGCGTACGAATGCAAGGCGTCTTGTTTTTGCTGAAGCCGATGGTATTCCTGGCTTTATTGCCGATCAGTATGGCGATTGGGTCGTCACGCAATTTCAGAGTGCTGCCTCAGAAAAGCGGCGTGAAGAAATCGTCTCACTTTTAATGAAATTAACAGGGGCAAGGGGTGTCTTTGATCGCTCGGACGCTGCAACACGTAAGCGAGAAGGACTTGAGCTTCGAGTCGGAGTTCTTGCTGGAGAAGAACCACCTCAAAAAATTGAAGTCTCTGAAGATGGCGTTCGTTATGGCGTCGATGTTCGTGTAGGCCACAAAACAGGGTTTTATATCGATCAAAGAGAAAGCCGACTAGCCGCGCAACGCATCGCAGCTGAATTTCGAAAGAAAAATGGTCGCGGATTACGCGCCTTAAATTGCTTTTGCTACACGGGCGGTTTTTCTTTGGCGCTTGTAGCAGGGGGCGCAGATTTTGTCGATAGCGTTGATAGCTCCGCAGAAGCCTTATCGCAAGCCAAAGCAAATGTCGCTCTCAATGGGTTTGATGATACGAAATTTCAGTGGTACCAAGAGGATGTTTTTGAATTCCTAAAGAAAGCCAACGCCACGAATAAGGTCTATGATTTAGTGATTCTCGATCCGCCTAAATTTGCATCAAGCCACTATCACGTCGATCGTGCGGCAAGAGCCTATAAAGAGATTAACCTAAAAGGTATGCGGCTTTTGAGAGCGGGAGGCCACTTGATGAGCTTTTCTTGCTCGGGAGCTGTCGATGTTGATTTATTCCAAAAGATACTCGCAGGTGCCGTTTTTGATGCAAGAAAAGACGTGTGGGCAGTGGAGCGTTATGGGGCAGGAGTCGATCACCCGCTCCTGATGACATACCCCGAAGGCGAATATTTAAAGGGAATGCATCTTGTGATGCGTTCCGATATGTTGGACAAATAAAATGCAAGAAGATAATTTGGGATTAGAAGCAGAGCCAGAAATTCCTGTGACGATTCTCACGGGGTTCTTGGGCGCAGGAAAGACGACGTTACTGAATCGAATTTTGACAGAAGATCATCGACATAAAATCGCTGTCATCGAAAACGAGTTTGGCGAAGAGGGGATTGATAACGAACTTCTCGTGCAAAACAATAAAGAGCAGATTGTCCAAATGAATAATGGCTGCATCTGTTGCACGATTCGCGGAGACCTTTCGAGGATTCTCACCGATCTTCGTTTGCGCCGAGATCGTGGAGAAATTGATTTTGACCGTGTTGTTATCGAAACAACGGGCGTGGCAAATCCAGGTCCTGTGTGTCAGACGTTTTTTATGGACGACGCGGTTGCCTGTTTTTATCGTTTAGATGGCGTTGTCACTCTCGTTGACGCCAAGTACGGCAACAAAACGCTTGATGAGCAACCCGAGGCAAAAGACCAAGTTGGATTTGCTGACCGTATTTTTGTATCGAAAACCGATTTGGTTACACCCGAAGAATACGAAGCTCTAAAAGAGCGCCTTATTGCGATTAATCCACGTGCTCCCATCGAAGCAGTGCACATGGGAGAGGTCGCCGTCGATAAGGTTCTCGATATCTACGGCTTTAACATGAACGACATTCTCGAGATTGACCCTGCGTTTTTCTCGGCAGTGCATCCACATCACCACAGCGATGATGTGAAGGCGTTTGTTTTTGAGTCTAAGAAGCCATTTCATCCCATCCGCTTTGAGGAATACGTTAAAAGCTTAGTGAGTGTGTACGGACAAGATATGCTTCGTTACAAGGGTGTGATTTATTTCCGTGAAACAAAACATCGCTGTGTTTTCCAAGGCGTACACATGGTCTGCAGTTCCGATGTCTTAGGAGAATGGGGCAATCGAGAACCAGAAAATAAGATTGTGATTATTGGCCGCAATCTACCGAGTGATGCAATCATCAAGGGTTTTGAAAGCTGCTTAGCAGGAGACGACGAACCCCTTGTCACGGGCCAATAAGGAGAGGCGATGTCGACTTCGGGAATGGATCCAAGATTGGCGCGCTTAGTCGAGCTTTTCTCGAACCTATCAGGATTAGGACCACGTTCGGCTGCGCGACTCGTGACAGAACTTCTTACGACACGAATTGATATTGCGCGTGAGATTGTTCTGGGATTAGAGGATGCCATTGATCGGGTCGGACACTGTCGCTGTTGCAATACGCTTTGCACAGAAGAACTTTGCCCAATTTGTGCGCGTCCCGAGCGAGACAAATCGATTATCTGCGTTGTTGAAAGCCCTTCGGACATGATTGCTATCGAAGAGTCTGTTGCTTATAGCGGTAGTTACTTTGTTTTAATGGGTCGCGTGAATCCGCTCAAGGGGGTTGGCCCAGAAGAGCTCGGGATTGGGCAGTTACTGCGCCGTGTTTTAACCGAAGGCGTACGAGAAGTTGTGCTTGCGACAAGCTATACGGCTGAGGGCGAAACAACAGCACATATGATTGCCGCACTTTTAAAAAAAGAAGCACCGACTGTTCGTGTCACAAGACTCTCAAAAGGGATTTCTGCTGGCGTTGAAGTCGAATACACAGATCCAGCCTCTCTTTCTGCGGCCATCCTTGGACGCCATTCAACCTGAATGAAAGTGCCTGAGTGATGGGGCGCTTTGGCGAGGCCTTCCGCGAATTATGTTTGACGCTGTAAAAATTCGCCATTACAATCGTCGAAAATTGCGCAAATCCCGCTATCGTAATGGAGAATTTTTGCAATGCCCTATATTCAAAGAGACATTGAGAAAGTTGTAAGCGTGCAAACACCGCCGAAGGCTGTAGTTGTTTTTGGACCAAGGCGTAGCGGAAAGACAACGCTATTGCGATTGGTGACGAATCAATCGAGCGTGCGTTGGTTTAACGGCGATTTTCCAGAAGATGTCAATGCTCTAAGGCTTGACTCCACTGCCGATATAAAAAATGTTTTGTCTTTAGCGGATTCGCTCGTTATTGATGAGGCGCAACGCTTTCCCGATATCGGGATGTTATTAAAACGTCTAGTCGATGTGAATGTCACGCTAGAGAAGCCCACACGAATCTTTGCTAGCGCATCGACTTCGTTTGATTTAGCCAAGGGTATCCAAGAATCCGCTGTTGGTCGCCTCATCAAACGACACCTGTGGCCCATTTCTGCTACAGAGTTTGCTACGAATTCTTGTTGGGGAGTCCTTTCCCAATCTCTTAACGAGAGACTTGTTTACGGCATGTATCCTGGAGTGCTAGAAGGTCCTGAAAACGCTCGAGAGACACTACAAGATTACGTTGATGGAATCCTTTTTAAAGATCTTTTCTCGCTATCGGGAATCCGATTGAACGCTAAGTTCGAACGCCTTGTTTATCAGCTTGCCTTATCGATTGGGTCTGAAGTCAGTTTTGAAAGCTTGTCGCGAGAAACGGGATTGAATAAAACGACGGTAATGGATTACATAACCTTGCTTGAGCAGTGCTTTATTGTGAAGGTTTGTCATTCGTTTTCACGAAATTTGGGAAACGAACTGAAGAAAGGAAAGAAGGTTTATTTCTGCGATAACGGTATTCGAAATGCCATTCTCGGTAATTTCTCTCCTATCGCATCACGCTCTGACGCAGGCGCTCTGTGGGAAAACTTCTTTTTTATGGAACGCATTAAGTTGCATGACAACGATCAAGATTTCGCCAAAGTTTATTTTTGGCGAACAACGGGAAGGAAACCCGCTGAAGTTGATTTGGTTGAGGTCAAAGATGGTCAACTTTCTGCATTTGAGTGCAAACTTAACGATAAAACACAAACAGGAATTGCAGAAACCTTCTGCAATGCATACCCAGATGCAATCTGCGAGCTGGCAACACCACGGAAGCTCTTTCAGATTTTCGGTAAAGCAAATGCTAGGGTTATGTAACATCGAAAAAACGAAATGATTAAGCGGCAGAAGAGATTAATACCTTTGTACAATTAACAGAAGCAATCTCGCGCTCCAAGACAAAATGTCAATTGCGTAGCGTCAGAATGGATGAAGAGGTGAAAAAGATGTTCTCAACGAGAGAAGAACTTTTGGAAAAGTTACAACTAGGTGAAGACGGACTTCTTGAATTGAAAGAAGCCCGTTTTGTGGGTAACAAGTTAAAAGGACCGACCCAAGATACGCTCGCTGATGAGATGGCTGCTTTCGCCAACAGTTCAGGAGGCGTGATTCTTGTCGGTGTCGATGATCAGCGAAATGTTCGTGGAATCCCTCCTGAAAAGTTGGATATGGTTGAGGGAGTAATTCGGCAAGCGTGCACGCAGTCGATTAATCCTGCTCTTAGTCCTCTTATTGAAAAAATTACTTTGCCTGATTCCGATTCCATAGAACGTCCCATCATACGAATCGAAGTGTCTTCGAGTATTTTCGTTCATTCGAGTCCAGGGGGCTATTTCCATCGAGTGGGTTCCGCTAAGCAGAGGATGTTGCCGGATCAACTCGCACGCCTTTTTGAGCAACGCAGTCAGTCGCGCCTAATTCGCTTTGATGAGACGCCAGTGACAGCTGCTCCGCTGTCTGTGTTAGAAAAGCCTTTGTGGCAACGCTTTATTTCTAATCGTTCTAGCGATTCAGAGGAGTTGCAGTTAAAAAAACTTGCACTGATAGATTACGACAAGGAGGAGAAATTGCACCCGACTGTCGCAGGTCTTTTGATGGCAAGCAGAGAGTCGCATGAATATCTTAAGGGTAGTTTCGTCCAAGCTGTGGCTTACCGAGGGACATCGATTTCACCACTGGACGCTTTATTGTCGTATCAACTTGATGCGGCTGATATTACAGGTCCTTTAGATGAGCAGATTTTGCAAACTTGTGCTTTCATTCGGCGAAATATGCGTGTAGCGGCAGTTAAGTTACCCACAGGAGGGAGGAGAGATATCCCTCAGTTTGATATGCTGGCCGTTTTTGAAGCGGTGGTGAATGCAGTGGCGCATCGAGATTACTCAATGCCTGGGGCTAAAGTGAGGGTTCGTGTGTTTGACGATAGACTCGAAATTTATTCACCAGGGATGCTTACAAACACGATGACACCTGAGAGCCTTCCATATCGTCAGGCTTCTCGCAATGAGTTGCTGACGAGTCTTCTTGCTCGTTGTCCAATAAATCGCACCGACCTTACGATGCGCACGTATATTATGGATAAGCGTGGTGAAGGAGTCTCGGTAATTTTGAATCACAGCGAGGCGCTTTCTGGAAAACGACCCGTGTATGAGATGTTTGATAATAGCGAGTTGCGTTTGACAATCTATGCTGCTCCTGAGGCGATACCATAGCCTAAGAGCCTCGTGCTATTCTTTCTGTAAACCACACGGAGAGATTTCTCCTAACCTATTCTCGCAAAAGAGGAGAGAAGAAAATGGCTGATGATTTCCAAAAAGAAGGTTTGGAATTTTGCAAAACAGTTTTTGAAAAAGTTCGCTCGATGAGCGCTGACGGACGTGGTGTAACACGTCAAGGTTATGGCAAGGTTGAAAGCGATGTTATCGAATACCTAAAGAGTGTTGGTCGCGAGCTTTCGCTAGAAATCACAGAAGACGCTGCAAAAAATGTTTGGATGCGTTTTCCAGGAAAGAACGCCCTTCTTCCTGCATTTGTTTCAGGTAGCCATGCGGACTCTGTTCCCGAGGGCGGTAACTACGACGGCCTAGCGGGCGTAACTGCCGCTCTCTCTGTTGCTTGGTGGATGCGAAAGGCGCAGTACACCCCTGAGCGCGACTTTGTTGTTCTTATCATGCGCTGCGAAGAATCGAGTTTCTTCGGGAAAGCCTACATCGGGTCTCTCGCTTTCACGGGACAGCTCACAACAAACGAAACCAATCTCAAACATCGCACCGAAGATAAGACGCTCGGAGAATTCATGAGCGAATGTGGCGTTGACCTCGCAAAGGTCACTTCAGGCAAACCGCTTGTCGATTTAAAGCGCATCGCTGCCTTTGTTGAATTGCATATTGAGCAGGGACCGACATTGGATTCTTCTGCTACAGAACGCGTCGGTATCGTCACAGGCATCCGTGGCAATGTGCGTCATAAGGCCGTGCGTTGCATTGGACAAACAGCACACTCAGGAGCCGTGGATAAGCAATTTAGGCATGACGCCGTGATTGCAACAGCGGACTTAATCTGCCGCATGGATAAGCACTGGGATGAGTGGCTTGCTAAGGGTGAAGATCTCGTCTTTACTGTGGGCGTTTTAAAGACTGCGCCAACAGCAGCAATTACGGTTGTTCCAGGAGAAACGACATTCTCTGTGGATATGCGCAGTTTGAAGCTTGACACCGTTGAGCGCTTTGAAAAACTCATGCGCGAAGAGGCCGAAAAGATTGGCAAAGAGCGCGGAGTGAAGTTCGAATTTGACAAACTCTTAGTAACGCAGCCTGCAGGCGTTGATGCGGCCTTAAGCGATAAGCTTGCTACAACAGCCGAAAAGTGTGGTATTCCTGTTAAGCGCTTAGCTAGCGGCGCAGGTCACGATTCAGCCGTGATTGGAAATGCGGGTGTTCCTGTTGCGATGATTTTCGTCGCAAACCAAAACGGCTCGCACAACCCCTTTGAGACAATGAAGCTCGAAGACTTTATGCGCGGAGCAGAGTTGCTCTGGAAGACTGTAGAACACTTCGAAGAGTAGAATTTTTTTGAGAATTCGCCGAAGGCTAAGATTAGCTTTCGGCGAAAAGGTCTTTTGGCATACCTGCTGTTGCTGGGTCAATCCGGCCAAAGTGTTTGTACGTTGCAGCGGTGGCTTGCCTGCCGCGCTGTGTGCGTTGTAGCAGGCCATTTTGAATAAGAAATGGCTCAACGACGTCTTCAAGTGTTTCGCGGTCTTCTCCTAAGGCACTCGCTAGATTGTCGATTCCTACGGGCCCTCCTGAGAATTTATCTAAGATAATTCGCAAGAACTTGCGATCCACAGAGTCAAGACCTAATTTATCCACATCAAGCATCTTTAGAGCGGTATCGGCAATTTCTCGGGAAATTATGCCGTCGCCTTTAACCTGTGCAAAGTCTCTTACTCGACGCAATAAGCGATTGGCAATTCGCGGAGTGCCGCGCGAGCGACGGGCGATTTCGGTGGCGCCTTCTTCGTCAATGGCGATAGAAAGGAGCCCAGCTGAGCGCTTGACGATACTCACAAGTTCTTTTGTGGAATAAAACTCAAGTTGATTGACAATACCAAAACGCGCTCTTAATGGATTTGTTAAAGCACCAGCGCGTGTTGTGGCGCCGATAAGCGTAAAAGGCGGAAGGTCGATTTTGATTGAACGAGCCGCAGGCCCTTCGCCAATCATGATGTCAATCTGATAGTCCTCAAGCGCTGGGTAAAGGATTTCTTCAACCACAGGACTTAAGCGATGAATTTCATCGATAAAGAGAACATCGTTTTTCTCTAAGTTCGTGAGAATTGCTGCTAAGTCCCCCGGCCGCTCAAGAACAGGTCCCGAGGTCTGTCTTAGATTAACGCCCATCTCATTGGCGACGATGTGCGCAAGTGTCGTTTTTCCAAGCCCTGGAGGCCCAAAGACTAATAAGTGGTCAAGCGCCTCGCCGCGCATTTTTGCTGCTTTGATAAAAATCGAAAGTTGCTCTTTAATGGAAGTTTGGCCGACGTAGTCAGCTAACTTTAACGGGCGAAGCGCACGATCGATGTTTTCTTCTTTTGGATTTGCGGCTTCACTAGCAACAATGCGTTCGACGTTTTCCATAGATAACTAATCCTTGCTGAAATCTCTTCAATCTCTCCCGCTATTTTGACAGAGCTTTGAGCGCTTCGCGGATGCCATCATTGACGCTAATGTCGGCAGCAAGTTCCTTGACGGCCAACTGCGCCTCGCGATCGGAATAGCCCAAAGAAAGAAGGGCACTGACGATATCGTGTTTGGCGTTAGTGGCGGCGCCACCTTCACCTGAGCTACTGATGACCGTATCGATTTTGCCTTTGAGTTCTAGGACAATGCGCTCGGCGGTTTTCTTTCCAACACCAGGAACTCGCGTTAAAAGGCCAGGCTCTTGCGTAGCAACAGCCTGCGAGAGCAATTGAGGCGAGATGCCTGAGAGAATCGAAAGCGCAATCTTTGGACCAATGCCTGAGATGCGAATCAGTAAGCGAAATAGCGTTCTTTCTTCTTTCGTGAGAAACCCATAAAGAAGCTCAGCATCTTCGCGCACCACAAAATGCGTAAAGAGCGTGACTTCAGCGCCCGTATCTGGAAGGTTGTAAAGAGTCGACATCGGAACATCAACCTCGTAACCGATGCCGTGCACGTCCACAAGAATCTGTGGAGGAGCTTTTTCCAATAAGGTTCCTTTAATTCTTCCAATCATTATGATTTTCGTCCCTGAACAAATTTTTCCCAAGCGCTACGACTCGAGGTGCGTAAGCGGCCAGCGGCTACGGGTTTTTGCGTCGTGCTGTTTGTTGTTTGAATCTGAGCCATTCGCCTCGAATGCGCATAGGTAAGCGCGCAAGCAAGCGCATCAGCCGCGTCGGGCTGAAGGTTATCTTTTAAAGAAAGTAGGTGCGCCACCATCGCTTGAATCTGAGGCTTTGCCGCGCGTCCTGTTCCCACAATCGAGTTTTTAATGTGTGTCGCGCTGAATTCGCACACAGTGAGACCTTTTTGGGCTAGGCAGGCAAGAGCGGCGCCTCGCGCTTGTCCTAAAAGAAGAGTCGTCTTGGGGTTGCGGTTTAAGAAGATGATTTCAGCGGCAGCAACCGATGGATGCGTTTCTTCGATAACGCGTGCAAGGTGCTCGTAGATAAACGCTAAACGATTAGCGAGCTCTCCTGCGGGTACGTGAATGCAACCTGCGGTCACAAAGGTATTTTTCTTTGCTGAGGCATCGATAACGCCAAAGCCCGTGTGATTGAGTCCAGGGTCAATCCCTAAGATACGAACGGAAGTTTCGTTTGTCTCACGCATTATCGGTTCGCTTCCACTTTTGATGCGTGTGTGAGCATTTCGTAAGCGGCTTTTCTTGTCACATCGGTAATCTCAATGCCGCCTAACATACGGGCGATTTCTTCAACGCGCTCAGTGTCATCTAAAACTTTCAGTGTGCTTCGAGTGACGCCATCTGTTGTGGTCTTTGTCACTTGCCACTGCGTATTGGCTGAAGAGGCAACTTGAGGTAGATGCGTGACGCAAAGCACTTGACGAGTTTTCCCAAGGCGCCGCAAGAGAAGGCCGACAACTTCGGCCACAGCGCCACCGATGCCGCTATCGACTTCATCGAAAATGAGCGTCCCAACGGGCGTAAGCGCCGCTGTAACCACAGCAATCGCAAGAGAAATACGGGCCAATTCGCCGCCAGAGGCAACTTTCGTTAGCGCCCGAGGCGTAGCGCCTGCGTGACCGGCGACAAGGAATTCGCATCGCTCGAGCCCATCGCTCCAAGGATCTGCGGGGCAAAGGGCAATTTCAAGCTTTCCGCCTTGCATGGCCAGAAGCTGCATTTGCGCTGTGACGGCATACGAGAGTTTCTTTGCGGCAACTTCACGCACTTTCGTCAGACACGTTGCCTTTGTCTTATAGGAGGACTCAGTGGCTTTCACTTCCTTTTCTAGGGCTTCCAAATCAGAGGCCTCTTCAATTTCATGGAGGCGTTCTTTTGTCTCGTCGAGAAACCGATAGAGCTCTTCTGGCGGACGATTAAATTTCTTTGCAAGGCGCCAATAGGCGTTGAGCCTTTCATCGAGCGCTTCGAGCGTTTCCTGGTCGGGATTTGAGCGGCCAAGCTGATGGCTAGCTTCTCTTACAACCTCATCGACAATGCTTGAGGCTTCTGTCAGCGTATTCGCAAGTTCTGCAAAGCGCGCATCAAATTGGCCAGCGTGATTTAAGTCAGACTGCGCTTTATTTAAAAGTTCAGAAACCGTGATCTCGCCATCACTTAAGTTTTCGAGTGCGTTTTGCACGCTTTCTGCGATATCGGCCGTGTTCGATAGCCTAGTGTGCTCGGCGCTAACTTCTTCGTATTCGCCTTCTTTGGGAGAGAGCTCGTTTAAAAGTTCCAGTGTCCACGTTAGGCGCTCGGTTTCTGCTGCGGTTTTTTCTTTATCCTCGATTGCTTTGGCTAGGCGTTTTTTCGCGCCCTGCCAAATTCGGTAATCGATTCGAACGGCATTTAATAGTTCTTCGTCTTGGGCAAAGCCATCGACTAAACGCAGTTGAAAGGCGGTTTTGAGTAACGATTGATGCGCATGCTGCCCGTGAATATCAAGAAGAAGTTCACCTAACTCATGCATTTGCGTCACAGTGACAACGACGCCATTAATCCAGCAGCGAGATCTTCCGCTCGCATCCACAGTGCGCCGCAAAAGCACTGTATCGACCGCGTCAATCTGAGCGCTCTGTAACCACTTTTGTATCGCTTCATCGAGCGTAAATTCGGCAGAAACTTCTGTTTTTTGAGCGCCTTCTCGAATTAGAGTCGTGTCGCTTCTTGCGCCTAAAACAAGTTCAAGCGCATCAATTAAGATGGATTTTCCCGCTCCCGTTTCTCCCGTTAGGCACGTCAAGCCAGGCCCCGCTTCAACAGTGAGCTCCTCGACGATGACGAAATCCTTTAGGTGAAGTAATGTGAGCATAGCGACGTGTTAATGGAGCTTCTCGTGAATGGGATGGTCGTTTTTTGGGAGTGTGCTCCAATTGAGCTTGCGGCTAAACATCTCGTACTGATTAAAGTTTTCGGGATGTAGGAGAATAAAGTGTGAATCCTTGCAGGTTCCGATTTTGAGAACGTCCCCTGTGACGACGTCAAAAAAGACTTGCGCATCAAAACTGACGACCGCGCTACGTGTTTCGGTGACTTCAATGCGAACGGTTGCAGTTCTCGGAACCAAAATCGGGCGATTGGAAAGCGTGTGGGGAGCAATCGGAACCAAAAGCATTGCGCCAAGCGCGGGATGCATGATTGGGCCGCCAGCGCTCATGGCGTAGGCCGTGGATCCCGTTGCCGTACTTACAATAATGCCATCTGCGCGCTGCAAGGCAAGTTCTGTGTTGTCAACGCGTAGTGAATATTCAACCATACCCAAGGCACGGCCGTGGCAGATGCCGATATCATTTGTTGCTAAGGCAGAGAACACAGCCTTACCCCCTCTTAAGAGGATGCCTTCAAGCATCGGGCGCGTGTCAACGCAATAGTGCCCATCGAGCATCGGAGGGAGAAGTTCATCAATATCGTCGACTGTGATATCGGGGATAAATCCGAGGCGTCCTGCATTAATGCCAATCATGGCGATATCGTGATGCGCAAGGTCTCTTGCGGCTCCGAGCATTGTCCCATCGCCACCGACCACAATCACAACATCGGCTTTGTCTGTGATTTCGTTTAGGCTTGCCGCTTTAAGTGAGCTAGGGCTGCCTAACTGGCGCACTGTATTGGCATCCAAAAGAACGTCGGCGCCACTTTTACGGACGTAATCGAGAACTTTCGTGACGGGATCTTTCAAATCGTCAACGGGCTTACTGATGATGGCAACACAGGAAAATTTCTTCATAGACTAAGGCACACGAATCAAGGGGAATAATTTGTAACTCTAGCGACGAAATTATGGCATTTTCACAGGGAAAAAGCCCCGCAATTTGGGGCAAATTGCGTAGTTCAAAAGAGTTAGGAAAGAGATCGAATACGGCGCAAAGACTCGCAATTTTGTCGATGTTTGTTCGATAATGTCGCCCTCAAGAATTCGTTAGAAGGACGTTTTATGAAGACACCTTGCCAAATCCGTTTTGCCACGCGTGAAGATGTTCCGACAATTTTGGGCTTTATTAATGAACTTGCGCGTTATGAGAAACTCGAAAACGAAGTTGTTGCCACAGAGGAGCTGTTAGGCGAATGGCTCTTTGATAAGAAAAAGGCCGAAGTGCTCCTTGTTTGTGATCAAACGCATCCTGTTGGCTACGCGCTTTTCTTTCATAGTTTTTCGACATTCCTGGGGCGCGCAGGCATTTATTTGGAAGATCTTTATGTGACGCGTGCCGAACGCGGCAAGGGCTACGGAAAGGCTCTCCTTCGTCATTTAGCGCAACTTACAGTTGAACGTGGCTGCGGTCGCTTAGAGTGGTCGTGCTTAGACTGGAATAAGCCAAGCTTGGACTTTTATGCAAGTATCGGTGCCAAGAAGATGACAGGCTGGATTGTGCATCGCTTAACAGGCGATGACTTAACAAACTTTGCCTCGGGTAAGTAAATTCAGGTTTCCACGAAAAGCAAAAGCCCTGCGCGGTTTTGGCAGGGCTTTGGCGTTTTGGGGGTTTAGTCATCAAAGGTTGGCGTTTCAACGCCTAGGACCTTGTGCAATTTCGGGCTTGTTGTCGTGTACTGTAAATAGGTCTTCTTTTCTGGGAAAACGTATTTACTTGCGCCAAAGGCGGCAAGTGCACACTCATGAAAGCCCGAGAGAATGAGCTTTTTCTTTCCCGGGTAAATATTGCAGTCGCCCACGGCGAAAATGCCAGGGATAGAGGTTTCAAACTTTTCCGTATCCACGGCTATTTGCTTATGGTCAAGTTCCAAGCCCCAATTGGCAATAGGGCCAAGTTTCGGTTGCAAGCCAAAGAAAACCAAGAGGTGATCAAGAGGCATACGGCGTGTAACGCCATCTAAGCCTGTGACTTGAATTTCGGTTAATTTTGCGTCTTTTTCTTCAAAGCCTGTGACTTGACCGATTTCAAACTGCATTTCCCAGTTTTCACAAAGTTCACGCATCTTCGCAACCGAGGCATCATCGGCTCGAAAGCCATCACGGCGGTGAACAAGAACGAGGCTTTCGGCCTTGCCTACAAGGTTTAATGTCCAGTCAAGGGCGGAATTGCCGCCGCCACAAATGACGATATTTTTCCCCGTGAAGATTTCAGGGTCTCTGACGCGATAGTGCAGTTGTGTGCCTTCAAACTTTTCGATCCCAGGAACACGAAGGGGGCGCGGCTGAAAGGCGCCAACGCCTGAGGCGATGATGACAACCTTGCAAAGAAACTGCGTTCCCTTGTTGGTTTTCACATCAAAGCGACCGTCTTCGCGGCGGTGAACGTCGGTCACTTCTTCTTTTAAGTGAAAGACCGGTTTAAAGGGGTGAATTTGTTTGAGTAAATTTTCTGTTAGCTCATAGCTTGAATAAACGGGAACGGCGGGAATATCATAAATGGGCTTAGTCGGATAAAGCTCCATACACTGACCGCCCACGTTTCTTAACGAGTCAACGACGTGAGCCTTAATTTCTAAGAGCCCGAGCTCAAAAACCTGAAAAAGTCCCACGGGACCTGCGCCAACGATGACGGCGTCAGTTTCGATGACTTCGTCTGTTTGGGGTGCAATTGTCAAATAATCTTCAATAGCCATTGTTTTAACCTATCTTTTTTTGTGGGCGCAATTTTCGCACACAAAGGATGTGAAATCATTAGGCGAAAGACGCAACGCAGCTTGCCAACTGCTTTGTGGCGCTGTCGCGTGGAGGGCTAAGACTATTTTTTCTCGTCTTTCAAGCGACTTCTGAGCGTTCTTAACTTGGCGTCGATTTGACTCATCGTGTAAAAGTCAGCGTCAGAAGCCTTTTGAGCCTTGTCATACTGATAGAGAGCGGCTTTCTCATTGCCAAGAAGCCAATACATTTCGCCTGTGGCGGCAAAGGCTTGCGAACGCTCTCCTAAAGCTTCGTAGCTTCTCGCAAGGAGCCCGTAATAGTCTGCGTTGTGTTTACTTAAGGCTTTTTGGTTACGCAAAAAGTGAATGACTTCTTTATTTTTTCCGGCCTTAAAAAGCATCTCAGCGTAAGAGCTCGCAAGCATCGCTGAGTAGGGGTGATTCGTTGTCGTTTTCTTTGATATGGCAAGAGCGGCTTCTTTTTCCTTATTCGTCTTGGCTTGACCAAAGGAAGCTTCTGCGTAAATCTTATCAAGGAGCACGGATTCGCTTTGCGTTAGAGCGCGAGCGGCTTTCGCTTCTTCGAAGGCTTTTGTCTTTTCTCCTAACTTATCGTAAGCAACCGATAGTCCGTAGTGCGCCGCAACAGCTTCACTTCCTTTTGCGGTTTTAAGTGCATTTTGGAACTGCCGCGATGCGGTGAGATACCCGTCGTAACGGGTTTCTTGTAGCACACGTAGGCGAGCTCGGATTAGAAAAAAATCCAAACTATCTTGGTGATGCACCGCCTTCATCGCTCTCGTGCGATTTTGCATATCGCTTAAACGTTCGCCTGTTAGGGGGTGCGTGGAAATGTAGGCTGTGGAGGCTGACTCGTAGTAGCGGCTATTTTCTTGCAGTTTTGAGAAGAATCCTTCCATGCCTTTGGGGTCAAAACCTGCGTTTGCGAGCGTTGTAAGTCCCACGCGGTCGGCTTCGCGCTCGGCGTCTCGTGAATACGAGAGTTGCTTTTGAATCATCGCCGCCTGTGTTCCCATGGCGATGGCAACAGCGGCGTTTCCACCAGAATTTCCTCCTGTGCGCGCAGCGAGAATCGCAAGCAGCACAGAGCCAATTGTCATCGCGAGAGAACCACGGCTTTGTTCAATCATGCGCGCAATGTGACGCTGTGTGACGTGTCCGATTTCGTGACCAATGACGCCCGCGAGTTCGCTTTCATTTTCTGCGGCAACAACAAGCCCCGTGTGCACGGCAATAAAGCCGCCAGGCAAGGCGAAGGCATTTAAGGACTTATCCCGGATGGGAAAGAAGAAAAAGTCGTAGGGTTGAGAGGCGCCTGCTGCAACGAGCCGATAGCCCAAACGATTTAAGTAGTCGATTGTTTCATCGTCGTTTAAGAAACTGGCATCGGCACGAATGTGGCGCATGATTTCTTCGCCGTACTCGCGTTCTTCGGTTAACGATAAATCTGCCCCAGCGACGGTTCCTAAGCTAGGGAGATTTAAGTCAATATCGCTTGCCGCAAGCGCTGGCATCCCAGCGACGGCTAGAGAAATAGAGCAAAGTACTGAGGTAAGTCGATTTAGAACTATCGAACGCATCGGGAAAAAAGGGGTTAAGTTATTTTTGCCGTATCATACCGCCCCTAATGTGCGAAAGGACGATGAAAACCACTGTGAAAGATAAGGATTTGAAAGAAAACTTTTCTAAAGAGTCTTCCGACTGGAAAGAGGCCTTCTGTGATTCAATTCCCGTGATGGCTGGCTACATTCCCATCGGCATGACCTTTGGCTTTTTAGCCGCACAATCGGGGCTTCCCGCATGGTTTGTGATAGCGAGCTCTGTTTTTGTTTACGCAGGCGCTTCGCAATTTATGATGATTCCGATGGCAGTGGCCGGCTTTTCAATTCCTGCGATTGCTTTTGCGACGTTTGTCGTGAATTTTCGTCATGCCTTCTACGGGATTCCCGTTTTCGATCGTTTGCCGAAATCGGGCCTCAAACGATGGTATTGCGTTTTCGCTATTACCGATGAGACGTTTTCTCTTGTGACAACGCTACCGAAAGAGGCTTCGAAAAATCGCGTCTTTGTCCTAAGTTTCTTAAATCAAGTTTGGTGGAATATCGGTACGGCTGTTGGCGTTTTCGCAGGGCTAAAAGTGCAGTTAAATTTAACGGGGCTTGATTTTGTCTTGACTTGCCTTTTCGCGATGCTCGCGACCGAACAGTGGCGCCACCGTAAAACATCTGTTTCTCTTTGGATTGCTCTCATTTCATTTCCAATCGCTTGGTACGTTGACTCCTCAGAAGCGTTGTTGATTGCCATAGCCTGTTGCACCATCTGCGGCTTAATCTGGGGAAAGGGGCAAGTGAAAGAGGGGGAAAACCATGTCTGATTTTCTCTATCTACTCTTGGTCATTCTCGCTATGACAGCGGTGACCTTTGGAATTCGGGCGCTACCGTTTATTTTTGGCGAACGGCTTTTACGTGAGCAGCGTTGGATTCGAAGCCTCGGGGACTTCTTGCCGCTTTCGATTATGGTGCTTTTGGTTTTAAGCGGTGTTTTTGATACGGTCTCTCGCGGCACTGTTGGGCCAGCTGTGGCGGCAATTGCTGTTGTCGTGGCGCTTCAGTGGTGCTTTTCTCGAGCCCTTCTCTCTATTTTTGCGGGTGCGCTACTTTATATTGTCTTTGTCAATGGTTGCGCAATTTTTTTAGCTTAAAGGATTCATCGGCTAAAATAATTTCTTTGTTGTGCTTATTCTCTCTTAAGGCGTTAAGAGAGTTTTGATTGGCGCGGAATTTTTTTCAAATCGTGCCGAAAATTTTTGTATTGGAAACGACGAATGTCTGAGGTTAAGAATAACGAAGAGGCCACTGAAGTCAGTAAGCCTGTGAACTTTATCCGAAACATTATTGAAGCCGATCTCGCTGAGGGCAATAACCTTCCGCGCTATTGGTGTGGGCACCCGGCGCCATACTCTGAGCAGCTTGAAAAAGGGCAACCCGATACCGCTCGCATTCGTACGCGTTTTCCGCCTGAACCCAATGGCTATTTGCACATCGGTCACGCTAAGGCGATTTGCTTGGACTTTGGTTTGGCGCGCGATTATGGTGGTCGCTGCCACATGCGCTTTGATGACACGAATCCCGTGAAAGAAGACCAAGAGTACGTCGATACCATCATGGAAAGTGTCCGCTGGCTTGGCTTTGACTGGAAAGACGAAAAGGAAGATAACCTTTATTACGCTTCCAATTACTTTGAATACATGTATGCGTTTGCCGAGCACTTAATTAAAACGGGCTACGCCTACGTTGATGAACAAAGTGCCGATGCAATGCGTGAAAACCGCGGCACCTTAACGGAGCCTGGTAAGGACTCGCCATTTCGCAATCGCACACCGGAGGAGAATTTAAGAATTTTCCGCGAAATGCGCGCCGGTAAGCACGCCGAAGGCTCGATGGTGCTTCGCGCCAAAATCGATATGGCCTCTCCCAATATTAATTTAAGAGACCCTGCGATTTACCGCATCCGCTTTGCCGAGCATCAGGCAACAGGGCATACGTGGTGCATCTATCCGATGTACACATTCGCGCACCCGATGGAAGACGCTGTTGAAAACATCACTCATTCGATTTGTACGCTCGAATTCGATGATCAGCGCGCGTTTTACGATTGGGCGCTCGAGCGCGTTGTGCCTGTGCTTCGTACGCCGCAATTTAAAGAGGCCCTCTCGATTATTGAGGCGATGTCCGAAGGTAAAGACGCCCGAGCTTCTGGCTTTATGAAAGCCGCTCTTGGCGCAACGGAAAAACTCGGTAAGAGTGAAGCTGAGCTTGCTATGCGGGCCCTTTTAGCTTCTTGGAAAGAGGCTGCTCCCGAAGATGCGACAAGCGAAAAAGCCAAAGAATTCTTCACGCTCCTTTTAAAGAGCCCTGAGAGCTTTACGCCATTTTTGCAGGCAACGCTTACGGTGGTGAGAAAGAACTTTTTCTTACTGCCGCATCAGTATGAGTTCAATCGCTTAAATCTGACGTATGTGGTTTTGAGTAAACGTAAGCTCATTCAGCTTGTCACCGAGAAGCTTGTTGACGGATGGGATGACCCACGTATGCCAACGCTCGTTGGTTTGCGTCGCCGTGGCTTTACAGCGCAGTCGATTCAAAACTTTGTTGAGCGCTGTGGCGTCTCGCGTGCCGCTGGTGGTTGGATTGACTATGGCATTCTCGAGCAGAGTCTTCGCGAAGATTTAGAAAAGACCGCAGAACGTCGCTTTGGTGTGGTTCGTCCGTTAAAACTGATTTTGGATAACTACCCAGAGGGTCAAAGTGAAACCTTGGTTGCGCCAAATCACCCGCAGATTCCTGAAATGGGAACCCGCGAGATGACAATGAGTCGCGAGCTTTGGATCGAAGAAGATGATTTCGCCGAGGTGCCACCTAAGGGGTATCGCCGTTTAACGGTCCCCGCTGATGGAAGCCCCGCTAAGCCTGTGCGTCTTCGTTATGGTTATGTGATTGTTCCCACATCCTTTGAAAAAGATGCCACAGGGCGCGTTACATGCGTGCATGCGAACTATCTACCCGAAACCAAAACGGGTACGGCGGGCGCTGATTCTGTGAAAACCAAGGCTGCCATTCACTGGCTTGATGCGGCAACAGCAGTTCCTGCCACATTAAAGTTCTACGATCGACTCTTTACAGAAGCCAATCCCGATTCTGCGGAGGACTACAGAACGCTCATCAACAAAGAAAGTAAGAAGGTTTTTGCGGGCTACGTTGAGCCGACGGTTGCGAGTGCGAAACCCGATACGCGCTTTCAGTTTGAGCGCACAGGCTATTTCGTCACAGACCGCATCGATCATAAGAGCGAGGCGCCCGTTTTGAACCTTGCTGTAGGACTTCGCGACAGTTGGGGTAAGAAAAAGGTCTAAAAAAGGGAGAACACGTATGAAAAAATTCATTCAAGAATTTCAGGCGTTCATTTCCCGAGGCAATGTCCTTGACTTGGCCGTCGCTGTGATTATCGGCGCGGCCTTCTCATCGATTGTCAATAGCCTTGTTAAAGATATCATCAATCCGCTTGTGGGCTTTCTTGTTGGTAAGCCAGACTTTACCAACCTCTTTATTGTGTTGCGCCGTCCTGCGGATTACGCAGGCCCCGAAACCTACGAAGCTCTCACCAAGGCAGGGGCTACTGTCTTTGGTTACGGGGCGTTTTTAACCTCTGTTGTGCATTTTATTTTGCTTGCCTTTGTGGTCTTTCTTCTTATTAAAGCAGTTACCCATGCGCGTAAGCAACTCGAGAGACTCGTCGAAGAGAAAAAAGAAGAGCAAGAAAAAGAGAAGGCCGCCGCTCCCGCACCTACCCCAGAAGATGTCCTTTTGTTGCGGGAAATTCGTGATTTGTTGAAGAATCAAAAGTAGATTGCAATCGTTCTCAAAATAGGCCTCTCCTTTCTTTCGTTCGGGAAAAAACCCTCCTCTATAAAGCTCTGTGGCTCAAACACGGCCGAGTACTGACTTTTTTGGCAGATAAAACCTCTTTTATTTCAGCATGCTATTCGTCCTATTTGATAATTTCAGCATTTTCTATCTTATAAATTCTGCAAACTCTATTTGATAATTTCTGCAGTTTCTATCTTATAATTTCTGCAAGAGAGGACTCATGGAGAAAGGCTATGTTTCTCAAGCGCTGGGCTCAGAAATCGCTCGAATTGAAGATGGAAACGCATCGTATCGTTAGCGTTGTCGGCTGCCGCCAATCAGGAAAAACGACGTTACTCCTAGAGGCGCCTATTGCCAATCAAATCTTCAAATCGCTTGATGTGGAGACAACATTTCTCGAAGCGAAGGCAGATCCGAGTTTCTTTGTTCGTCGAAAGCCCGAAGCGGTCATGATTATTGATGAAATCCAGAAGGTGCCAGCGCTGATTGGCGAAATCAAATTCGCTGTTGATCGCAACCCAAAAAAAGGGCAGTACATTATTTCGGGATCTGCTGATTACCGAAAAATCCCTCAGGCAAACGAATCACTTGCCGGCCGCGCGGGATTTGTCCGTGTTCGAACATTTTCCGAAGCTGAAAAACGGGGACATACGCCTGGTTTTCTCAAGGCGTTGTTTGAGGGGAAACTGCCTCTTTCTTTGGATTTCGAATGCAGTAAGCCTCTTGTTCTCGAGTGCGTTCTCGCAGGCGGCTTCCCTGAGGTTCGTGAACTTACGGAGCCCGATTATCGAACAAGTTGGTTTCGGGATTACTTAGCCAATCAGGTGTTGCTTGATCTTCGAGACCAGTGGGGCATTCGCAAGAAAAATACGATGGAACGTGTTCTTTCTTGCGTTGCTACGTTATCAAGTCGCCCATTAATTAAAGCGCGTCTTGCGAGCGAATTTAAGTTAGCATGGGAAACGCTGAATACGTATTTATCAGCTATCGAGGCCTTGTACCTAGCAGACATGGTTCCTGGATGGGCTAAGAAAGATAGCGATGGACCAGGAATTTCTCCAAAGCCCTTCATGACAGATTCTGGCCTTATGGCGCACCTTTTGAGGGTTTATCGTCCTGAAGACATTCTCAACAGTAGCGAACGCTCTCAGAACGAGGGCGGAAAACTTGTTGAAACGTGGGTTTATAACCAACTTGCAAGCGAGCTCGACTTAAACCCTGAGTGGAACATCTATTATTTTCGCTCGCGCGGGCATGAAATTGATTTTATGGTTTCCGATGAAAGAGGGTATCACATTGGCATTGAAGTGAAAGCCTCAGAAAGCATTTCGATGGACGATTTTCGGCACCTGCATTGGATGCAAGAACTTCTCGGAAAAGAGAATTTCACAGGGATTGTGCTTTATGCGGGTGACCGTATCCGCTCTGGTGGCGCTGGCTGTTTTGCACTGCCCATGTCTTCTTTGTGGTCAGATTTTTTCCTCTGGGAAAAAAGGAATAAGTGAGCACAAGGCGTTTCCAAAAAAACGGCCATTCGGATTTTGAGAGCAGCGAGACTCTTAATTTTTGTCAAGTACGAAACGGGGTTTTAACCGTTCTAACAAGTCAAGCGGGGCTAGCCAAGAAACTTGTAAAGCATCGCAAACGTCAGGAATCTTTGGTGTGCGACTCTCTGGGGCTTTACTCTCATATGTGACGACGGTGAAGTCGTGGTGTTTTGCATAGCCGATGATTTCTGTGTCAGCGCCTGATGAAAATTGCCGTATGGATTCTTTCTTGTATTGCGGCGTTGTGATGACTTTATTCATGACCTCTTTTGTTGAGACGTAATCTTCGTCTTCCATTTTCGAAACGCAGTTTTTGTGTCGCTTAATCCAATGGGAAAGCTCATCATTGGAGGCAGTCAACTCTTCTGCAACTTTGT
>CAVAQL010000006.1:0-29697 GCA_963590825.1 Bacteroides caccae | reverse complement strand
GCTGCAAGATTTCAGTGACGCGTGGCTCAACAATGCGAACCACATCTGTGACAGGTACTTCGCGCTCTGCACCACTGGCCTCATGCTTGTAAGGAATCTTTGTGAAGTTATCGGTTTCATGAAAACCAATATGTGCGTAGGTGCCCTTAATTTCATCGGCATCATCCAAAGAACACCCCAAAACAGAGGCAATATCGCGCGAGAGGATGTTACTTCCCACTGGAACGACGGCGGTGTATTGAATTTGATTGCCCTGAAAACAAGCAATGTCTGTGGCCCCTGCGCCGAAATCGAGCAAAACCACGCCCAATTCTTTTTCTGTTGGCGTCAAGCAACTTGCCGCACTCGCCCAAGGCTGCATGACAACGCCATCGACATCAAGACCGGCTTTGCGAATGCACTTAATCAGATTTAATGCAATGCTTTCCGAACCAATCGCTAAATGCACATGCGCCTTCAATACCGAGCAGGCCATCCCAACGGGATCGTTAATCAACGTATCGTCATCATCGATTGTGTAGCCCTTAATCGAATGCATCACAACGATGTCGTCCTCATGACGCAAAGCAGGGTCGGTATCTGTGTCGTGAATCTTGGGGTCAAACATCATCGCCAATTTTGTCGCCGTCTTCACATCATCTTCTGTGACTTCGTCGTTGGCAAGAACAAGTTTTCCTACTTTGTTGATGCAATGCAGTCCCTTACCTGTTAAGGCAGCCGTAACGTGCGTGATAGCAACGCCTGAGGTTTCACAGGCTTCAGAAACCGCTCTGCGGATGGACTCGACAGCGAGTTCCACATCTTTAATGCAGCCACCGTCGACACCAAAAGAAGAGACGTTACCAATACCGATGACATCGATTTCGCCTGGCACACTGACGTCAGCAACGGCCACTTCGACCTTGCTTGTGCCAATATCCATTGCGGCAATAATGTGATCGGGTTGTGTATCTTGCATGAGAGACTTCCTCGTTACCTCAACTTCGCTTCTGGCAAACGCACTGCAAAAGCATTCTCATATCGCGCATCGACAAATGCGGGACAAGCCGACATTGTTTCGCAAACACGTGAATAATTTTTCAAAACCAAATCCAAACGATCAAAAATCACATCCGACTCCGTAGCGCGACCTAACTCAACGCGTAGCGTCGGGCTCTTGGGCATCTTTACCGTCACAGACCAACTTCCCCGATACGTTACAGCAATTGCCTGAACGTGAGCGCCAAATTTTGACGCAAGCGTTTCAAATTTTGGCAAAAACTTTACCGCATCGGGCGCAAACATCGTGGTGTCGGCCACAATAAGAGGGAGGTTTTTCGTTTTATCTCCCTCATCGACAAGCGGCACGTAAACCACACCGTGCTCAGAAACCAAACGCCCGTCTTCCCAACGTGCCACGGGCTCTAGTCGTGTTACCGTCACATCCACAGAATTCGGCCAGAGTCTTGTCACTGTCACGGACTTAACCCAGGTTAGTCGCTCAACAGAAGCCTTAATTCGATCTAAGTCTTGCGAGAAAAAGCCCCCATCAAGTTCGCTCTCGACGGCTTGCCGCACATCGTTTACGGCGCGTTCGTCTTTTTCACCCGTGACAACCAATTCGCGAATTTCTAGCGTTGGAAGTACGAAGTGACAAACGAAAGCATATCCCGCCGCAACGCAAAGAACTGCGCCACAAAGAGCTATTGCGAGGATGTACTTTTTCTTCACAGCACTATGGCCTCGTTTACCCCTGAAGTTCCTTAGAGACGCGGTCTAGTCCTGCGAGCTCTAGCACGCGAATGACAAGGTCTTCATAACTCATGCCCGCCTCGCGTGCTGCCATGGGAACAAGCGAGTGCGGCGTCATACCAGGGCTCGTATTTAATTCAAGAAGAACAAATGAACCATCTTCACGCATCATCGCATCAATGCGTCCCCAACCACGGGCGCCCAAGGCGGCAAACGCTTTTTCCGCTGCCGCACTGATAGCTTTGTAGCTATCGGGGTTAATCTTAGCGGGGCACACATAGCGCACCGCATCGCCCCAATACTTATTCTTGTAGTCGTAGTCACCATCGGGCGCTTGAATGTCAATCACAGGAAGCGCTTTGCCATCCAAAATTGCCACAGTGAGTTCTTTACCAAAGATGCGTTCTTCAACCACAACGCTTGTGTCAAACCGAAGGGCTTCGCTAAGTGCGTTCTTGAGTTCATTAAGCGTGGCACCCTTTAAGCGCACCACGCCAATGGAAGACCCTTCGCAGGCGGGCTTAACAACAATATCGCCCCCTAACTTATCCAAAACAGCTTGGGCTTCGTCGGCGCTGTGAATCGTCATGCCCTTTGCCACAGGAAGCCCCGCATCGGCCCAAACGGTGCGCGTAGCCGCTTTATCAATGGCAATGGCGCTAGCCTGAACACCAGCTCCTGTGTAGGGAATCTGAAGATATTCCAAAACGCCTTGAATCGTTCCATCTTCGCCAAAACGACCGTGAAGCGCGATATAGGCGCGATCGAACTTTTCTTGAATCAATCGCTCGATACCTTGCGCAAGATCAACAGCGACAGCATCCACCCCACGACTGACGAGTGCCTTTAAAACACCCGAGCCACTCATCAAAGAAATCTCACGCTCCGAACTCACGCCTCCCATGAGAACGGCAACATGGCCAAATTTCTCTTTCATATCGGTCATTCTTTCCCCTCCTTCGTGAGCATTTGCGGAACACGCCCAATCGATCCCGCGCCAATCGTAAGCACCACATCGCCATCGTGAGCCAAACGCCGAATTGCCGCTGGCACATCATTTAAATCCGCGCAGAAAATCAAATTGTTTTGCCCTCTTAAGCGAATGGCGTGCGCAAGGGCTCTACCATCGGCACCAAAAATCGGCTTTTCTCCCGCCGGATACACATCGGCTAAAACAACCGCATCGGCTTTTGATAAAAGATTCACAAAATCTTCAAAACAATCACGTGTGCGTGTGTAGCGATGCGGTTGAAACGCAATTAAAAGCCGCTTCTCAGGCCACGCAGAGCGAACAGCAGCCATAGTTGCCGCAATCTCATGCGGATGGTGTCCGTAATCGTCAACAAGCGTGAAGCTGCCGAGCTTTTTCCCCACCTCATCGGTCAGAGCGACTTTGCCATACTGCGCAAAGCGCCGCCCGACCCCTGTGAATTCCGCAAGGCCCTTCACGATTGCTTGGTCACTCACGCCAACAAGCGTGGCAATCGCAATCGCAGCCAAAGAATTCACGACATTGTGCATTCCAGGTAAGTTAAGAACCACTGGAAGTGGATCGTGATTGGGTCTTAAAACGGTGTAGGCCGTCTTCACGCCATTGGGCTTAATGTCGATAGCGCGAACATCGGCGTTTTCGTTTACGCCATAGGTAATGACGCGACGCGTCACCTGCGGCACGATAGAACGCACATTTTCGTCATCGGTACAAAGAACGGCAACACCGTAAAAAGGTAAGCGCGACAAGAACTCAACAAAGGCTTCTTTTAATTTATTGAAATCGTGACCATAGGTATCCATATGGTCGTAATCAATATTGGTCACTGCAGAAAGCACTGGCGTCAAATTCAAAAATGACGCATCCGACTCGTCGGCTTCAGCGACGATAAATTCTCCGGCACCAAGACGCGCGTTTACACCAGAACTATTGAGTCTTCCACCGATGACATACGTAGGATCTAAGCCACCTGCGGCAAGAAGTGTTGCCGTAAGAGAGGTTGTTGTCGTTTTGCCGTGGGCCCCGGCAATCGCAATCCCACGACGTAGCCGCATTAATTCGGCAAGCATCACAGCGCGCGGCACAACGGGAAGCTTTTTTGCTTTAGCCGCTTGAACTTCAGGATTATCGGATTTGATTGCCGAACTGACAACAACGGCATCGGCACCCTCAATATTTTCTGCGGCATGTCCGATAGCAACACGTGCTCCTAAGCGACGCAGGTGTTGCGTTACCGCACTTTCTGCAATATCAGAACCGCTAACGACATATCCAAGGTTTAAAAGCACCTCGGCAATGCCACACATCCCTGAGCCACCGATTCCCACAAAATGCAAATGCTTGACAACAAACTTCATAAATTCACTCGTCTTTCACTAAAAGCTAATGCTCATTTTTTTGAGAAACTTTTTCAATTTGATCGGCAACAACGACCGCTGCATGGGGCCGACAAAGACCCCGGGCCTTTTGAGCCATCTCGAGTAACTTCTCACGCTTTGTGTTTTTCAAAATCTCAAAAAGCGCTTCTGGCGTGAGATTCTTCTGTTCAATCATCACCGAGGCGCCGTTTCTACTCATATATCTTGCGTTACCCAACTGGTGCGAAGTCGTTCCCACAACAAGTGGGACAAGTAGGCTTGCCGCACCCGCTGCGCAGAGCTCGGCTACGCTCGTTGCCCCGGCGCGACAGATAACCAAATCGCTTTCCCGATAAGCCTTAGCCATATCGTCGATAAAACCGACAACAGTAGCCTCAACGCCTAAGTCGCGATACCTCTTTTGCACTTCCTCAACAAAGCGTGCTCCACACTGATGAATGACGGTGGGACGCTCATCCTCATGAAAAAGCGCTAACGCCTTAGGAATTGTGACATTCAAGACCTGGGCTCCAAGGCTTCCGCCAAAGACAAGAAGTTTTAACTTCCCCTTGCGGTTAGCGAAACGCTCTTCAGGAGCTTCAATGGCTTCGATATCGGCTCGCACGGGATTGCCTGTGACAATACCTCGAGCGCCGGCTTCTTTTTTCGCGCCCCCATCAAATCCACAAGCCACGGCTGCCGCGCTTTTCATAATCATCTTGGTCGATAAAAGCACATCGGCATCACAATTCATCAACACCGATGGCACGTGATTGGCCCGAGCCCCAGCGTTAACAGGAATAGCGATATAGCCCCCTGTCGTGAAAAAGACATCGGGCTTCAGTTTCTTAATAAGAGAACGACACTTCAAAATCGCCAAAAGTAGTTTTACGCCACCCTTGAGAAAGGCAAGAGCCCCGTGCCCACGCATTCCACGGAAATCCAAACCAATAAAGTCAATCCCGTCTTTTTTAACGAGACCTCCTTCCATTCCCGTTTGCGTTCCAATCCAGGTAATACGCCAGCCGCGTTTTTCCATCTCGCGCGCCACAGCAAGCCCTGGCATCACGTGGCCTCCCGTGCCAGCCGCGGCAATCAATAGATGTTTTTGATCCATAACTAAACTCGACCTCCCCGCATCAGAACACGGTTTTCTCGATCCACACGCAGCAAAAGCGCAACCGCGGCAATTGTAGCGATTAGCGATGACCCACCGTAGCTAACAAACGGTAGCGTTAAACCTTTTGTTGGCAATAGCCCTGTGGCCACTCCCAAGTTCACAATCACCTGGCAGCCAATCCAAATCCCGATGCCTTCAGCAACAAGGCCAGAAAAGACGCGATCTAATTTAATGGACTGACGACCAATCGCAAACGCGCGACGTACAAAAATGTAAAAAGCGATAATCAAAACCGCGACGCCGACAAAGCCAAATTCTTCAGCAATCACGGCAACAATAAAGTCTGTGTGTGATTCGGGTAAGTAGTGAAGCTTTTCAATCGAAGCGCCTAAACCCACACCAAACCACTCCCCACGACCAAAGGCAATCAAGGAGTGACTTAATTGGTAGCCCTTACCGTACGCGTTTGCCCACACGTCCCAGTAAGAGATCATGCGCTCTAAGCGCCAAGGCGAGAGATAAATCATCGAGATGCCAAAGGTAAAGGCTAAGATAAGCACCACGGTAAAGATTTTGCTATCTAACCCCCCTAAGAAAAGCACGCCCATCGCAATCACAATGATGACAGCTGTCGCACCCAAATCAGGCTGTAAGCCAATTAAGCTAGCCACAACGACCATAACGACAAGCATCGGGCCTAAACCTTTTGTGACCGAATGCATGTAGTCTTGCCGCTTTACGGTAAAAGCCGCGGCCGCAATCAAAATAGCGAACTTGACGAATTCAGTGACCTGAAAACTGACTGGCCCCAAAGCGATCCAACGGCGAGCGCCATTGACAGAGCGCCCGATTCCTGGGATTAAGACCACAATCAGTAAGAGAATCGCAACGCCCGCTAAGAAAGGCGCCGATCTCCGCCAAAGCCGCATCGGCACTTGATAGACAAAGAAACCGACGGCGCACCCCACAGCAATCCATAGGCACTGGCGCGCCACAAAGTGATAGGTCGTTGTTTGGTATTTCGGATTATCGGCAAAGGAAATTGTTGCCGAATAGACCATCAGCACACCAAAGGCTAAGAGCGCAACAGTAATTAAAGCGACGGTAACGTCAAACCCTTCTGGCTTATCGCTTCGAGAGCTTTTGCCGCCCAATAGGCTCGAATCGGCCCCGACCCAGGCTGGGACGCTTTGCGATTTCTTTTTCTCTTGACCGATTCCAAACACAACTCGTATGCCCCTCTTAGGCCTCTCTTATGCTTCTTTCGAAGCGATAGCTTTGGCTTTTGCAATAAAACGGGCGGCGCGTTCTGCGTAGTTTTTAAACATATCCCAACTCGCGCACGCAGGGCTTAGTAGCACAGCGTCTCCCTCGTGAGAAGCCGCATACGCCAAATCAATTGCCTTTTCAAAATCAAATCCTGCGTTTGTAACAGGCACTCCCGTATTAACCAACGCAGGTTCGATGAATTTCGCGTCTCGCCCAATCAAGACGACGTGACGCGCATGCGCGGCAACGGCCTGAGCGATATCTTCAAAACTCTGCCCCTTCGCGTCTCCCCCAAGAATCAAAGAGCACTTTTGCCCTGAGGCACCGAGACCAATTAACGCGGCACACGTTGCCCCCACGTTGGTTCCTTTGGAGTCATCGATAAACTCAACGCCACGCGGCGTCTTTAAAACAAACTGCACGCGGTGCGACTCACCAGCAAATTGCGACAGAGCTCGCAGGGCTGCCGATAGATTTACGCCTGTGGCTTCAGCCAAGGCAATGGCAGCCAACGCATTCATTGCATTGTGCTGACCGCGAATCTTTAGAGACGACGCCGGCATTAGTAGACGCTTTTCAACCGGATCTGGGGAAAGCAATAAACTCCGACGCTTTGGACCCACATTGTGTGTGGCGGGAATTTCGCAGAGCCATGAAAGTCCTCCGTCATTTGTGAGGCCATATTCACCGGCCTCTTTGGGTTCAGAGGCACCGAAAGTACGAACATCTGCGCCATCGACTTTGGCCCGCATCGAGGCTTTATCGTCGCGATTTAAGACGCGAATTGTTTTTTCAGAAAAGATGCGTAGTTTGGCCGCCTCATACTCGGCCATTGAACCATGCCAATCGACGTGGTCTTGCGTGAGATTGAGAAATGCGGCGGCATCGGCTTTTAAGCTTGATGTTGTCGCAAGCTGAAAACTCGATAGCTCTAAGACCCAATAGTCAG
Source organism: Bacteroides caccae (assembly GCA_963590825.1). Taxonomy (GTDB): domain Bacteria; phylum Pseudomonadota; class Gammaproteobacteria; order Burkholderiales; family Burkholderiaceae_F; genus Duodenibacillus. Next base: position 22,279 of record CAVAQL010000006.1, on the reverse strand, counting down.
GTAACCTTTCTTCATCAAGAAGACGGTCAAGTTCAACTACAGCATTCGGTCCGATATTTCCTGCAACGCAAACGCTTTTCTTATCCTCAGCAACCATCAGGCCTGTGAGCCGTGTTGTCGTTGTCTTTCCGTTTGTTCCCGTGATGGCAAGAATCTTAGGCTCATACTGCTTTTCTTCTTTAAGCCGCGCGAGTTCTCGGGCAAAAAGCTCAATTTCTCCGACAATATCTTTGCCCTTTTCTCTTGCTACGGCAACCAAATGACTCACAAGGGAGTGTTCGGGCGACAACCCAGGGCTTAAGACAACCATATCGCAATCATCGACAAGCGCCTTCGGTAAGTCGCCACCTGTGAAAGTGACATCGGGAAATTCTTCTTTCAGTGTCACGCTTCCTGGAGGCTCTTTTCGGGTATCAGCAACGGCCACATCCCAGCCGCGACGCTTTAAAAAACGAACACTGGCTAAACCAGATGCCCCCGCCCCAAGAACTAAAGCCTTTTGCATTTGTATCGTCCTTTCGGAATTCTTTTTCTAGCGAATCTTTAATGTGGCCAAACCAATTAAAACCAAAATAAAGGTAATAATCCAAAAGCGCACCACCACTTGCGTTTCCTTCCAACCCTTTAATTCAAAGTGATGGTGAATAGGCGCCATTAAGAAAAAACGCTTACCGTGTGTGTAACGGAAATACGTTGTCTGAATCATCACAGAAAGCGTCTCAACAACAAAGATGCCTCCCATAATCGCAAGAACGATTTCTTGACGAACAATCACAGCGACGCACCCTAAGCAGCCACCCAAAGCCAAGGCTCCAACGTCTCCCATAAAGACCTCAGCTGGATACGTGTTAAACCACAAGAATGCGAGCCCCGCGCCAGCTAATGCTGCGCACACGACAACGAGCTCGCCTGCGCCTGGGATATACGGGAAAAGCAAATAACTTGAAAAGTCAGGACGCCCCACAACGTAAGCGAAGATTCCCAAGGCCGAGCCCACCATCACGCAAGGGAGAATAGCCAAACCATCAAGACCATCGGTGAGATTGACAGCGTTTGAAGTTCCAACAATCACAATGTAGGTCAAAATAATGAATCCCCAAATACCAAAGGGGAAAGCAATTTGCTTAAAGAAGGGGACAATCAAATCCAACTTAGAGACTTGGTTACTCGCAAAACCACTTTGCACCCACTGTGCGACAGCGACCCACACATCGGTATCCGCAGGCATCGAAACGGCAAACGCCAAATAAATGGCCGCAAAAAAGCCCACCAAACTTTGCCAACCAAATTTTTCTTTTGCGCTCATCCCATGCGGATCATGATGCACAACTTTGCGATAGTCATCCGACCATCCAATTAACCCGTAGCAAAGAGTCACAAAGAGAACAATCCACACAAAGCGATTGGATAAATCCATCCAAAGCAGTGTGGAAATTCCGATACTGACCAGAATTAAGACGCCGCCCATCGTCGGTGTACCGTCTTTGGCTAAATGCGTTTTCGGACCATTTTCTCTTACGGCTTGACCGATTTTTAGGGCTTTTAATTCGCGAATAACCCAAGGAGCCGCGCCAAAGCCAATGGCCATTGCCGTCAAAGCCGCCATTAACGCTCGAAGACTTAAATAATTAAAGACGCTAAAGGCGCGAACACTCTCGGAGAGATACTGAAATAGACTTAATAACATCCAAAAATTCCTTTATTGCTCTTACATCGCATCGCGACTTGTAGCATCTTCGGTTTCTAAAATTGCTTTCACAATAGCGTCTAAGCCCACGTAATGACTTCCCTTAACAAGAACGCTACAGGGGTTATCGAGCGCCTTAAATAGCGCAACGCCTAAAGCCTCACGTGTTTCGTAATAAAAGCTTCCTGCACCAAAAAGTGACGTAGCTTCGCGGAAGGCGGCTCCCGTTGTCAGGAGCATTTCAATTCCCTTACTGCGAGCGTACTTCACAATCTCTGCGTGGTATTGGCTAGAGTGCTCCCCGAGTTCTCCCATCTCGCCTGCGACCAAGATGCGAGGCGCAGGCATTTGCGATAACACATCGATTGCGGCACGCATGCTATCGGGATTGGCGTTATAGGATTCATCGATAAGAACCGAGCCGTTGGCCAATCGATACATACGGCCTCGCCCCTGAATTGGACGAAACTTGGCTAGGCCTCTTGCAATGCTCGCAAGGCTAACTCCTGCGGCAAGAGTTGCGGCAGCAGCCGCTGCTGCATCGTGCACAGCGTGCTCGCCTAACATCGCAAGCGTTGTTTCGATTGTCTGACTTGGCGTCTCGATTACAAGCGCCTCACCCTTGCGATATGCATTGACATAAGCCGTATCGGCATTGGCTGCATACGTTAAAACGGAGCATCCCCGTGCTCGCGCATAATCAATCCAAATCCGTAGCGAGGGATCTTTTAGCGGTAGTACGGCTGTCCCTTTCGCAGAAAGGGCAACAATCATGAGACCATTTTCTCTAGCCGATCCCGCCACACCCTCGATATAGGCTTGGTGTTCGCGCTGCGCGTTCGTGACGACTGCAACTGTTGGACGAATCCAACTTGCAAGACGTGCCATTTCACCTGCGTGATTCATCCCAGCTTCAATGACGGCGATTTTTGTCTCGTCCGTCAGTCTAAGAAGCATACGAGGCACGCCCACCTCGTTATTAAAGTTTCCTTCGGTTGCAAGAGACGCGCCATCGGCAGCCACGGCCTCACGCAAGATGCACGCAATCATTTGCGTTGTTGTCGTTTTCCCATTCGATCCCACAACAGAAATCAAAGGAATCGCAAATTGCGAGCGCCAAGCACGCGCGAGTGCTCCATAGGCTTCACGCGTATCGCGCACAATAATTTGCGGAACATCGGTATCAATCGCTTCTTCAACAATAAGTGCTGCTGCCCCTTTGGCGACTGCCTCGAGTGCATGTGCATGGCCATCGAACTTTTCGCCACGCAGTGCGAGAAACACCTCGCCCTGCCCAATCGTTCTAGAGTCCGTTGCGATTTGAGAAAACGTTCTGCCGCTTGCCCCTCGAACTTCTTTTACTAGGCCCGATAGTGCCTCTGTTAATTGGTTCAGAGTCCAATTTTGATTAACAGCTTCTTGCATTATTTCTTACTCTCTCGCACGAAGCGCTCGTTGGCTGCTTCACGCACAGTCTCGGCATCACTGAAATGGTGTTTGATGCCATTAATTTCTTGATAATCTTCGTGGCCCTTACCTGCAATGAGAATCACGTCTTTGGCATCGGCCTTGCAAAAGGATTCAACAATCGCTTCATGACGATTTAGGATGAAACTCGGGTGGCACTCTTTAAATCCCGCGGCAATATCTTGAGCAATCGCCTCTGGGGCTTCCGAGCGAGGGTTGTCACTAGTGACAACAACACAATCGGCATATTTTTCGGCAACAGAGGCCATTTGAGGGCGTTTGCCGTGATCTCTATCGCCACCAGCGCCAAAAAGAATCCACAACTTTCCGCCGCGCTTTTCGGCCGTTGGACGTAACGCACAAAGCGCCTTTTCAATCGCATCTGGCGTATGGCAGTAATCAACCACAGCCATGGGCATTGCAGGGCGCGTGTAAAGCTGAAGTCGTCCCGCGGGTGGCGTAAGCTCAGTTAACTGTGAAAAAACAACCTCGGGATCCATTCCCGCCGCAAGCGCCACACCGGCAACAGCAAGAAGGTTATAAACGTTAAAAAGACCGAGCACTTTGGCCTGTAAGGTATAGGTTTTCCCGCGCCAGAGCACATCGAAAACCATGCCCGCAGATTCTGAGTGCACGTTTTGAGCCATTAGAGCAATAACACCTGCAACACACGCGTCGTTACCCTTTTCTTTGATGCCGTAGCCAATTGTTGGCAACCCGCGCTTTAGAGATTGCTGCGCCAATTCACGACCGAAGGCATCATCGATATTAATGACAGCGCTTTCAAGTGTTTTAAAGGCAAAGAGTTTGGCTTTGGCTTTAGCGTAAGCCTCTTCTGTCTTGTGGTAATCGAGGTGATCACGTGTGAGGTTTGTAAAGACAGCCGTCTTGATGACCGTTTCGTCTAAACGTCCTTGGTCTAAGCCAATCGAGCTTGCTTCAATCGCAAAGGCCTTGGCACCAGCTTCTTTTAAGTCATAAAAAAGCCCTTGCATACTCACCGCATCAGGCGTCGTGAGTGCTGGAGCTTTCACAGCAACGCCATGAAAGAAGGTGCCGATTGTCCCCATTGCCGCGCAAGGCGCCCCTAAGTGCGTTAAAAGTGTTGCGCACCAGTGGCTTGTGCTTGTTTTTCCGTTTGTCCCCGTGATTGCCACACCAAAGAGCTCACGAGAGGGATTGCCGTAAAAGTCTGAAGAAATCGCGCCCAATCGCTCTCTTAAATGCTCCACTTCCAGACACTCAAGTTCGCAAGGGACGATGCTCTCTTTACGCTTTTCTGTTAAAACCGCACGAGCGCCTTTGGCTTTGGCAACGGGTAAAAATTTTGTGGCATCTACCTTGGCGCCTTTGAGAGCCACAAAGACATCTCCCGCAGCAACATCACGTGAGTCGATGCGTAAATGGGCACCCACTTGTGTGCGCTTTTTTAACCATTGATTGATCTCATGACGCCAATTCTCACTCATGACGCATCCCTCGAATCGCAACTCCTGCTCCCGCTGTGTATTCAGGCGCATCGGGATTGACACCAATTAAGCGTAAAGCCCCAGCCATCACTTCGTTAAACACAGGAGCGGCTACCGTGCCGCCGAAATAACTACCGCGACTCGGCTCATCAATCATCACAGCAACGATTAATCTTGGGTGACTTGCCGGAGCCATCCCCACGAAACTACCCACAGCTAATTTATCGACATACTTACCGTCACGTAGCTTATTGGCCGTGCCTGTTTTCCCTGCAACGGTATAACCCTGAATGTTGACACGCTGCGCGGTGCCACCTGAGAGCACCGTATTACTCATCATCGCACGCATCTGACGCGCGACTTCGGGGCGAAACACCTGTTTACCAGTGGCTTCTTTCGGGCTCTTTTTAAATGTGAGGTCTATCACGTCGCCGTTACGCGCAAGGGCCGTGTAGGCACGCACTAACTGCATAAGGGAAACAGAAATACCGTAACCATAAGAAATCGTCGCTTTCTCAATCGGACGCCAGAGGTTGCCGCGACGCAGTTTTCCACGAATCGCGCCAGGGAAATTCATATTCGGCGCTCTGCCAAAGCCCAAGGCATCGTATGTAGCCCAAAGATCTTCATTTTTAATTTCAAAGGCAATCTTGCAAGTTCCGATGTTCGAAGACTTCGAGACAATTTGGCTCACAGTGAGCATTCCGTAGTTATGGGTATCGGAAATTGTCCTGTCGCCAATTGTCAAAACGCCGGGCCCCGTTTCAACGAGCGTATCAGGGCGAACAATGCCCAAATCCAAAGCTTTTGCAATCGCAAAAGGCTTCATCGTGCTACCCGGCTCAAACATATCCGTAAGCACACGGTTACGCACGTTTTCAATGCGAAGATCTTTGCGTTGATTCGGGTCATAGGAGGGCCAATTGTTCATCGCAAGGATTTCGCCTGTATGAACGTCGGCTACAACGACAGCTCCCGCTTTAGCGCGCGTCACTTCAACGGCTTGCTTTAATGCTTTGTAGGCGATGTACTGCAGGCGTGAATCAATCGAAAGCACCACATCACGTCCACGCGTCGCTTCTTTTAACCAGGCACCATCCACGCGCTGACCCAAGCGATCGCGGATAATGTAGCGTAGGCCTTTTTCTCCACAGAGTATCTCGTCGCTAGCGAGTTCCACGCCTTCGCGGCCGTGGTTATCCGTATCGGTGTATCCGACAACATGCGCGGAAACTTCGCCATCAGGATAGTTGCGTTTGTCTTCTTCTTCGTCGTAAATGCCAGGAATACGCAGTTCAGAAATCTTCTGAGCCGTCTCGATATCGATTTTGCGAGCGAGATACACGAATGTGCGATTCTTCTTTTCGCCCAATTTCGACAAAAGTTCAGGAACGGGCGTGTCGATTAAACGCGCGAGTTCTTTTAATTGCTCGCGTTTGGCTTGACGCACCTCAGAAGGGACTGCCCAAATGCTTTTAGCGGGAATTGAACTGGCGAGCACGATGCCGTTTCTATCGAGAATACGGCCACGCTGCGCGGGAACGGAAAGCGTGCGTGCGTAACGCTCCTCCCCTTTCTTTTGCAAGAATTCCGTTTGAATGCCACACTGCAAATAAGCCGACCGTAAAAGTAACGTCGCAAAAGCTCCCACCATCAAGACAAAAGCCCAACGGCTGCGGTTGGTGGGAATTTGCGTGCCGAGCATTGCTTCTTCACCTTGCTGCTCATTGCGTCTTGGGGCGCTATCGGCATGCAAGATTTCGAGAACTCTAGCGTAAAAGCGGTGCGTGATTCGTCTTAAAAACTGCATCATTTGCGCACCTCAAGGCGAATGCGACCAAACTGTGAAGCGGGCACCTGAATCATCACGGTGTTATTCACATCCGCGTTCACGTAACCGAGTTCTGTTGCGCGAGAAACCACGTAACGCGGAAGGGCGGCTCGCGACAAATCAAGTGTTAACTGACTTGATTCATCTAAAAGTGCGTGACGCACACGTTCAGCGCGCTCCTTTTCTGCAGTAAGCATGCGAACTTTGTACTGCATCTGCACCAAATAAAAGGAACTCGCGAAAAGAACAACGGCACTCAATAGTGTCACTAAAGAGAGGACGCGATCTGAAAAGCGGGAAAGATCAAATTTCATTGCCGCTCCTCGCTCCACGGTTCATCGGTGCGCGTTGCAACTCGCAACACGGCACTACGGGACCGTGGATTTTCAGAAATCTCTTTTTCGTCAGGCAACACTCTTTGGCACTCGGTCCAAAAAGGCTTGGGCATCTCACTTTCCTTTAAGACGACCCTTGAGTCGATAAGCGCCTCACGATGAGCCCCACTCGAGAAAAACCGTTTCACAATCCGGTCCTCAAGCGAATGAAACGAAATGACAACAAGGCGCCCATTGGGATTTAGTAAAGAACCTGCCGCAGAAAGTGCTTTCTCTAATTCGCCTAACTCGTCGTTAACGGCAATGCGCAGTGCCTGAAATGTTCGCGTTGCTGGATGTTGCCCGGCATCTTTATTGCTTCTAGGAACTGCTTTTTCAATGAGCCGTGCTAGATGCGCCGTGGTTTTGATCGGATTAATTTTTTCTTCTTGCACAATGGCACGCGCAATCGCATTGGCGTAACGCTCCTCACCATAATCGCGAATCACTGTTGCGATTTCTTTTTCACTTTTCTCTTGTAGCCAAGCAGCCGCTGTGAGTCCGTGCTCTTGATCCATGCGCATATCCAATGGACCGTCGAAGCGAAAAGAAAAGCCGCGTTTTGCATCATCAATTTGTGGGCTGCTCACCCCAATGTCCATCAAGACGCCATCGACGTGATAGATACCGTACTCGTTAAGCGCCGATTGAATCAATGAAAAAGGCGACCTTATCATCGTAAAGCGAGGGTCCTCAATTGCTTTTGAAGCCAATGCGGCTTCTTTATCGCGATCAAAAGAAAAAAGACGCCCTCGATTCGAGAGCTTACTCAGAATGATGCGACTATGACCGCCGCGCCCGAATGTGGCATCAACATAGATGCCATCGGGGTTTCCCACGAGATACGTATCGGCCGCACAAGGCATAACAGGCCGATGCTTTAAGGGGCTTGACATATCGCACGACACTGTCATTGGCGGCCCCTTTAGAACTTGAAGTTTTCGGCCGCTTCGCCGAATCCCTTTTTGATACTGGCCTTTTCGATCTCAAGAAGCCGTTTGGCGTCCCAAATTTCCAAGTGATCTCCAAGACCAACGAGAGAAGCATCGCGCTTTAAGCCACAAAGCGTACGAAGTTCGACAGGGATTAGAAGACGACCCACAGAATCAAGCTCCAAATCCACAGCACTACCGAGCACAATGCGCTGAAAATTACGGGCCGAATAAGGTAATGCGGCAAGTTGAGCGCGTTTTTCTTCCCAAAGAGTTCTCGGGTATAAGAGAACACAGCCGTCGGGGTGACGCGTCAGTGTGACAAGCCCGTCTTTAAACGCTTCACGATGGCGCACAGGGACACCAATGCGACCCCTTGCATCCAATGTTAATAGCGACGTACCCTGAAACACGACGATTTCCTCGGTAAGGAAAAAATTGAGACAAAAAGCCGTGGGAAAAACCACTTTTTCCCACTTTTCTACCGAACTTTACCACAATCGCCCGTAGCAGGGTCAATAAATAAAAATATCCAAATTTATCAACAGGAATTAGCCAGCTCTCGCGCAAGCGAAAAGAGGGGCCATTCTGTGCCTAAAAAACGAGCTCGCCTAAGGGCACACCCATCAATTTTGTGCGTGCCTCAACATAGTTCGGGTAAATCGCTTCAACGTCTTTCCAAAATGCCGCTGAATGGTCCATATGCGCCAAATGCGTGAGTTCATGAACGACAACGTAGTCGATGACATCGTCTGTGAAGAAAATAAGGCGCCAAGAAAGGCGCACAACGCGCTTAGACGAACAGCTTCCCCACCTGCCGTGCGCATTCGTTAAATGCCACGATAAAGGAATGAGCCCTGTCTTTTCTGAATAAAACTTTAACCGTTCGCCGATAAGCTCTTGAGCTTTCGCGTAAAGCCAAGCTCTCACTGTTTCACGAATGCGTGTGGTGTCTGCCCCTAAAGGGAGCGCCACAGCAAGCGTTTTCCCATCGGAAAGCAATTCTGTTTTGGCGTGCCCCAAAGAGATTTCAATGCGAGATCCCCGGTAAGGAATCAGCCCCTTTTCCTCAAAACGCATGGAACTGATTCCCTCTTCTTTACGCCAGGCGTCGCGCTCGGTCATCTTCTTTTCGATCCAATCGCGTTTTTCTTCAATCACTTCTTCAATGGCACGAATGCTCACCCATTTCGGTGCGGTCACCTCTAAACCATTAACACCGATTCTTAGGTGAATTGATCGGGCACGAACCCGCTTTAACGTATAGGGAATCTCTCGGGTAAGAACAGGGTGCAAATCCGATTCACGAGGATTTGAATCCGCTTTTATTGGGTTTTTGATGGGCTCAATGGGCTTACCAGCAGGGGCCTCATCCTCGCCGAATAAAGAAAACTGGAAAGGATCTGTCATACAAATCATCAAGCCCCACAGTACTGTCTTAGTAATGAAGTTAGTTCTTCAAGAGACGCGGTTTTTTCAGCAACCCTCACTATGACATCCTCAAACTCTTTACGGTATGTTGGATGGATTCCATTGCGCTTTAATACAGCCAACATCGCGCATGCTGCAATGCGTTTATTACCGTCTGCAAAAGCGCATCCCTGCGCAATAGCAACGCAATACATCACTGCTAAAGCAAAGGGGTCCTGAATATTTCCATAGAGGACATAATTAACCACACGACCTATCAAAGCTTCAACTCTTGAGCCATCGGGACAACCTGGACATCCCCCGTAGCGCGCTAAGACCGCATCGTGGCAAGCAAAAACTTCTTCTACGGTCAAATAGTTCATCTGTCTTTCAAAGCCTTAAAGAGCTCATCGAATTCATCAAAGATGCCATCAAATTCTTTTTGAAGCGCCGCTTTCTTTAGGACTTGGTACTGTTCTTTTGGAACGATATAACAAAGCGTCTTTCCGTGAACAGTAACCTCTGTTGTCTTCGCATCATGCGCCAATGTCGAAAAGTTCTTTCTTGCTTCCGATAGGCTAATAGACTCACTCATGGCCAGTCCCCATATGCAATAAATTATTTGTCTACATTGTACAAAATTTTGAACATAATTTTGTACAAATTTCAGGAAAGAAACCAAAAGCGAGGTCTTTAACAGAAAGAAAAGTTAACAGAGAGAGAATTAGTGTTGATAAAAACGAGGATTGCCAATCTTTCGAACTTCGGCTTCAATCCATTCGCTCGCTTGACGATTGACTTCAGCGAAGTCTTCGCCCTCAGTTGAAATCGCAGGTCCAATCGAAACAATGATTTTCCCTGGAATCTTTCCAAAAGAGTTCTTAGGCCAAAATTCCCCTGAGTTCACAGCGATGGGAACAACAAGCGCTTTTTCTCGCACAGCAAAGCGAGCTCCCCCAGTCTTATAAATAGACTTCGCCCCCGGTGAGGTTCTTGTGCCTTCTGGGAAAATTCCGACCCACCAGCCTCTATCGAGTAATTTGTGGCCACCAACGAGAATCTGCTCGAAGGCCTTTCTGCCGTTTTTGCGATCGATTGGAATCATTTGCATGGACTTCACAGCCCATCCAAAAAACGGAATCCAGTGCAGAGACTTCTTATAAACGTAAGCCACTCGCTCTGGCATCCACGCAGGAAGAAAGAACGTTTCCCACGCCGATTGGTGTTTGCAGAGAATGACAACGCGCGAGTTCGCAGGGGGAAGATTTTCTTTTCCACGAACTTCAAAATCCAATCCGCAGATAGATTTCCCCGCACTCAAAGCAAAGCGCATCCAAGGACGACCAAACCAATCAAAGCGTTTTCTAGCGTCGACAAAAGGCCAGGCGATAACGCAGCCTAATCCTACGGGAATCGCCGCAAGCAAAAGCACGCCGTAATAAAGGAGTGCACGCAAATATCGCATGGCCCAAATGTCCTTTTTAGCTCGCAAGAAGCGAAAGCTCAGCAACGCTATTCATCAAACCGCTTAAACGCTTTAAAAGCGCCTGACGGTTCGCGCGAGTCGCCGCATCTTCTGCATTGACCATTACGTCCGCAAAGAAGGCATCCACAGGTGCCTTTAGCGGCGTCAACGACGCGAGCATCCCTTCGTAGCCACCGCTCTCGTAAAGAAGCTTGGCAACAGGTTCATGTTCGCAAAGCGCTTTGTAAAGCTCTTTTTCCGCAGGCTCAACAAGAAGGTTCTCGTCGATTGCTTCGGGAATTGCGCCTTCAACCTTACGAAGGATGTTGCAGATGCGTTTATTGGCGTCCGATAAACTCGCTGCCTCAGGAAGCATCGTAAATTTCTTTACCGCTTCAATGCGACGCACGAAATCAGCAGGCTTTAAGACGCGTTTCGCAAGAACGGCTTCAACCTCTTGCGCGGTGAATTGCTCTTCGCGCATCATGACGCGCAAGCGATCCAAGAAGAAGGTAATCAATGCCTCTGAGGCATCTTTCACTCCCGCAACTTCGGTTTCGATTTCAAAAGCCATTGAAGCAAGCTCATCGAGCCCTAATTCGAGTTTGCCTTCGATAATCATGCGAAGAACACCCAAGGCGTGACGACGCAACGCAAAGGGATCTTTGTCACCTGTTGGCATCTGCCCGATACCGAACATGCCGCTTAAGGTTTCCATCTTGTCAGCGAGCGCCACAGCCGTTGATACTGGCGTACTCGGAAGAGCATCCCCTGCAAAGCGCGGTGCATAGTGCTCACGAATCGCTAAGGCAACATCAGGATCTTCCTTGTCGTTTTTCGCGTAGTACTCACCCATGATGCCTTGAAGCTCTGGGAACTCCCCGACCATCAGGGTGCGAAGGTCGGTTTTAGCCAGCATCGCCGCACGTTCGGCTTTTTCTTTATTGGCTCCAATCTTTGGAGCAATCTTTCCAGCTAAAGCCTTCACGCGATGCATGCGTTCAAACTGCGTACCTAGCTTATTGTGGTAGACAACGTGCTTTAAGCCCTCAACGCGGCTCTCAAGCGTTGTCTTGCAATCTTCGCGATAGAAGAACTCCGCATCAGCCAATCGGGCACGCACGACACGTGCATTCCCTGCACGAATGGCATCCCCACCATCCTTGGCCTCTAAGTGCGAGACTAGGCAGAACTGATTCATCAATTTCCCTGCGGCATTACGCATCGGGAAATACTTCTGATTGGTCTGCATCGTCAGAATCAAGCACTCCTCAGGAACATCGAGGAACTTTTCTTCAAAGCTTGATGTGTAAACGACGGGCCACTCGGTTAAAGAGTTCGTCTCGTCAATTAAGGCCTCAGGCGCAATCAGAGTACCTTTGGCTTTCTCAGCCTCTGCCTTTAAGCAATTGACAAGAATCTCGCGACGCCGTGCGTAATTGGCAACAACCTTCCCTTCCTTATAAAGGACTTCTTCGTAGGCATCAGCTTCGGGGATCGTAATCAAACCCTTGGTGTGGAAGCGGTGTCCTGAAGTGACTCTGTCGGCCTTTAACCCAAAGAGCGTGAGATCTAAAACATCTTTTCCATAAAGTGCTGTGAAGTGACGCACGGGGCGCACAAACTGCACCGTTGTCAGGCCATCGGCTAATTGGTAATTCATCACCTTCGGAATCGGAAGCGCCTTCACGGTTTCTTCAAGGATTTCCTGTAGTCCCTTGTGAAGCCCTTCACCAGCACGCACGCCTTCGTAAACAAGATAGATGTTCTTGCCGTCATTGACGTGCTTAAGTTCGGAAACGGGCGCTGTAAGACCTAAAGCGGCCATCTTCTTTGTTAATACGGGCGTTGCCTCTCCGGCTTCATTTAAGCCAATCTTTACGGGAACCAACTTCTGACTAAAGGGTTCATCAGGCGACTTCGCTAGGACATCCGTTACAAGAACAGCCATGCGACGTGGCGAACCAAAGGGCCGCATCTCAGAGGCGCTTCCTAAAAAGTGCTTAGCACGCAAACGGTCGTTTACGCCATTAGCGAAGGCCTCAGAAAGCTTCTTTAGAGCTTTTGGCGGCAACTCTTCTGTCTGAAACTCAACAAGTAAACTCGTCATAATCTATTCCCACCTCATTAATCGGCATGCAGCATCGGGAATCCCAGACGCTCACGAGATTCGTAGTAGCTCTGAGCCACTGCGCGGCTAAAGTTGCGGATGCGCGCAATGTAGGCGGCGCGTTCTGTAACAGAAATCGCTCCACGAGCATCCAAGAGGTTAAATGTGTGACCTGCCTTCAAAACCATTTCATAGGCAGGAAGCGCAAGCTTCAATTCCATTAAGCGCTTGGCTTCACTTTCAAAGTAATCAAATTGAGCAAAAAGTTTCTCGGGGTCACTTGCCTCAAAGTTGTAGTGACTCTGCTCGACTTCGTTTTGATGGAAAACGTCGCCATAGGTCAGTGTGTGCTCGCGACCAAGACCATCTTTTTGCTTTGTGAAAACGAGATCGAAAACGTTATCGCAGTTTTGTAGATACATCGTCAAGCGCTCTAACCCGTAGGTGATTTCACCTGTGATGGGTTTACATTCAAGGCTACCGACCTGTTGGAAGTACGTAAATTGTGTGACTTCCATACCATTCATCCAGATTTCCCAGCCCAATCCCCAAGCGCCTAAGGTTGGGTTTTCCCAGTTATCTTCCACGAAACGGATGTCGTTCACTTCCGTGTCGATTCCTAAGTAACGCAAGGAATCGAGATAAATATCAACGATATCGACGGGGGCTGGCTTTAAAACCACCTGAAATTGGTGATGCTGATGCAAGCGATTGGGATTTTCGCCATAACGCGCATCTTTCGGGCGGCGGCTCGGCTGCACATAGGCAGCGCGCCAAGGCTCAGGGCCTAAGGCACGCAAAAACGTTGCCGTGTGGCTTGTCCCAGCACCGACCTCAATATCAATCGGCTGCAAGATGGCGCAGCCCTGCTTATTCCAATATTCCTGCAAACGCAGGATGACTTCCTGAAATGTAATCATAAAAACCCTTCGCAGATGGTCTAAACCTTTCTCGATAACGGGAAAGCGCCCAAAAAGGGAGGATTATTCCCCGGGCGCACACAATCGGGGTTCGATTTTAGCGACTTAGTCCCCTTTTTGAGAGAAATCTAAGAAGTTTCGGCGTTTTCGTGCACAAAAAAGAAGAATAACAAGGCTAAAGACAATCCCTAAGCCCAAAATCCCCAAAAATCCGTAGCGCATAAAAGGTGTTGCCTCAGCTTTGGCAGTAAAAAGCGTTAAATCGACGTTTTGCGCCCCAAGCCCCACTTGCCGTTGAACAACACCTCTCGCGTCAATATAGGCCGATCCCGCATTGTTCATCGCTTGAATAAGAGGCCTTGCGGCTTCTTTGGCTCTCATGCGACTCATTTGGGTAAATTGGTCAACGGCACTTGCAGAGAACCAACCTAAATTGGCCGTATAAAGGAGGAATTCGGGATTGCCTTGCCTAAACCAATCCCGCAATTCGCTAGCAAAGAGATTTTCGTAGCAAATCCCTAAGGCAACAGGAGTTCGGGCTACGAGAACCTCTCCTACGGGAGCGAGGCCTGCGGTTTGATCTGCCATCGGGATTCCTAAGAAATCAATAAGCCACCTAAACCCAAAGGGAACACGCTCCCCGAAGGGAACCAAGTGGCGCTTAGAGTAGATAAGTGAGGTTTTCCCGTCGGCATCGGCCAAAATAAGGCTATTGCTAATCTCACGCGCTTTCGGTTGCGTAAAGGCGTTATAAAGAACGGAACACTCTTGACGCTTAGCAGCTAAAGAGGGCGCCGCACGAAGTTCTTCTGGCAAAAAGTTAGGTAACGTAATAAAAACACTTTCAGGCCAAACAATCAGATCTAGGGGCCGCCCCATGGGACGAGTCACACTCATCTGTGTGACGCGTTCCAAATACACGCTTTGTTTAGCAAGACTCGAGGTTAACGCTAGGGGTAAATCGGGCTGTACGAGTCTAACTTCTAAGCGAGAACCCGCCTTCGACCAAGCAATGTCTTCCAAAGCATAAGCACCGATGACAACGAGACCACACACAAATCCAGCTAAAACGCGCCCTGCTCGATTCTTTCCTTTAAAAAGAACGCCGACAACGCCCCCAGCGGCAGCGAGAACCGCAAGAGTGACACCATAAACGCCAAAAATCGGGGCATAGGAAGAAAAAAGCGTATCGATAAAGGCGTATCCGAGACTAAGCCACCCAAAACTACAAATCCATTCACCGCGCAAAAATTCCGAAGCCATCCAAAGTAACGGAATAAAAAGCGAGGCTTTAATGGCCTCTGGCATCACAACGCGAACAGCAATAAATCCCACAAGAGCGGAAAATAATGAGAGAATTGCAGCTAAAGAAATGAGAGCGGCGCCCGCAAAAAGCCAAGGGGCGTTTCCATAAACATAGATGGCTTTAAAAACCCAAGATAGCCCAAAAGCAAAATAGGCCAATCCAAAGAAAAACCCAATTAAAGCCCCTCTTTTAGGAAAACTCTCTTTTGCGAGGAGCCAAATAAAGCCAACAAGGCTTAGAGCGGTCCAAAAGTAGGCTCGCGAATAGAAAAACCCCAAAGAGCTAACAGCGCCCAAGATAAACGCTAGACCCACGGCTATGAGCGTTTCTTTTTCTTTGAGGATTCCCAGCATTCTGATTCCTATTTAGTGGGCACGAGCCTTATCGGAATAGGGATCGGCGAATCCAAGCTTTTTCATGAGGCGGCTTTCTTTGGCTTCCATCGCTTCGGCCTCCTCGTCTGTTGCATGATCCCAACCTTGGGCGTGAAGCGTTGCGTGAATGAGCATATGCGCTAAGTGTTCTTTAAAGGATTTCCCCTGCTCTTTAGCTTCTTTTTCAATCACGGGCGTACAGACGACGATATCGGCTTGAGCTACAGGTTCATGCGTGTAGTCAAACGTCAACACGTTTGTGGGGCGACGCTTCTTCCGATACTTAAAATTTAACTTTTGGGATTGCGCCTCATCGGTAAAACAAATCGAAAGAGCGACCTTCCTATCCGAAGCTTTCTCAATCCACGCGCGCATTTGAGCTCGCGTCGGAAGACGCTTTTTCGCGCCATCGGTTCTTGTAAATTCAAGAGTTGCCTTAGCCATTTTCCTTTTCCTCCTCTTTGACGCGAGCGGCATCATAAGCACGCACGATGGCGCCCACTAAGGGGTGGCGCACAACATCGGCGGCATCAAAATACACAAAAGAAAGACCCGGAACATTTTTGAGAATGTAACTTGCTTGAGATAGCCCGCTTTTTACGCCTCGCGGTAAATCAATCTGTGTCACATCACCGTTCACAACCGCATGCGTTCCAAACCCGATGCGTGTTAAGAACATCTTCATTTGTTCGCCAGTGGTATTTTGTGCTTCATCCAAAATCACAAAGGCGTTATTAAGAGTCCTACCGCGCATATAGGCAAGAGGTGCGATTTCGATTACTTGCTTTTGAATCAGTTTCTGCGTGCGATCAAAACCAAATAAATCGTACAAGGCGTCATACAAAGGTCTTAAATACGGGTCGACTTTTTGCGCAAGGTCTCCAGGCAAAAAGCCTAAACGCTCCCCAGCTTCAATCGCAGGGCGAGTTAAAACGATGCGTTCAACAACGTTACGTTCATAGGCATCGACGGCTGCCGCTACGGCTAAATACGTCTTTCCCGTTCCCGCTGGCCCAATGCCAAATGTAATGTCCGTCGTAAGAATCGCTCTTAGATAATCTCTTTGATGCGCTGTGCGAGGCTTTAACCCAATTTTGCGCGTTTTAAGGTTCTCAACTTCAGGAGAAAACCTATCCTTTTGATTGCGCTTTTCATCAACACAGAGGAGATTGACCTCTTCAAGGCTTAAAGCGTCTCCCGAACGAATGCGTCCTCCGCAAAGCTCTAAGACACGCAAGGCGTGGCTCGCCTTTTCTCCTACGATAGAAAAGCGAGAACCTTGACGATGAATTTCAACACCAAAACACTTTTCAATGTGGTGAATGTTTTCTTCGAGAGCACCCACGAGAGCGGCTAATTCTCCTGATGTTGCTTCAAAGGTGAAAATCAATTCCGTACGCGCGTTAGGGGGTGTGTTAAGCAAGTTCGCCTCCCAAAGTATGCGTAAAGACTTCGGTAATACGGATATCGACCATCTTGTTGATTAAAGAGGTTTCGCCCTTGAAATTCACAACACGATTGTTATCGGTGCGCGCGCTTAGGAGCCCATCGCCACGGCGGGCAGCGCCTGTGACCAAACAGCGTTCAACGTGCCCGAGCATCCCTTCGGAAATCGCCCGTGCTTGCGCATCAATCTGCGCCTGCAGGCACTGCAGCCTTTGAATCTTTAAAGACTGCGGCGTTGTGTCTTCAAGTAAGGCAGCCGGCGTTCCTGGCCGCTTGGAATACACAAAAGAGAAGCTCGCATCGAGCCCTGCTTCTCGCACAAGAGAACAGGAGGCCTCAAAATCTTCTTCGGTTTCCCCGGGGAATCCCACGATGATATCTGTGGAAACAGAAATCCCCGGTCGCACAGCGCGCAGTTTTTCAACGCGCTCTAAGAAGCGCTCACGCGTGTAGCCACGCTTCATTGCTTCAAGAATGCGATTAGATCCACTCTGTACGGGCAAATGCACGTGATTGGCCAACTTCGGCAATTTCCCGAAGGCCTCAATTAAGCGATCTGTGAATTCTGTCGGGTGACTCGTCATAAAACGGATGCGCTCAATGCCATCAATTTCAGAGATGTAGTCCAAAAGTAGAGCAAAATCGGCTACGGTTCCGTCGGGAGTTTTTCCGCGATAGCCGTTCACGTTTTGGCCCAAGAGAGTCACCTCCTTGACGCCTTGGCTTGCGAGCTCAGCGCACTCAACCAACACATCCATCACAGGGCGGCTAATTTCGGCGCCCCTCGTATAAGGGACAATGCAGTAAGAACAAAAATGGCTACACCCTTCCATCACAGAACAGAAGGCGCTTGCCCCTTCGACGTGAGGAGGAGGTAATTGATCGAACTTTTCAATTTCAGGAAAGCTTGTATCAACCTGAGAGCGCCCTGTTCTTAGGCGCTCTTCAATTAACAAAGGAAGCCGATGCAGAGTCTGCGGTCCAAAAACCACATCGACCCATGGAGCGCGGGTGAGAAGATTCTTTCCTTCAAGACTTGCGACACATCCTCCCACGGCAATAAGCATCTCGGGGTGCTCTTTTTTCATCTCGCGAAGACGCCCCAAATCCGAGAAAACTTTCTCGTGGGCTTTTTCACGAATGGAGCAGGTCACCAGGACGACGATATCGGCGCCTTCTGGCGCATCGACTCGCGTTAAGTGGTAACGGTCTTGAAGTAAATCGGCGATGCGAGAGGCATCGTACTCATTCATTTGGCAGCCGTAGCTGCGGACATATTGTGTTTTTGCGTTCACGGTTTTCATCCGAGGGCAGTTAAAAAAGCGCCATTATCCTATGTTTGAGGGGCCAACACCAAAACAGACTTCGCCGCAGTGGCTGGCTCAGTCTTGACAAGTGCATCCAGGTTCGTACCAATTTCCACCGTGTGCGGCAGGCGCACAAGAGCGGCTGTCATATTCATATCGGGAATGCGTACAAGGGAAGTTGGTTGATAACCCAAATCTCCCACAATAATTAGGGGAAGTTCCGTTAGCGCGGCTGGATCAAACGGCGCATTAAAGACAACAAGGTTTAACTTTTCAAAGTCTCCTTTTTCCTTGCGAGCTTCTGTTAGCGCTCTTCCAATAAAGACGCGTGTCGGATCTTCAAAGTCAAGCGCCTCTTCTAAGCCAGCCTCTAAGGGGCTAGTCGTTTCATCGTATTCAAGACCATAAGCGGGCTCTCGGGCTAAGATGCGAAGCGCTTCAATCATCGCTGGGTCCCCAGCGCGAGCTTCAGCGGCTTTTAATTTCCCCGTCAGTTCATCAACTGCTTCATCGCAACCGACGGCATAGGTCATCCACCCTCGGTTAAAAAGCGAGAGTTTTGTCTTTTTAATGCAGCGGCCTCGGGCGGGAGCTTCTCCTGCGAGGTCTCCTAAAAAGGGAAGCGCCTGAAGTTTTTCAATCTTCACAGTTGCCTCAAAGGCCTGCGAGACTTGACGCGCCCAGGCTTCTAGAGCATCGGCATTTTCTTCTAAAAAAAGAACGGCAAAGTGCGTTGCATCAAAGCGAGATAAAAGCGCCGTCCCCAACACGCCGCCAGTGGCATTAAGTAGCGCTGTGCGGGTCAGTGCGCCTTCGGCTAATTTGGAAGCGTCACTTGTTAGAAGGCGAGCGAGAAAACGCGCATCCCCTTCAACCGAAAGAACTGTGACCGAAACCTTAGGAAAATACACAACATCAAGCGCCATTTTCTACTCTTCCTTTACGCAATCAAGGTAATACGTATACGTGCCGTCGGCATTCTTTTCTTTCACGAGCCCGTGCACATCGCTTTCAAAGCCCGGGAACTTCGTCGTGAAGTTATGAGCAAACGATAGATACTCAACAATGCGGCGATTGACGCGTTCTCCTGGGACCAAAAGCGGAATTCCTGGCGGATATGGCGTCAAAAGCACAGCTGAGATGCGTCCCTCAAGCTCTTTAATCGGTAAGCGACACACATCGCCGTGCACAAGTTTGGCGTAGGCCGCTGTCGGCGTCATCGCGGGTTGCATCACAGAGACATACATCTCGGTCGTAAGACGCGCCACATCGCAAGCGCGATAGGCCTCGTGAATTTCTTGGCAAAGATCTTTTAACCCTTTGTTCTCATAGTGCGGGAATGCCGCAATAAATTTCGGCATCACGTGCCACAAAGGAGCGTTCGCATCGTAGGCGTCTTTAAACTGCTGCAACTCGGTCACAAGCGTATTCCAACGGCTCTTTGTAATGCCAATCGTAAACATAATAAAGAAGGAATAAAGCCCCGTTTTCTCAACAATGATGCCATGCTCGGAAAGGTACTTTGTGACAACCGCTGCAGGAATTCCCGTCTTAGAAAAACGCCCGTCAAGCCCTAAGCCCGGGGTGACGATTGTGGCCTTAATGGGATCGAGCATATTAAAGCCATCGGCCACAGCGCCAAAGCCGTGCCAGGTGTCTTTTGATCCCAATACCCAATCGTTTTGTGTGCCAAACCCTTTCTTGGGAAGCGTCTTCGGGCCCCAGACTTCAAACCACCAATCTTTGTAGTTTTTCGAAACAGCTCGCATCGCCCGGCGAAAATCTGCTGCTTCCTTGAGTGACTCTTCAACAAGAGCCGTGCCTGCCGTCCCCTCCATCATCGCGGCTGCCACATCGCAGCTAGCGATAATCGCATACTGAGGCGAGGTGGACGTATGCATCATGAACGACTCGTTAAAGTGCGCCAAGTCCAATTTCTTACTTAACGAATTCTCCACGCAAATCTGGCTTGCCTGCGAGAGGCCTGCAAGCAATTTATGCGTTGAGTGTGTCGCAAACACGAGGCTTTCCTTGGTGCGTGGTTTTGCAGCATCGATTGCATGCATCTTGTTATAAAACGGATGAAACGCTGCGTGCGGCAACCACGCTTCATCAAAATGCAAAATATCGATCTTTCCGTCTAACTCACGCTTAATTTCCTCGTCGTTATACACAATGCCATCGTAAGTGGACTGCGTAATTGTCAAAATGCGAGGACGCCGCTTTTTGTCCGCAATTAATGGGTTGGCGTTTATTTTTTTGAGAATTTCCTTATAGGAAAATTCCTTTTTAGGAATCGGACCAATGATGCCGTAGTGATTTCTCGTTGGCATCAAAAACACAGGAATTGCTCCTGTTAACGTAATCGCATGCAAGATTGACTTGTGGCAGTTACGATCAACGACAACGATGTCTCCAGGAGCGACGGCATAGTTCCAAACAATCTTATTGGATGTTGATGTGCCATTTGTGACGAAAAACAAGTGGTCGCACCCAAAGATACGAGCCGCGTTTTGCTCTGACTTTGCCACAGGTCCCGTGTGCTCGAGAAGTTGTCCGAGCTCTTCTACGGCATTGCAAACATCCGCGCGAAGCATATTTTCACCAAAGAACTGATGAAACATCTGTCCCACAGGGCTCTTTAAGAAGGCAACACCGCCTGAGTGTCCTGGGCAGTGCCACGAGTAAGAAGACCCTGCGGCATATTGCGTTAAGGCTTTAAAAAAAGGAGGCGCCAAGCTTTCAAGATATTCGCGCACTTCGCGCGCAATGTAACGAGCCACAAATTCCGGCGTATCTTCAAACATGTGAATAAAACCATGCAGTTCGCGGGTGACATCGTTAGGGACGGAAGTCGCGCTTTTGGTTTCTCCGTATAGGAAAATCGGCACATCTGGGCTACAGATGCGCACCTTCTGCACAAACTCACGCAATTCGTGAATCGTTTCGTTTTCTTTTCCGTCAGAGGAAAAATCCGCATCCGCTAGTCCCACGACAAAAGCCGATGCGCGGCTAGCGTGTGCGGCGATATTGGCCATATCCGAATAGGCCGTTGCGGCTGTAACTTCGAGGCCAAGCTCTTCAAGTGCCTTCGCTAGAGACCGGATGCCAGAACCCGAAACATTCTGAGCGTTGTAGTGCTCATCGATAATGACAACTGGGAAGTGGTATCGCATGCCGATGTTCTCCAGAATATAAAAATATAAAAGTTCTTAGCTTGGCACTTCTCTTCTTGGTGAAAAAAGGAAGATTCTGTTAACTGCCTCTGCTAAACTCGCCCCAATTCAGAGGCCCTAGATATTAGCGCAAAGAAAGCGGTTTCCCTAAGGCGCAAATAGCCCCATTTTTGAGTTCGATATATTTTTTACCATGCCAAGCTCCTCTTTATCTACCTATAGCGGTCGTCTTTACATCACATCGGCACCTTCTGGTGCAGGAAAGAGTTCGCTAAACGCAGAACTTTTACGGCGTGAAAAAACGCTAAAAATGTCTGTTTCCTTTACAACGCGTGCTCCGAGGCCAGGCGAAGTAAACGGCAAAGATTACAACTTTGTCACGCTCGAAGAATTTAACCGCAGGAAAGTTGCTGGAGAATTTCTTGAAACCGCTTACGTGCACGGAAACTACTACGGAACAAACCGCATTTGGATTGAAGAACAACTTCGCTTAGGAACAAGCATCATTCTTGAAATTGATTGGCAAGGCGCAAAACAGATTAAAGCGCTTTTCCCTGAAGCGGTGAGTATCTTTATTCTTCCTCCTTCTATGGCAACCTTAGAAAAAAGGCTACGCACCCGAGCCACCGATGCGCCCGATGTTATTGAAAAGCGTTTAAAGGGCGCTGCTCTTGAAATTAGCCAAGCGGCTCACTTTGAGTACATTGTCATTAACGACGATTTTGAAAAGGCAGTCGAAGATTTACGAGCGATTGTGTGCGCCTCAAGGCTCACTTTTGCGACACAAAAATCAACGCACAAGACTCTTTTTGATGACCTTGGACTCTAAAATTTACGGGACGCTGGGAGCCTCGAGAAAACTCCCTTGAAGGAGCGAACTTTCCTATAATGAAGCCATTGAAAAATTGAGAAACTTTTCCCAATTGGTGATGCACAATGACAAACACGGCGAAACTCAAGAGAACTCCATACGGTCTTGCTAACTTTAGTCAAATTCGAAGAGAA
>CAVAQL010000005.1:22635-30474 GCA_963590825.1 Bacteroides caccae | reverse complement strand
GAGGCACCTTCTGCGTCTCCCTCGCGGGCCTTTTCTCCTGAGAAAACTTCTTTGGGCGTTAAAGTTTGAGAAACAGGTCGAACCACAATTTCAATTGCTTGGATAAAGCCAGAGGATTGCGTTGCCGCTTCAAGACGGGGAAGAATCTGTCGCAATTTTGTCTTTTGTAACGCATTCTTGACGAATAAAACAATTTTCTCGTCAGTGACGCGAATGTTGCCTAAATTGGTCCAATCAACGCTCGGGCAGGTCGCGCTGAGCATCTCTTTTAAAGCCACACAAGCACGCCTTGATGCGAGAAGCGCCTGGTCAAGGTTGTCGAGATTGCGTGTTTTTTCGCCCGAAACACTCGAGAGTTTTTGCATTGAGCTTGTGCGTTGATCTGCCATATTCTTTTCGTTTTTTAAGCCTTTAATCCCGCTAAGTTTAACCTTAACTTCCCCTAACAGTTAGACTCAAATTCCCGCCCTTGGCAGACCTAGCCATTTTATTTTGATTTTCTTTAAAAATTCCCCAATTTTCTATTGACATTTGGTGGCGTCCGTTTTACAATTGAGTCTAACTGTTAGACTCAATTAAAAAAATTGCCATGTACCAAAATTTCCGCGTTTTAATCACCTCAATCCCTGGGACTGTTGTCAAACTCAAGAAAGGGAAAACGAATTACATCCAACTCGAACTTGACCGTACCTACAAAAGCGAAAAGAAGTACACCATCGCCTCGCGCACAATCATCGGAAAGACTTGCCCTGACGATGACAAATACATGTTCCCAAACGAGCGATTCTTGGAAAAATTTCCTGAATTCAAAGTCCCAGAAGAGCGTGAAGAGGCAGAGCGCAGTTGTTGCCTCAAAATTGGGCCGTACCTTGTCATCAAAAAGGTTATCCAAGAATACAAACTCGATG
The DNA here is from genome assembly GCA_963590825.1 of Bacteroides caccae. Lineage (GTDB taxonomy): Bacteria > Pseudomonadota > Gammaproteobacteria > Burkholderiales > Burkholderiaceae_F > Duodenibacillus. Next base: position 29,566 of record CAVAQL010000005.1, on the reverse strand, counting down.
AGTTTGTGGAAAAGCAGCTCGGCAGTAATGCCGGACTCTTTTTTGATTTGCTCTCGTACATGATTGTCAACGAGGATAACGTTGGGCAGTATTACCCCGATTACGCTTTTACCCACCCGCTCTTTACTGACGAGATGCGCATCCTGAGTGATTCAACGGTGAGCCGCTTCTTTAACCAAATCAGTAAAGACAACATCCAAGGCTTTCTTAATGACTGGAACGAAAAGCAAGATCACCGCTCCCGCATCTATATCTCCTACGACTCGACAAACAAGAATTCCCAAGCAGGCGATATCAATCTTCTTGAGTTTGGGAACGCTAAAGACAACAAAGACACCCCCATCTTCAACCTATCGATTGCCTTTGATAAAACGAATCGCACGCCTCTCTTTTATGAGGAATACCCAGGATCGATTAATGATGTAAGCCAACTTCGCTACCTCGTTGACAAAGTCAAAGACTACAACTACAAGAACGTGGGATTTATCCTTGACCGTGGCTACTTTAGCGCCAACAACCTTCATTACATGGATGAGAATGGGTATCCTTTTGTCATGATGCTCAAGGGTAATAAGCCCCTTGTTGCATCGATTCTCCTCGAAACGAAAGGGACGTTTGAGGAATCGCGTGAAAATAGAATTAAAGGGACAAGCCTTTACGCGATTACATCTTTGAGGTCTTTTGCCTTTGAGACAAAGAACCGATACTTCCACTTGTACTTTAATCCGACGCGAGCCGCAGTTGAACGTGATCAATTTGAGGGCCAGCTCGATAAGATGGCCTCCCTTCTTGAGAAACACTACGGCGAAGAAATCACTTTAGAGCACAATCCATTTAAGGCGTATTACGACTTACTTCTTGACGACAAGAAAAAGCTCGTTGGCTTTACGGAAAAGAAAGAGGCAATTGAACAACGCCTGCGCCTATGCGGCTATTTTGCCATTGTCACATCGGAGAAGATGACAGCTGCTGAAGCCTACTTTCTTTATAAAGGCCGTGACCCATCAGAAAAACTCTTTCGTGCTGACAAATCCTTCCTCGGTTCAAAGAGCATGCGGGTTCATTCTGAGACAGCACTCTCGGCGAAGGTCTGGCTTGGGTTTGTTGCACTCATCGTTCGCAACCGCATCTATAACCTACTCAAGGATGAAATGTTGCGTCTTCCCGTTCGCAAGAATTACATGACGGTTCCTGCAGCACTTAAAGAGCTTGAAAAAATCGAGATGGTGCGCCGAAACGGGAATCTTTATCGACTCGACCACGCCGTAAGCAAAACACAACAATCCATTTTGAATGCGTTCGGCATAGGAATCGACGATGTGCAAAAAGAAGCTGCGACAATCGCAGCAACACTAAAGAAGGCAACAAAGGAGAAAGGAGAAGAAGATGGCACGAGAGAAGACGCTGAAGACGATTGACTCGCAAATTGCGAAAGCGGTATCTGAGCTAAACACGACCAAAGAAAAATACTCAACACTCTGCAAAGAAATCCACAAATTGCGGCGTGAACGCGAGAAGCTCGAAGCCAAAACAATCTACGCTGCATTCAAAAAGAGTCGGAAAACGTACAAGGAAGTTCTCACCTTTTTAAGCCGCTAAAAACTTAGAGGATGATTTGAGTCTAACTTTTGTGGGAAGTTAAGGACGAGACTAAAGCTTATCGCCGTGTAGCAAATCCTATTTTTTTGATGCCTGCGTCTCTAACGAGACCAAGAAGTTCAACAACCTCTCCGTACTGGCATTTTTGATCAGCGTTAATTTCGACGGCGGACTCAGGATTTCCTGAAGCAACTTTGAGTCTTTGGACAAGCATCGGGGCATCGATGCGATTCCCATCGAGCCAATAAGAGCCATCTTCTTTCAAAGCGACTTCTAGTCGCATAGGATTTTCAACAATGGGATTGGCTGTTAACTGTGGCAAATCCACAGGAACACTCATACGCAGTACTGGGACCGTCACAATAAAGATCACAAGAAGGACGAGCATCACGTCCACAAGGGGCGTGACGTTGATTTCACTTAAATCGTGGATTTCATCGTTCATAGACTAATCTCCCGTATCGACTTTCATACCCGTACGCTTCCAGTAATGAAGCTTTACCCACCACGTGGTTAAGTCAGCACTTAATGCGCGAGAGGCATGCACAAAAAGGTTGTAGCCAATGGCTGCGGGAACTGCGACAGCGATGCCTGCGGCTGTCATAATAAGTGTTTCGCCAACAGGGCCTGCGACCTCGGCTAAGCTCGGAACCGCGCTGATGCCCGAAAGAGAAGTCATCGTGTGATAAATCCCAACGACGGTTCCAAAAAGTCCCACGAAGGGAGCCGTTGCCGCAATCGTTGAAAGAACGCCAAGGCCCGCCGTGAAGGGCTTTAAGAAATTCGCTTGTTGAACTTTTCGTTGCTCGTCGATTAAAACGCGATTGCCATCTAAACTATGAAAAGCGTGTTGCGAGGAGGCTCCAAAACGAATCCAAAGATTTTTGTCTTTTTCGCTAAATAACGCTTCGGTCGAATCGCTTTTCTCATAGCGCTCAAAAGCTTCCCTTTTTAGGCGAAAGACCTTCACAAACCGAATCGCTTTCATGAGAATCACGGTCCAGGAAAAAACGGACATCAATAAAAGAAGCAATGCCGCTCCCGAGATAAGCACATCGCTTGTTCGAATAAATTCCATAAAAGAGCTCATCGTTTTTTCCTCTAGCGATTAAGTTCAAACCGAATTTGGACAACGCACCAGCGCTCTAAGGCATTGCCATTTTTATCTTTTGCTGCGCTAAAACGCCAGCGTTTAACAGCACGAAGAGCAGACTCATCAAAACTATCAAGACCGCTTGTTTCACGTACTCGCGCCTCTTTAACACGCCCTTCTTGATCGACAAGAATTGCTATGCGCAATTGACCTTCTTTCCCTAAGCGCCTTGCCTCTTGCGGGTACGCCGGGCGTGGTGCATAAAGAGGGCGCGCCGCAACGGAGACGGCTACGTCACTACCTTGCGCCAAATCGGGCGCAGATGAGAGTTCAGTTAAAGTCTCTTTACGAGAAACTTCGTTTTCTTTCTCCTGCCCTCGAGTGGGTGTTGTCTTTTCTTTTTGAGTGCTCGTTACTTTACGAATCACTTTCTTTTCTTTTATAGGTTTCGTTTCTTCTTTTTTCGTAGCTGTCACTTCTTTGGCACTTACATTCGGAATCACACGCACACCAACGACTTCAAAAAAAAGTACATTTGCTCCCGCTGAGATTTTTTTCGTCACAGTGCTAAAAGCCGCAAACATTGCCACGTGGAAAAGGAAAACCACGACAACGCAAAGCATTCGGTAGCGCCACGTGCTTTTCATCTTCTATCCCTTCTTTGAAAAGAGGCGAACAAGAAGTAACGCTGCCGTTGCCGTTAAGACAACGCAAGCTCCCGTCGGGACAGAAAACCAGTAAGCTAGGAAAAGTCCCGCAACGCTTGCAAATACTCCCCAGAATCCCGAGAGAATAAACATGCCCTTAAGGCTCTTGACGCTTTGGAGGGCTGTTGCCGCTGGTGTCACAATTAAGGCATAAATCAAAATGCCGCCCACGGCTTTTAGAGCTACCGCAATAACCAATCCCATCAAAAGAAGCATCGCTCTTCTTAAGGCAGTAACAGGAATGCCGCTTGCTTCAGAGGCCTCAGGTTGACTTATCACAGCCTGAATTTCTTTAAAGAAAAGGACGATAAAAGCACCAAGAACTGCAGCGCAAAGCGCCATGAAAACGAGATCAGTGGCGGTTGCGGTTAAGAGATTTCCCCAAAGAAAATTCAAGCCTTCTGCTCGAGAGCCAGGAAGAAGCCCCAAAACAAGCATCGAAAGACTCAGCATCACAGAGAAAACGACACCAACAACAGTATCGGCTGAGACGCGAAGTTTGCGGCTCCACGTTTCAATAAAAGCCGTCGCTCCAACGCTTGCCACAAATCCGCAAAGTGGTGGTGGCCAGCCAACCCAAACGCCAACAAGTGCTCCTGCAAACGCTGCGTGCGAAACACAAATTCCCACAAAGCTCATCCGTAGCAATACAACAAAAACCCCTAAAAGTCCGCAAGCAAGGCCCGAGACAACTGCCATGGCAAAAGCGCGCTGCATGAATTCAAAACTTAAGAGTTCAATCATCGTGTGTCTGCCTAAAAGAGTGCGACCTTGCGTCCTTTGTGTTCGACAATATCCACGGGCGTTTCATAAAGAGCCGTGAGCACATCGCTACTCATCGCGTCTTCTGTTTTCGAGGCCTGAATGAGAGCCCCGTCTTTCAAAATCGCCGTGTGTGTTGTGATGTGAGAAACAGCATTTAAGTCGTGCGTAGCCATCACAACCGTAAGGCCCATCGAGCGTTGCAACTGACCAATCAAATTGAGGATGTCGCGCTGCGCTTGCCAATCAAGCGCTGCGGTTGGCTCATCCAAAAGCATCAACGTTGGCTTTTGCGCCAAAGCTCGAGCAATGGCTGTGCGTTGTTTTTGTCCGCCTGAGATGCGCCCGAGTGGGGCGTCTTTCATATCGAGTAGGCCCGTGGCCTCAAGAGCCTCATAGGCCAATTTCATTTCTTCTTTTCCTGGGCGATGAAATAACCCTAACTTAGCGTACGTTCCCGCAAGAACCGCTTCATAAACTGTCACTGGAATCCGTGGATCAACTTCAAGCATCTGAAAGACGTGAGCAATTTTTGTTCTAACTTTCTGAAGTGTCTTTGGTGTAATCTTCTCTTCGTTGAAATACACGGCACCCGCAGTAAGTGGCGTCATCGCATTAAATAGCCCAAGTAGCGTGGATTTTCCTGCGCCATTGGGACCAATAAGGCCCCAAAACTCCCCTTGATTAATCTCCCAATTGAGGCCATGCAAAACCTCACGCCTCCCAAAGGAAACGCGAGCATTTTCTAAACGAGCAATCGGGGCGGTCACAGAATTATCCTTTTACTAAAGTGACGAGTTTTTTGGTGTTTTCTCGCGCAAGAGTAAAGTAATCGGGCGTATTTACATCCGTTTGTGGGAAATTCGAAAGCACCACTCTTTTTACGCGAAGCTCTTCGGCTATCGATCGACCTGCATCCTTCCCGCTTTGAAGATTCTCAACAACTCCGCAAATCTTCTCTTTTCTCCCCACGTTGACAAGATTCACCAATGTACGAGGGTCGATTGTATCGGCCGAACCAAACGTTCCCACAACGTTAAGTCCACACCAGCGACAAAAATCTTCTTGCATTGCCGCAGCAATCACAGCCTTTCCTTTTAAAGGTGCACAAAGTGCTCTTAATTCTTCGTGGAGCACATCGATTCTGTCAAAGCGCTTGACAAGGCGCTTTTTAACCGTGTTAGAAAATGAAGAATCGGCGTTCTCCATCATGAGGCTTGCGATTGTCTTGCTCGCTTTCTTTTGTACGCCAGGAATCATCCAACTACTGCCGACATCCACGGTGCGAATCTTTGTTTCAAGCTCTTTGTGCGCCGCAATCATCTGGGCAATAACGGCTTGCTTGGCCTGCATTGGATGCACAAAAATTCCATCGGCGTGAATAGCAAAAATTAAATCGGCTGCTTTCACATCCGTATGCCCTGGGCAGGCAGATCCTGCGATAAGCAATCGGGAATCGATTGGGTCTTCCACCAAATCCTTTACAACATCTTCAATAAGAGTCGAGCCTAAGAGATATGTGCGTTTTGGGGTGGCGGCTAAAACAAGAGGATTAAAAAGCACTCCCGCGGCAAATCCCAAAATCAGACGGCGTCTTGAACTCATCACTTCACCTTTGTAGCAAGCGCAAGATAACGCCCAGGTCTATCGGTAAGCGAGCTAAGAGTAAACCCCGTTTCAGTAAGAAGCCCACGCAACTCACTTTCGCTCGGCAGTTCATCGCCCAAAACAACAGCACTCTTTGCGTGGTGCTGCGCAATTTGATCTCGGCTCATTAAGTGAGCAATGACAAGAGTGCCTTCGGGTTTTAAAACACGATGAATTTCTTTTAGGGCCTTCTTGTAGCTAGCAAAGTGCGGAAATGAGGCAAAACAGATCACGCGATCGAAATCCTCATCCACCAAAGGCATCACTTCGACCCCTGCCCACACGCATTGAATTTGCCGAAGAGATTTCTTCGCGGCGCCTTTGAGCATTTCAAGCGAATTATCCAACTCAACAATAAAGCCGTCCTCTCCAAGAATCTTTAATAGATAAGGAACGAGAACTCCCTCGCCGCAACCGACATCAAGAATCTTTTCTCCTTCCTTTACCCCAAAAGCCGTCACAAGCTCCTGAAGTTTTTCGCGCCTTTCTTTGGTATATCCATGCTCTTCCCAGCCACGAGCGTGCTCATCAAAGTAGGCTTGACGTTCACTTTGCTTTTTGGCTTCTTCTTTTGTGAGTTCTTCGCGAAAAGTCGTCATAACTCAAATTTCACTCCAACAAAAGCGGTGACGCCTGGCATCGGGTAATTCGCATCCCACGCGTAGTCGCGATTTAATAGGTTATTGACCGCCACATAAACTTCACCGTGCTTCGGCAATCCCTGAGGCGCCTCGAAGCTATACGTTAATTTTGCATTAACGAGTAAAAAGTCCTTTAACTTTTGAGAGCCTGCACCGTATGAAAAGCCCGCTGGTCTTGTGTTGGTTCCGCTCCAGAGGTCATTGACGTAAAGCGCATCAGCATAAAGTTTCCAATGCTCTGCCATACGCCATGTGGCTCCCGCTTGCACAGTCCACTTCGGAGAATAGGGCATGTGTTTTGTTAAGGCGCCGTTATTGTCTGTGGCTCGAACATTCATGTATGTGAGCCCCGCAAAAGCATCCACACATTCTGCGAATGTTGCTTGAGCACTTGCTTCAACGCCAGTGACCTTGTAGTGCCCAATTGGGTCGTTCCAAACGGGGCTAGCCGCGTTAAACATATAGACGCGGAATCTATCTTT
>CAVAQL010000005.1:0-22391 GCA_963590825.1 Bacteroides caccae | reverse complement strand
TCTTTAAATTCGCTATGTGTGTAAAAACGCAAACCCGCTGAAGGTGTCAAAGTCCAAGAGCCCGCCGTAAAGTCATGCGAGATAGATGCATAAGGCGAAAAGAGCGTGATATCAGGAAAATCCCAATACGTTGTTGCTGTGCCCGCGAACTGTGTGTTGGTTAACTCAGTGCGATCTAAATCAAATCCGACAGAAACTGTTGTCGCTTTCGTTACCTGCCAATTCTCTTTGGCGCGTAAACCATAAAGTTTGATGCCCTGCTCAGAGCTTGAAAGAGCACCCGAACTTGAGAGCTCATTTCGAATATCGTACGTTGTATCGTTGTAGTAAAGCTTGACAAAGCCATCAGCACTATCGAATTGATTATTAAGTGTCAATGTAAAAAAGGACGTATCTGTGTCAAAGCGCTCAGAGCCTGTCTTCGGTTGAAGTGTTTGACCCTCGGACTTATTGGCTAAGAAACGCAATTCGTAATTGGGATTGATTTGCCAACCCGTATTCACGTAATAGCTTTGCTGTTGTGCTCTTGAGTGAGAAACGTGTCCTGCGGTGCTTGCCCAGTTTTGTACAGCATAGATATCAACGTCATCGTTTTTAAAACCTGCGGCAACTTCTTCATTGACGGTTTGGTGTGACCCAGCGGCAAACGCAAGACTCGCAGCCTTTCCCTTTTGCGTCATCTTGCGTGCCTTCATATCCAACGCCGCATAGCCGCTACCAAATTGCGAAGGCTGGGGACTCTTTAAAACCGAAATCGATTCGACGCTTCCAAGACTTACGCCATCAAAAAGCGTTTGCCCATACAGAGCTCCCATGCGTGGCGCGCCATCGAAGGTAATGGCCACTTCTGCGCTCGGATGACTGGCGCCACGGCCTCTAACGTAAATGCCGTGACCTGTTTGACCACCCATCATTGTCGAGGAGCGTGTGAGAACGCCAGGGACCATCGTCAAAGCATGATTGACATCGATTGCTGCTTGGCTTTCAATTTGCTCACGGGTGATGGTGTTAACTTGCGTTGCTTCCTTTGTTGTTTTAGGAAGTGCTAGATTCGCAAGTTCTTTTGCCGTAACAAGAACCTCACCCAAGTCTTGCTCTTCTAAGGCGGGAGCGGCAAAAAGGGCTTGAGAAAAAAATAAGGCCGCAACAGCCACCGAGGAAAGGCGTTTTTTGAACGTCATTCTGAAAACTCCAAGGACAATGAGAAAATCACGAGAAGAATGCTAAGGCGTTTTCATACTTTTTTCAAAAAGATATGAAAATCTGCCTAATGCTGTTTGAAAACCGCCTAATCCTCTAGGCCACTATGGCTTTTGAGAAGCTTTAGCCCACATGTTTTAAAAGCGTCACAACAAAAGGCATTGTGATGGCGGCAAACATTGTCGAAAAAAGCATTGCGTCAGCAATTTCAGCTTCAATCGCGTGAAAGGTTCGCGACATCAAATAGACATTAACGCCGCAGGGAAGCGCGGCTAAGAAAACAATCGCCGTCTTTTCAATTGGGCCAAGGCCAACAAGAGTGGCTAAGAAAAAGACAGCAACAGGATGAACGATAAGTTTTGCAGCGCAAACAAAAAGTCCCGTTCCAATGCCTTTACTAATCCCGTATTCCGCAAGTCCCATCCCAACAGCGATAAGCGATAGCGGCGTTGCAGAAAGCGCGACCATCCGCAATGGCTCACCGATGAAGTACGGGAACTCAATGCGGGTAAAGTTCCAAAGAACGCCAGCGAAAATGGAAATAATCAGCGGGTTTTTGAAGACGTGGACAACGGTGAGAAAAAAGCTCTTAATCGTGATGTGTTTGGTTCCCTGCTCAACCAAAATCGACACAGCGGTCCACAGAATCAAGGCATTAAACGTAATCACGCAAGCAATGCTCGGAAGGTATTCATCGCCTAACATCGCGATCGCAAGTGGCAACCCCAAAAGCCCATTATTGCAGAACACGCAGGCCGTCCCAAAAACAGACGCACCCACTGGGTTAATCCGAAGAACCTTGATAGCAATAAAACGAAAAACAACCAAAAGAAAAAGACAGGCTCCGAAAAACGCAATCAAAAGACGCATATCGGTTTGCGTATCCGTTAAGAATTGTTGTGCAAGAAGTCGAAAGAGCATTGCAGGAAGCGCCACATTAAAGGCAAACTTCACGAGCGCTTCGCTTTCCTTTTTTCCAAATCCCAACCAACGTACAAGGGCGTAGCCAAGCCCAATGAGGCAAAAAAGAGGGACCGACTTTCCAAACTGAATCGAAAATTGAATAAGTAACTCTTGCATAGCGTTTGAGTTCAAAAGAAATTTGCCCGCGAGAATAACACTCCACAGTGAAGTCGCAAAGAAGATTCCCCTTTTCTTTCTTTTTGACCTACACATTTGCGCCTAGAAAAAATCTCTTGACACATACTTTGGCGAAAAAAGACGACAAAAACCAGCGATTTCCTCATCCCCGCTTTAAAGATTACTTTGTATCCATTTGCAACAAGGATAAAATTTAAAGCCTCGTTTTTTCAGTCTTCTTAACTTTCTTCCCTTAAGGATCTATCAACCATGTCTTGGTTAGAAAAACAGTTCCAGCTTTCCGCCAATAAGACAAGTGCACGCACGGAAATTTCCGCTGGTATTACAACCTTTATGGCGATGGCCTACATCATCGTCGTCAACCCAGGAATTCTTTCCGAAAGCGGCATGCCCTTTGGCTCAGTGCTTGTGGCGACGTGCTTGGGCGCAGCTATCGGTTGCTTTTTGATGGCCTTCTTAGCCAACTATCCCTTTGCTTTGGCCCCTGGCATGGGATTAAACGCCTTCTTTACGTATTCGGTTTGCTTAACGATGGGCATTTCTTGGAAGGTTGCCCTAACCGCGGTCTTTGTCGAAGGTCTGATTTTTATTTTCTTAACACTCACGAGTGTTCGCGAGAAAGTTGTTAACTCCATCCCGAATGCTTTGAAAATTGGCATCGGCGCAGGTATTGGCCTTTTCATTGCCTTCATTGGCTTAACGGGCTCTGGAATTGTTGTCGATAACGCTGCCACTCTCGTGGGACTCGGTAATCTCAAGTCATGGACCGCTGTTCTTACGATTGTTGGCGTCATTCTCATGGTTTTCTTTCAGGCAAGACACGTGCGCGGCGGCATTCTTTTGGCAATGGCCATCGTCACTATCTTAGGTATCCCCGTTGGCGTCACAAAGATTCCCGATAGCTTCGTTTCGATGCCACCGTCTATTTCACCGATTGCCTTCCAGCTCGACTTTTCGATGCTCACGAGCCTTAACTTCTGGGTGGTTGTCCTCACATTCTTTTTCTTTGACTTCTTCGATACTGTTGGCACCCTTGTGGGCTGCGCCTCAACAGTAGGAATGCTCGATAAGAACGGCTGCTTACCGCGCGCGCGTCCAGCACTGCTTTCTGACGCTATCGCCACATCCGCTGGCGCTATGCTCGGCACATCCACTGTGACAACCTTCGCAGAGAGTGCTGCGGGTATCGAACAAGGTGGTCGCACAGGTCTTACCGCCCTCACGGCTGGCGTTCTCTTTTTACTAGCCATCTTCTTTAGCCCCATCTTTATGATTGTCCCGACCTGCGCGACATCGGCCGCTTTAATTATGGTCGGCGCCTTCATGGTCTCGAGCGTCTCTGGTCTTGACTGCTCGGATTGGACAGAGCTCTTTCCTGCGATGCTCGCCCTCTTTACGATGCCCTTTACTTACTCGATTTCCACGGGTATCGAATTCGGTATCGTCAGTTACGTTGGACTGAAGATCATCACAGGACAGGCGCGTCAGCTCAACTGGCTTCTCACGATTTTGGCGATTCTCTTTATCGCGCACCACGCCTTTGGCTAGGGAAAGCCAGAGCTTCTTATCGCGCATAAGCTCCCGAATGCCTCTTGTGGTTTTCGGGAGTTTTTTTGCGCCTTCTTTGGACTTTCCAATCGATCTAATCGCTCATCTGAGAATATCCACAAGAGGAAAAACGCAAAAGGCCAATTAGCCTCTGAAGTTAAAAAGAAAAAGAGGCTTTCCTTTCTGCCAAACTCCCAAACATTTGAGACGCAAAACTTATCCCGAGAATATCCACAAGAAGAAAAAGGCGAAGAACTAGATACCCCTTGATACGAAAGAAGAAAACGCACATTACTTGCCGGCAAACTCCTAAACATTGCGCCCCTTTCTAGGAGTCCAAAAACACTTTGGCCAACCCTAAGTTACCCTAAGGTTGGCCGAAAGTTCTGTTACGTTACGTTTAATCGCGCGAGACTAAATTTATTTCACGCACTTGCAGCAGCAACGGGGTTTGAGCTGCTTAAAGAAATCATTGCCCTTATCATCAACGAGGATGAAGGCCGGGAAGTCAACGACTTCAATCTTGTAGATAGCTTCCATACCGAGTTCTGGGTACTCAATGCATTCGATGCTCTTAATGGCCGCTTCCGATAAAGCCGCAGCAACGCCGCCAATTGTTCCCAAATAGAAGCCGCCGTGCTTCTTGCAGGCATCGGTCACAACCTGTGTGCGATTACCCTTAGCAATCATCACATAGGAGCCACCAGCTGCCATGAAGGGATCTGCGTACGGATCCATACGGTTGGCTGTGGTCGGACCCATCGAGCCGCAAGCGTAACCAGCGGGTGTCTTCGCAGGACCTGCGTAGAGGATCGGATGATTCTTGATGTAATCAGGAAGTCCTTCGCCCTTATCGAGACGTTCCTTTAAGCGAGCGTGTGCAATATCGCGACCCACAATAATCGTTCCTGTTAAGGAAACACGTGTAGAAACCGGATACTTAGAAAGCTCAGCGCGAATCTTATCCATCGGCATCGAAAGATCAATCTTCACGGTCTTGCCTTCGCCTTCCTTACGGAACTCTTCAGGAATAAGGCTCGCTGGATTGGAATCAAGTTTTTCAATCCAAAGACCCTCGGCGTTAATCTTGCACTTGACGTTGCGGTCCGCAGAGCAGCTCACACCAATGCCAATCGGGCAAGAAGCGCCGTGGCGTGGCAAACGAATCACACGCACGTCGTGAGCCATGTACTTGCCGCCGAACTGTGCGCCAAGACCAATGTTATTGGCCGCTTCAAGAAGAACCTTCTCAAGCTCGAGGTCACGGAAAGCACGACCTGTTTCGTCGCCCGTTGTCGGCAGATTGTCATAGAACTTCGTGGAGGCCAACTTCACTGTGAGCATTGTCTTTTCAGCAGAGGTGCCGCCAACGACAACCGCAATGTGATACGGTGGGCAAGCCGCTGTGCCAAGGTCTTTGATCTGTTCGATTAAGAACGGAACCAAAGCATCGGGATTCAAAATCGCCTTTGTCTTTTGATAGAGGTAAGACTTGTTGGCAGAACCACCACCCTTAACGACGCAAAGGAACTTGTATTCATTGCCTTCTGTGGCTTCGATATCGATTTGAGCCGGAAGGTTGCACTTGGTGTTCACTTCCTTGTACATCGTCAACGGTGCATTCTGAGAATAACGCAATGCATCTTCTGTGTAGGTCTGGTAGACGCCCTTGCTGATGGCTTCTTCATCACAGAAACCCGTGTAGACATACTGACCTTTTTCACCGTGAACAATGGCTGTGCCCGTATCCTGGCAAACAGGGAGAATGCCCTTAGCGGCGATTTCGGCGTTGCGTAACATCGTCAAGGCAACGTACTTGTCGTTATCCGAACTCTCGGGGTCTTTCAAAATCTTAGCAACGCATTCGTTATGCGAACGACGCAACATAAAGTTTACGTTGTGAAAAGCCGTATGAATCAATACGGTAAGTGCTTCGGGAGCAACCTTCAAGACGGGCTTTCCTTCAAAGCTCGATGTGCTCACGTAGTCTTTCGTGATCAACTCATATTCCGTATCGTCCTTGGAAATCTGGAACATGGGCGCATATTTAAATTCAGGTGCTGCTGCCATAGTTTTGTCTCCTTTCCTATGTGTGTGAAGAGCCTCTTCACAGTGGCGTTCCAAAATCAAAAAAACTCCAAACCAACGAAAAAAAAGACGAAAGCCTTCTTTTCCTTTGGCCCATTTCAGGCATTTTAGCGAAGCCCCCTTGTCTTGTGAGGAAATTTTTCGTTTTCAAATGTGTAAGGGCACTTATAATTCGAGCCACTTTCCTTGAGAGTGGACAATCCATGAAAAAAGTCGTTATCGGAATGAGTGGCGGCGTCGATAGCGCCGTCTCAGCCTACCTCTTAAAAGAGCGAGGCTTTGATGTTATTGGTCTTTTTATGAAAAACTGGGAAGACGATGACGATTCCGAATATTGCTCAAGCAGGCAAGACCTCATCGATGCGGCAAGCGCAGCCGACGTCGTTGGCATTGATTTAGAAGCGGTTAATTTCGCTAAAGAATATAAAGACCGTGTTTTTTCAAACTTCTTATCGGAATACTCCGCAGGGCGAACTCCGAACCCCGATGTGCTTTGCAACTCAGAAATTAAGTTTGCTGCCTTCTTAGATTACGCGATGAATATGGGCGCCGATATGATTGCCACTGGCCACTATTGCCGCGTCAGAGAAAATAACGGGCTTTTTGAACTCTTACGGGGAACAGATCCCAGTAAAGACCAGAGTTATTTTCTTCACCGCTTAACGCAAGCCCAGCTATCAAAAGCGATCTTTCCCGTAGGCGACATGCTCAAACGCGATGTTCGAGCGCTCGCGAAAAAAATTGGGCTTCCCGTTGCCACAAAAAAGGATTCCACAGGCATTTGCTTTATTGGAGAAAGGCCATTTCGAGAATTTCTCTCGCGCTACCTTCCAACAAAACCTGGTCCCATGAAGGATGAACACGGAAACATCATCGGAAAACACACGGGTTTGAGTTTCTACACCTTAGGGCAACGTAAGGGACTTGGCATTGGCGGCATGCAAGAAAGCACGGGAGAGCCTTGGTTTGTGGCGAAAAAAGACCTTGCGACAAATACACTTTGGGTTGTTCAAGGGCACAATCACCCATGGCTTACAGCGGATGACTTAACTGCGACTGAGACAAGTTGGATCTCAGGCATTGCCCCATCCCTTGATGGACTTAACTGCGACTGAGACAAGTTGGATTTCAGGCATTGCCCCATCCCTTGATGCGGCAGTTTCAGTGAAAACTCGCTATCGTGCTCCTGACGGAAGTTGCGTCATTTCTGCGATAAATGCAGAAGAAAAGACCATGGCGCTTCATTTCCCAGACCCGCAGTGGGCGCCAACCCCTGGGCAAAGCGCCGTCCTCTATTCTGGTGAGGTTTGCCTAGGTGGCGGCTTTATTGATACCGTAAAACTTAGAGGCTAAGCCAACATTTGGAACCGTATTTATGGCTGTAACGCTTTTTTCTTCAGCGCGATTTCTCACATCAGCGGCAAAACTTACACAGTTGCCGCCTGCGGGACTACCGGAAATTGCTTTTGCTGGGCGCTCAAACGCTGGTAAATCCACAACGATTAATGTCTTAAGTAATAATGGACACTTAGCCTTTGCTTCGAAAACGCCAGGCAGAACACAGCTCATTAACTTTTTCCGGCTTACCTTTGGCGATGATGACGCGGGTTTTCTTGTCGATCTCCCAGGCTACGGCTACTCGAAGGCCTCACCTGAAACGCGTGCAGGTTGGACTGAACTCGTTGCAGGCTACTTAAATGAAAGGCCCTCTTTAGTAGGCATTGTCATCGTAATGGACGCAAGGCGTCCCTTTATGCCCGCCGATGAGTGGCTCATCGATTTCTTTACAAAGAAAGCTCACGTCAAGCAACTTTGGTTACTCAATAAATGCGATAAGCTCAATCGCTCAGAGCGCGTCAAGGCTGAGCAACTTGCAAAAAAGCGCGCCTCAGCTCTTGGTGAAAACATTACTGTGCAACTTTTTTCCGGATTAAAAAAAGAAGGGCGAGAAGCACTTTCCGAAACACTATTAAATTGGATCGATCCCGATGGGCGTTTCCGCGCCCCGCTCGAATCCAAAAAGTAAGAGGCTTTTTTATGCAGACACTTGGTCAATTTCCTCAGGTTCGTATGCGCCGCATGCGCCACGATGATTTTTCTCGCCGCTTAATGCGTGAAAACGTCATCACGCCAAACGATTTAATTCTTCCAGTCTTCGTAAAAGAAGGCACCGCTGACCGCGAAGCCGTTCCCACAATGCCAGGCGTCTTTCGCCAGACGCCAGATGAACTCTTAAAAACCTGTGGCGAATGTGTCGCGCTCGGCATCCCGATGGTCGCACTCTTTCCTGTGATTGATGCCTCTCTTAAAACACCCGATGGCATCGAAGCGACAAATCCCAATGGGCTTATCCCGCGCGTCATCAAAATGATTAAAGCCAAGTACCCCGAACTTGGCGTGATGTGCGATGTGGCGCTTGACCCCTACACCACGCACGGACAGGATGGATTAATCGATGAAACTGGTTACATCTTGAACGATGAAACCGTTGCGATGCTTATTCGTCAAGCCTTAACGCAGGCCAAGGCAGGCGCTGACGTTGTCGCCCCAAGTGACATGATGGACGGGCGCATCGGCGCCATTCGCGACGCTCTTGAAAAAGAAGGTCTTATTCACACACGCATCATGGCCTATTCCGCGAAATACGCCTCTGCCTTTTATGGACCATTTCGTGATGCGGTGGGGTCAAGTGCAAACCTTGGAAAATCCAACAAGAACGTTTATCAGCAAGACCCAGCCAACAGTAACGAAGCGCTCTGGGAAGTGGGGCTTGATTTAGCCGAAGGCGCCGATATGGTGATGGTAAAACCCGGGCTTCCCTACCTTGACGTGATTCGTCGTGTGAAAGACGAATTTAAAGCTCCAACATTTGCCTATCACGTCTCTGGCGAATACGCGATGCTTAAATGCGCCGCAGCCGCCGGAGCCATCGATGAAAAGCGTATCACCATGGAATCGATGATTTGCTTTAAGAGAGCAGGCGCCGATGGCATTTTGACCTATTGCGCCATCGATGTCGCGCGCTGGATTCGCGAGGGCTATAACTACTAGAAACCTATCCGTAGTGACCTATGTTTTGGGGCGCAAAAAGCGCCCCAAATGCGCTTTAGTCTTTACGAATAAGCGCGTGAGCCAGGGGCTCAAAAGGCGTTTTGACTAAACCAAAAAGAGCCTCCGCCTCTGACAACGGGGCCTTTACCGCGGCTTCAATTTGATTTCTTGGTGCCTTCACATAAAGTAGTAACTTCTCAACCCACGTGCGCACTGTATTGGGGCTTTCTTCGTACCAATAAATCGGCGCGTCGTCTTTTAATTTTGCCAAGCGCCGTGCTTCGGATTGGGCGACAGACATGCCACCTAATTTATCAACAAGTCCTAGATTCTTTGCCTGCCGGCCTGTGTAAACGCGGCCCTGAGCCAAGGGTTCGATAAGTGCTACCGGCATGCGACGAGATTGAGAAACAAGCTTTAAGAAATCCTGATACGTGCGCTCAACCGTTTTCGAGAGAATGCGTTCATAGCGAGAATCCAGCGGCAACGCGGCGCTCTTGGCTCTTGCCATCCACTCGGTATAAGCGCCTCCGACACCGACAGAATATTTCTCAAGCGCCTTTTCAAAGGTCGGCATCATCCCAAAGACACCCACGGAACCCGTGATTGTCATCGGATCGGCGACAATCACGTCAGCCGCAAGACTTACCCAATAGCCTCCACTTGCCGCCATATCGCCCATACTGACGACAACAGGTTTGCCACTCTTGCGAACAAGCTCGAGCTCACGGCGAATCATTTCGCTTGCGACAGCACTTCCGCCTGGACTATCGATTCTGACAACAAGAGCAGCCACATTCTTATCTTCTCGCACCGCGTCAATTAATTCGCTTACGGTACGCGCCCCAACCATACCTAGGGCGCTTGCCCCATCGCGGATGTCGCCTTCGAGCGTTAAAACAGCAATACCCTTTCCTGTGCGATTGGCCTCGGGATTACTCGCTAGATAATCGAGGTAATCGACGCGACGTAAGGAGTCGACTCCTTTCTTTCCTCCTTGGCGCTCTAAAAGAATATCGCGCACGGCATCCGCATCACGCACACCATCAACAAGATTGGCGTTTAACGCAACTTGACTCATGTTGCCATCTGCGCGATTGACCTCCGTTTCAAAGCCATCAATGAGGTTACCCACCGCGCCTGGCATCAGACCGCGAGAGACTTCGATTGCTTCCGTAAATTGCGACCACACATCATCCATCCAGAAGCGGTCAGAACGAAGAGCGGCTTCGCTAGGAGCCTTACGAACGAAAGTTTCAGGGAAGGACTTATAGGCTCCGGCTTTAAAAACGTGAACATTTACGCCTAATTTTCTTAAGGTCTCTCCCCAATAAAGACGGGTGTTATCGAGTCCCGTTAAAAGGACACTACCCATCGGATGCAGAAAGACTTCGCTTGCGTGTGAAGCGATGGCATATTGCCGTTGAGAATAGGCGCTTGACCAAACCGTGACTTTTTTCCCTGCGCTCTTTAAGCGATCGATCGCCTCGCCAATTTCTCGTAAGCTCGCAAAACCCGCTTTCTCCAAATCCTCCACACGCACGAGAACATTTTCGATACGCGCATCCGTGCAAGCTAAATCCATCGCACGAATCACATCGCGAAGTCGCGTCTCAGGATCGGCTCCCGAAAACGCATACGCTAGTGAGGCCTCACGGCTGCCCATCGAAGACTGTTCAACAAGATTTCCAGAGATGGGGATGACAAGAGTGGTCTTATTCTCAATTTTCACCGAACCACTTGAGAAAAGGACAATACCGACCCCGATAACGATGGCAAGCAAAAGAAAATTCGCAATGGCGCGTCGTGTAAAGTCAAGCGCTCCCCAAATACGCTTTATCCATTTCTTAGCGGTTTTCCACATAGCTTACCTTCTCCTTTGATTGCAGAAAGTGATGCTCTGTTATTTTCGCAAGTTCTGAAACATCGCGCACGGTGTAGTCCACGTACATAGGCTTTTTTTGCGAAAGAAGCTTTCCGTGCCCTGCGCACCAAATGGTTTTCATGTTGAGTGCTTTTGCCGCCTTAAGATTCTTTAATCCGTCATCAATCATCACAATCGAAGATAGTGGCGCATGCAAAAATGATGCTGCACTCATAAAGGCTTCTTTTTCTGGTTTGCAACGCCACCGACCAGGAACCTTCACCTCTTCTGGCGCAAGAACCGCTTCGAAAACGTCAGCAATACCCAAAGCGTAAAGAACACGCAAAGCATAAGCGTGGGGCCCATTGGTAAGAATCGCCTTGCGACCAGGAAGAGAAACAAGTGTCTTTCGTAAAAGAGTCCTCTTTACACAAGGAACCACGGCCGATTCAATATCAAACGTATGCGTTTCTTTGAAAAAATCCACTGGGTCGATTCCGTGCAGACGCTTTAGGCCCAAAAACGTCGCCCCAAATTCGCGCCAGTACGTGTGCTGCAGATTTTCTGCATCCTTTAAAGCAATATTTAAGTGCTTAGAAATGTAGTGCGCCATCCTCATATGAATTTCTGGGAAGGCGCGCACGGTTGAGTCGTAAAGCGTGTTATCCAAATCAAAAAGCCAAAGGGAAACTCCTGCTAAAGAATTTCCCGTAAGGCTAAGAGACTCGGTTTCTTCTATCACGCAACCACCCTAGAGCACATAGCGCGAAAGGTCTTCGTCTTGCGCTAAGTCGCCAAGCTTGGATTTCACATACTCGGCATCAATACGTACGGTGGACTCTGCGCAATTTCCCGCTTCAAAACTAGCGTCCTCTAGGAGCTTTTCCATCACCGTATGCAATCGCCGCGCGCCAATGTTTTCTGTGTGTTCGTTGACATCAAAGGCATACTTGGCAATAAGGCTAATTGCTTCAGGTTCAAAGATTAATTTGCAACCATCCGCGCCTAAGAGAGCTTCGTATTGCTTGACTAACGAGGCATCGGTTGACGTGAGAATTCTTTCAAAATCTTCACTTGTAAGGCTCTGAAGCTCAACACGAATAGGAAGGCGTCCCTGAAGCTCAGGAACAAGGTCCGATGGTTTTGACAAGTGGAATGCACCAGAAGCAATAAAAAGAATATGGTCGGTTTTCACCCAACCGTATTTGGTTTTCACCGTTGTCCCTTCGATAAGGGGCAACAAATCGCGCTGAACGCCTTCACGAGAAACATCGGCTCCATTGGTTTCTCCGTCTCGAGCAATCTTATCGATTTCGTCAATGAAAACGATGCCATTATTTTCGACGTTTTCGATTGCATCACGCACACATTCGGATTTGTCAATCAATTTTCCCGATTCTTCTTCTGTGTAGATCGCACGAACGTCCTTCACTTTTAAGCGACGCTTTTCTTTATTTTGCTGCTGCAACTTCTCAAAGACACTTTGGAGCTGATTTTCCATATCATCCATGCCTTCGGGAGCAATCATATTAAAGACGGGGCCGTCGGCCACGACTTCAGCTTCGACAATCTTATCGTCTAAGCGTCCTGCTCTTAAGTCTTCGCGCAAACGGCGGCGTGCAACACCTTCGACAGGTGCCACGGGCGTTCCATCGGGATTTGTCACTTGTGTTGTTGGCGGCACCAAC
This sequence comes from Bacteroides caccae, assembly GCA_963590825.1. GTDB lineage: Bacteria > Pseudomonadota > Gammaproteobacteria > Burkholderiales > Burkholderiaceae_F > Duodenibacillus. The sequence goes on along the minus strand of CAVAQL010000005.1, from coordinate 9,851 downwards.
AAATCAAGCACGCGATTTTCTGCCGCCTCTTCGGCCTTGGCGTGAACACGTCTCTTTTGCGCTTCACGCATCAGTTTCATACCCGCTTCCATCAAATCGCGAATGATGGATTCAACATTACGACCCACATACCCGACTTCTGTGAATTTCGTTGCTTCTGTTTTCACAAAAGGCGCATCCGTTAATCGCGCTAAACGGCGAGCAATCTCGGTTTTACCTACGCCCGTAGGACCAATCATGAGGATATTTTTTGGCGTGATTTCCGAGTGCAGGGGCTCGGCCACACGTGAGCGACGCCACCTATTTCTTAAAGCAATCGCCACAGCTTTTTTCGCGGCATTTTGTCCGACAATGTATTTGTCGAGCTCGCTCACAATTTCGCGAGGCGTCATCATAGATTCGTCTTTCACTCTTATTCTCCCCGAGTAATCTTCTCGACAAGCACGTTGTTATTGGTGTAAATGCAAAGGTCTCCTGCAATCTTTAGAGAGGCCCGAGCAATTGCCTCAGCATCCATTTCGGTGTGTTCAACTAAGGCACGCGCCGCACTGAGCGCATAGGAGCCCCCTGAGCCAATCGCAGCAATTCCGTTTTCCGGTTCAATGACATCACCGTTACCAGAAAGAATCAATGTTGTTTCGGCATCCGCTGTAATCATCATCGCTTCAAGGTGACGCAATGCTTTATCCATTCTCCACTGTTTCGCAAGCTCAATTGCCGCACGCATTAAATTGCCAGAGTGCTTCTCAAGCATCGCTTCAAATCTTTCGACAAGTGTGAAAGCATCGGCTGTGGCACCCGCGAATCCGACAATGACTTTGTCGTGATACACACGACGGACTTTGCGCGCTGATCCCTTAAAGACAACGTTGCCTAAAGTGACTTGTCCGTCGCCAGCCATCGCAACAACATTGCCACGACGAACGCAGAGAATGGTTGTTCCATGAAACTGTTCCATATCTTTGATTCCCGTATTTCCCTTTTTATCTAACAGTGTGCTGAGGATTATGCCCACTTAGAGTCGCAAAAAGGAGGCTTTGCGGCCTCCCTTTTACAGAGCGAATCAATTTTTCACAATTAATCGCCGTACATCTTTTGGCGGATTTCGCGTCGCTCTTGCGCTTCAAGAGAAAGCGTCGTTGTTGGACGCGCAATCAGACGCGCCACACCGATAGGCTCGCCTGTTTCTTCGCACCAGCCATATTCGCCGTTTTCAATGCGGCGTAACGCAGCTTGAACTTTCTTTAAGAGCTTTCTTTCACGGTCGCGCGTACGCAATTCAAACGTGCGCTCTTCTTCAAGTGTTGCGCGGTCGGCTGGATCAGGGACAACGCTTGTCTCACGCAGATTTTCTGTTGTCTGGTCGGCGTTGCTACGCAACTGTGCTTCCATCATCTGCAGGCGATTGCGGAAAAAATCGACCTGCCGATCGTTCATGTAATCCTTTTTGGGCATCGCGAGAATTTCTTTCTCGGTCAGTAACTTCTTCTTTGCCATAAAGTAGCCTCTTCTCGGCTCTACAAGAAAGATTATCTTTCTCTAGAGACGCGTCGAATAGCGAATGAATCTTGAATCTTCGATCCTGAAAACTTGAGCTTCCCCTCAATAAAAGAGTCGCTCCGTTTTTTAGGACGCGAAACATTAGCACAGTTTTCGATTCTTGTTTAGCACTGATTTTGCTTAATTGTCTGGCTCTGCGGCCGATAAAAGCCCTTCAAAGAAACCTTGATTGACTGTTTTCCGCTTTCCTCAAAGAAAACTTTGTCTTAAATCAAGAAGAACAAAAGAGGCGCAGAAGTGTTCCGATAAAATACGAAACGAGATAAATGAATTTAGCATCACGTTATCTCCTTTTCTGAAGTCCGAGCGGCAAACTCGGACTTTTTCATTTCTGCCTTCTGCTGGTAGCCACTAGCAATTTCTAACGTGTCGTCTCTTTTGGTTTCTGATTGGGCGCGTTTGGTTTCAGTACGGAGGAGGCTAAAAGAGAAAACACGGCAGGACAACTTTCGTCCGTGTCCTCCTTCTAAAGGAAAGACAGAATAAGTTTGATTGTTCACAGGCGATGGGCAAGGGATTGCTCCCTTACCCACAGTAGTTAGTGAACTAACTACGGCTTTCGTTTCGTTTCATCAAGAAATTTCACGAGAATGATGATACAAATTGCCATTGGCAAGTATGTTACATCAACGGAAATTTCCGTTAGAATGCGAAGCGAGATAAATGAGTTGAACATCACATTATCTCCTTTTCTGAAGTCCGAGCGGCGAACTCGGACTTTTTCATTTCTGCTGCTAGCCAGCAGTAACTACCCATGCACCCGCATGAATTCGTTATGCGGGGTGCCGCAGTCGATTGCGGGCGGCACGGGCGAAAAAGAGCCTGATAATGCACAAAGCAAATATCACGCACGCCTGTGAACGAATCGATTATATCGGGATGATTTTTTCAAACAGAGGTTTTTAAGCCCCAAGCAAAAGAAAAAAGCGATTTTTTTAAAACGTGTCGTTTTCTTGAATCTCAAAATAAGAAAAAGCGCTTTGTCTCCATTAAGAAAATCGCTAAAAACCTCGCAGTCATTCTTCGCCACGCTTCCTTGTCTTTCTATAATGACCGCAGTTTCTCTTTTTTGGAGACGATGATGCGACGCCTATCTATTCACCGTGGCGGAATTCTTTCCGCGGGCTATGACGAGAAAACTCGTGCTCTTGAAGTCGAGTTCGACACACACCGTGTTTTGCGTTACGAGGGAGTTGATAGCGAAGTCGCTCGGCGCTTTTTAAATTCTGACCGTCCGCTTTCGCATTTGCGCGATGAGATTGAAGAAGAGTATCCCGTGCGAGAAATTGATCCCGCGCTGGCAAAGAAAAGCGCACCAGAGAAAAAGAAATCTTCCAATCTCGATGCGCTCAATTCGCTATTTGGAAAATAGCACTTATTTTGTCGTCGCCTTTAATTTGGCATCCACAATATCGCCAGCGCGTTTGACCTGCTCTTCGGAAAGTGCTTCTTTGACTTTCGTCTCGGCGGTGGCTTCGCGCACCTTTAGGCGTTTTAACTCAAGGTCAAGCTCTGCAGCCTCGTCGGCGCGCTTTTCAAGTTTAGCGGCGCGCTCCGCAGCCTTTTTCTCTTGGGCCGCTTTCTTTGCTGCTAGTTTCTTAGCTGCTGCCGCTTTACGCGCTGCCTCTTTGGCTTTGGCTTTTTCTGCCGCCGCTTTTTCGGCTGCAAGTTTTGCCTCGGCCTTTGCCTTCACGTCCTCGTAATTTAGGCGCACAGCCTCAATCTGAGAATCCATTGAGCGATCGAGCTGCGCGGGGTAGTCTGGCGGCACTGTTGCCGTTTGCGCCATCGCATAAGAGCTAGCAAACACAGTCAAGAGTACAAATATCGACTTTTTCATCTTTCGAGCTCCTTACTGACCTGTTGTCGTCTTGGGGCAACCACCTAAATTATTCGGTTGAATGCGCGTCGCGTTCGGGCTCGGAGAAACCATAATGGCTGTGCCGTTTTTGAATTCACAAACGCGGCCAACTTGCGCTGAGTTATAGAGCTTATCGCCATAGCGGAATGTAATTTGCACACCATCCACGAGGGTCTCATCGCCTGAGGCCGCATCGGCTAAGGCCATACCCGCAACGCCTCCCGCGAGGCCCCCTAAAACACGGTCACCCGTGCGAGCGTGATGCACTTGATTGCCAAGAGCAACGCCTGCAATCGCCCCTAGGACGGCACCCACGGCCTGCGCTTGCGAGCGCGCGTTATTGGGAACGGCGATACGCGCAGGAATAACCGCAATAATCTGAACGGTCTTTACTTCCTGGGCTTGATTCACGCCTGTGGCGTAATAGGTATCAGAGCGATAGGAATCGCCCGTGCTCTGGCAGGCACTTAAGAAAAGAAAGCTTGTCGCTACTGAGCAAAGTACGAATTTTTTCATGTCCATTCCTTTCTTCTTTTGAGAAAACGCCCCTTTTCTTTTCTCTTATTTGAAACTTTAGCGCAACAAAATAGGCCGTGTGCCCTTTCTTTGTGCTTGGTAAGACTTCTTAACAATCCTTGACACTTTGAGTTTCACGTTCAACCTGGGAAGAACAAACTCGCGAGCCCTAAGAAGATTAGGAAGCCCCCCGAGTCTGTCGAGAACGTAAGAAGCACTGATCCCCCCATCGCAGGGTCTCTTCCGAAATGCTTTAAAAGTAAAGGCACTGCAAGACCAACGGCCGCCCCCAATACAAAATTGAGAATCATCGCCAAGAACATCACAAGTCCCAAAGTCATCCCGTAGGGACTATCGTGATAAAGAGCCCAAACGAAAAGACCCGCGATGGCTCCCCAAATGATGCCATTGAGGAATGCGGTCCACACCTCTTTTCGAATGAGGTCATGAACATTTGAACTTGTGACCTGCCCCATCGCTATGGCTCGCACCAAAAGCGTCAAAGTTTGGTTACCCGAATTGCCTGCCATCCCCGCCACAATAGGCATCAAAGCGGCCAAAGCCACAACACGCTCGATCGTGCCATCAAAAGCATTAATCACGCGCGAAGCAAAAAATGCTGTGCATAAATTCACACCCAACCACAGCCAACGGCTCTTAGCGATTTGCCAGACGCTACCGAAGATATCTTGCTCATCGCTTAAGCCGACACTTGCGAGAACATCGTCGTTATTGCTTTCTTGAATCACATCGAGCACATCGTTAACTGTGAGGCGTCCCACTAAGCGGCCTGCTTCATCGACAACGGGGGCGCTCACTAAGTCATAACGCTCGAAGGCGTGAGCCGCGTTTTCTGCGTCATCCAAGGGATTTAATGTGAGGATGTCGGTTTGAACAAGATCTGCGACCGTGACAAACGATTCGTGCACCAAAATCTGGCTTACAGGAAGAACACCCTTAAACTTACCCTGACGATTGACCACAAAGAGTTGGTCGGTGTGGTCAGGTAAGCTCTTAAATTTATGTAAATACGTTAATACCGCTTCAAGCGTGATGTCTTCGCGCACGGAAATCATCTCAAAGTCCATGCGAGCTCCGACGCTTTCTTCGGGGTAACTCATCGCAGCGCGCAATTGTGCGCGCTCTTCGTGCGAAAGGCCTTCTTGAACTTCAGCAACAACGTCTGGCGGTAAATCTTCAACGATATCGGCAATCTCGTCGGTGTCGAGTGTTTCAACTGCATCGACAAGTTCATCGGGCGTCATCGCTTCGATGAGCGTTTCACGAACGGCGTCGCTTACTTCAACAAGAATATCGCCTTCGTCTTCGGCATCAACGAGTTGCCAAACGGCCAAACGATCATCCTGCGGGAGCGCCTCAAGAACATAGGCGACATCAGCGGGGTGCAATTGAGCGAGAATAGCCCGCAGGGCATCTTTCGAGCCCTGGCTTAAAGGCTTAGCAAGAGGATGCTTCGGGTCTGGCGGTAATTTGGGTTTGCTTTCTTCTTCGCGCTCGATGATTTGCGTGATTTGGCTAAGAGCAAGACTCGCCTCCTCAGGCGCAAGCGCGGAGCTCTCCTCGATTTCGGGCTCTCGCAGACTCGTTTTATTTTTTTCGAGATTCTCTTCGCGCATCAGACGCTTTTCCCCGAAAGAAGAGACAAACACAACGCCTTTCGCGTAAGAATTGACTCGCGAAATGCACTCTTGAAACAAACTGGGGTTTCTTGGGCAGGATTATACGTCTTTGCCCATTTTTTCAACTGAAAAAATCGCCAAAAAAATCCCCGAAACCATCGTGATTACGGGGATTTTCCACGACACTATCTTATCTTAGAAAAGGCCAATAACCTTCCACCAAGCCATACCGATAGTAAACCACACAACGGTATTGATCGTGCAGATGATAAAGCCGTTACGCCACCATTCACCTTGGGAGACGTAGCCAGCGCCAAAGTACACGGGAGCTGCGCCATTGCCGTAGTGTGTCAGAGAAATCGGCAAGTTCGCGAAGATACCGAAAGCAACCGCGACCATTAACGCAGGCGCCCCGCAAGCCACAGCAACAGCCGCAAACGCTGCATACATCGCTGAAATTCGCGCCGTCACAGACGCAAAGCAATAGTGCGTGTAGATGTAAATCAAGCTAATAATCACGAAGGAAGAAATCCAGCCCATATGTGCCGAAGAGATCCCGCTTGCGATAAAGGCGGCGGCCCACTTAATAAAGCCGCACTTTGCGAGAGCCGTCGCTAAGGACATTAAGCCGCCCATCCAGAACATGGCGTCCCAAGCACCCTTTTCACTTAAGATGTCTTTCCAAGTCAAGACTTTCGCGATCAGCATAATCGAGACAGCGAGCATCGCAATCGGCGTGGCACCGAGCTTTGTGATGCTACCTGTAGCCCACAAAATTAAGCACATCACGAAGACAAAAGCCAAAACCTTCTCGTCCTTTGTCATCGGACCCATCTTCTGGAGTTCTTCCGTGGCAAGTTCTTTGGCATGCGGAATGCTACGAAGTTCTGGGGGAGCAATCTTTAAAAGAACAATTGGCACCAAAAATAGGCAAATCAGACCCGGGACGATAGCGGCGATACACCACTCCATCCAGGTAAGTTCCACGCCCACAGCGCTCGCTGCCAAGCCAACGCACAAGGGGTTACCCGCCATCGATGTTAAGAACATCGTGCAGGTAACAGCATCGGCGTGAAAGCCCACTTGCATAAGATATTTACCAATCTTTCCTGCCGTCGGACCTTGCTCGGAACCAAAGGCCGAGCTTAAAGACTGCACAATCGGATAGAACACGCCGCCACCACGCGCTGTAGCGCTAGGCATCGCAGGGCTAATGATCAATTCGGATAGGCAAATCGAATAGCCCAAAGAAACGGGGCTCTTACCAATCGCCTTAATAATGCAGAATGCAATGCGACGACCTAAACCGGTCTTAATAAAGCCGCGCGAAAGGAAGAAGGCACACACGATAAGCCAAATCGTGCCGTTGCCAAATCCCATTAAGACATCTTTGGTTTTGAGAATTCCAAAGAACGCGCAAAACGTCAATCCCAAAAAGGCAACAGCGCCCATCGGAATCGGTTGAAGAATAAAGCCTGCGATAGTTGCCACAAAGACGGCAAACATCGTCCAAGCCGCGGGTGTCAGACCTTCAGGCGCCGGCATTAACCAAATAACAAGGCCAAGCCCAATGGTGATGATCCACTTTCTAAGTGCTACCTTATCCATAAAAATCCCTCCATTTATTGCGACGGAATCGAGCTCTTGACTGAGGGAAGGCCTTTGGGCTCACATCAACTCTCATCGAGAATGCCCTCATTGTCTTCTCAAGAAAAAAATGCTCGACTTCGCATTAGAAAGCTATTGTTTTCTTTGAAATTTTACAAATAGAAACAAATCTGACTTTCCGCTTGCGAGTATATCAAGGAGCGTTTTCCTGCGCAGAAAACTATCGTCTTTTATCTACGTAATTCCCTTGATGGGAGTCAAAAAGAATGAGGGCCTTGATGAAAATCAAAAATTCCATCAAGGCCAAGACGCCTTTCTTAAGGGCTTGAAACAATTTGGGCTAGATTTTCTTTCTTAGCTCTTCGTAAACGGCGTTTGTATTCGGGCGAACGCCGTTCCACAAGAAGAAACTTTCTGCTGCCTGCTCAACGAGCATGCCTAAGCCGTCGGCGACCTTCGGACAACCCAAGGAGAGAGCCTTTTGCATAAAGACAGTGGGTTTTGCGCTATACATTAGGTCAAAAGAAAGTTTTGCCCCTGCATAGACCTTTTCATCAACGTCGGGAAGTTTCCCTTGTAGGCTTGCGCTTGTCGCATTCACGACAATATCCCAAAGAGGCTCATGAAGGCTCTCGAGTGTTTGCACGTGTAAGTCAAAATCGCTAGCAAGCTTTTGCGCTTTCTCCAAAGTCCGATTGGCGATTGTGATGTTTTTTGTTTTTTCAATCAAAGCCGCGCATAACCCTCGAGCTGCGCCCCCAGCGCCCAAAAGCAAAATACGGGCATCCGTAAGATTCATCTGTTGGCGGCCTTCGATCTCGTGGACAAAAGCAATGCCATCGGTGTTATCGCCCAAAATGCCGTTTTCGGTTTTTAGGCAAAGCGTATTGACGGCTCCTGCGCGCTTGGCGCGTTCTGTTAATTGGTCTGCGCACTGCGCGGCATCAAGCTTAAAAGGCACCGTTACGTTGGCGCCATACACATCGTTATGGGTAGCGAGCTCCTTTAGCTCTTTTGCGAAGTGGCCAATTTCAAAGCAGCGTGTCTCATAGACAATATCCATGCCCACTTCGCGAGCAAAAGCCGCGTGAATCGCGGGCGACAAGGAATGTCCAATCGGGTTTCCAATCACGTAGAAATGTCGGCTCATATGCCCTCCTTTTGCGATGTTTCTTTTTCTGCGTTTGGTGCTTCTTCTTTTGCTTCTGTCTCTGGTGCGTCTTCAGCAGGAGTTTCTTCTTCGAAATCTTCGCCGACAACATCCAAAAGTTCCATAAGACGCGTCTCTAAAACAAGCTCAAGATAATCACACCCAAGAATCTGTAAGCGAATCCGTTGTCCCCGCTCGAGTTCAGGGAGCCCCGGGATGCGTTGCATCATCGGCAGGCCCTCGATGCGAACGAGTTCGTCTTTGACAACAAGAGCAGTCACTTCCGTTTTCTTTTCTTGCTCAATCCAACGTAAGCTCCAATACCGTTCCATACGACGCTGGAAATCATTGTAAGCATCATAGGCGGCCTCAAAAGCGCTTACCGTTGTATAAAGGTCCGTGTCTTTTGCCTCGTACGTCGGAGACCTACCTAGCGCAGCACAAATGAGCTGTCGCTGATTGACTAAATCCACGTAGCGACGCAAAGGAGAGGTTGACCACGCATAGCACATCACACCCAAACCGTCGTGTGGTCCCGGGGTAATACTCATTTTCACGCGCCCCATACGTTGCGAGCGATAGATACCGGCAAAACCGTGTTCTTCAAGCCACAGGCCCCACGTTTCGTTGGCGAAAATCATCAACTCCGAAACAATAAGATCAATCGGTGCGCCACGCGTGCGACTCTTAAGCGTTACGTGTGCTGCCTCACCCTCGCCTTCGAGCGCGAAATACCATTCTTTTCGCATCGGCATTTCTGGGCGCCCCCGAACCGCTTCACGCACGGCTTTACGAGCCTTGGCAAAGCGCCACAGTTGCGTCATCTCAGAAGCGTACGGGATGGTCAGTGTTTCATTTTGGAGCGCTTCTTCGGTTACCTCATCTTCGAACGTGTCGTAACGTAAGTTGTCGGCAATCGCGACAGACTCAACAACGGTTTCCGTTGAGAGCACGGCCATCGTTTCTTTATCAACAACCGCATAAAGCGAGACACAGGGTTTACTTTTCCCGGCGTCCAAACTTGCCGCGCTAATCCAATTCTCGGGAAGCATCGTTGTTTTAATGCCAGGACCATAAACCGTAGACAGTCTTTCTCGGGCAACTTTATCAATCGCTGAATCGCGTTCGATGATTAAAGAGGGCGCTGCAATGTGAACTCCAATACGAAGTTTTCCTACGCCCCAGTCCGTCACACTCGTTGCATCATCAATTTCTGTTGTCTGTGAATCATCAATCGAGAAGGCGCGAACGTTAGCTTCTGGAAGATGTTCTGTGATTTCAGCAGGAGCTGGAAGCGTACGAGGAAAGCCCTTGCCTTGTGGGAAGTTCTCAAAATAAAACGCCTCCGTGTGCCACTGATAAGGACTGCGAATGGCACCTAATTGGAGCAACAACTTAAGTGGCGTCATGCGCATAGCGCTTGAGGCATCATTGAGTGCTTTCCACTCAATTGAATTCTTATCGGGTTTGATAAGAAGCGCAAGAGCATTTTTCCGAATCTCTTCGGGCACAGTGC
>CAVAQL010000004.1:0-35774 GCA_963590825.1 Bacteroides caccae | reverse complement strand
TTTTCTGTGAGTCCATTTAAGAGGCTTCCAAGTTTCGTGAAAAATTCAGGCTAGAAAAACACGGCTCTGTAACAGGATGGATAAAACCTTCTTGCGAACTGAGTCAAGGTAAGGGGAACCTTCATGCGAGTGTTAGCTGCCGATATTGGAGGAACAAACGCACGCTTTGCCGTTTTCGAAACGAAAGACGGCCAGCCCTTTTTATTGCGTAAAAATGTCTTCTCAAGCCAATCGTCCTCTTTTGAGGAAGCACTAAGGGTCATCCAAAGCTCTTGGCCTGAAGCCCAAAACCTCGACGCGGTTTCTGTGGCCGCCGCCGGCCCCGTCGACAATGGCGTTATCCGCATGACCAATGCCGCCTTTACTGTCGAAGTGACAAAAATCCATGAAATCTTCCCTAAGGCTCGGGTCTCTCTATTAAATGACTTCGAAGCTCAGGCCTACGGCTTAGGCTCTGAGGGCGTCACCGACGATTTAGAAAGCATCTACATACCGAAAAGCCCCTTTAAAAGCCCGATTCGAACCGTAATCGGGGCAGGAACAGGGTTTGGCACGGGATGGCTTCTCTTTAGTAAACCTTTGCGCGTTATCGCAGGAGAACTCGGCCACATCCCGCAAGCCTTCGATGAGACCGAACGTGATTTAGCCAAGTTTATTGAAACCCAAGACCCAGGAGCCGCCCCCACAATTGAACATATTCTCTGTGGGAAAGGCCTAACGCAGCTACACAACTACTTTACAGGGCGAAGCTTAGAACCTAAGGAAATTGCGGCCACTCCCCACTTTGAAGCAAGCGAAACCTGTGCGAGCTTTGCTCGCTTTTATGGCCGTGCGGCACGCACGGCAGCCCTGGCCGTTCTCACAGAATCCATTGTCATTGGCGGAGGCATCGCCCGTAAGTGTCCTGCCTTTGTCAGGCACCCGAATTTCATTGAAGAGTTTTTACGATACATTGGGCCGCATCGCGCCTACCTTGAACGTGTCCGTATTGATCTTGATAAAACAGGAGACTTAGGACTCAAAGGTGCGCTCTTAAAAAGCCTACAACAACCCGCATAGAAAGGAGTGAATCCCTTATGAAGTTAACGCAGTCAGATGCCTACAAAGCACTTGAAAGAAAAAAGGCCTCTTTAGAAGGGATTCATTTACGTGAGCTTTTTGCTAAAGATGCCAAGCGCACAGAAAAACTCTCCCGCAGCTTTGGAAACCTCTTTTATGACTTCTCCAAAGAGCGCCTTGACGCAGAAACCATTGATTTACTCGTGAATCTTGCTCAAGAAGCGCATTTAAAAGAGGCAATCGAGCGGATGTTTGCCGGCGAGCGGATTAACACAAGCGAAAACCGCCAAGTGCTTCATGTCGCTTTGCGTAAGAGTCACGGACCTTTCCCAGAGGCGTGCGATGTGATGCCTGAAGTGCTTGAGACACGGCGCCGTATGGCTGAGTTTGCCGAAGGCGTGCGCTCGGGGGCGCTAGCTGGATCGACGGGTAAGAAAATCACCGACGTTATCAATATCGGAATTGGCGGATCGGACTTGGGTCCCAAAATGATGGCTCGAGCCCTGCGTGCCGTAAGTCTTAACGGACCCCGTGTCCACTTTATTAGCAATTTGGACGCAGCTCCCATCACGCGGCTTCTTTCAACGCTTGATGCAAGCACCACGCTCATCGTTGTTGTCAGTAAAACCTTTACCACACAAGAGACGATGCTTAACGCGCATACGGCACGCCGTTGGCTTGTTGAAAAATTAGGCGACGGCCCGCATCTTGCCAATCACCTCGCTGCTGTTTCAAGTAAACCCGCACTTGCCGCTCAATTTGGCATTCCCGCCGAGCGCGTCTTTGCGATGTGGGATTGGGTTGGCGGACGCTATTCCCTGTGGTCTGCGGTTGGGTTAGCGCTCATGATTCAAACAGGAGCCGATATCTTTAATCGCTTGCTTAGCGCCGCTGAAAAGATGGACGAGCACTTTAGAAACACGGATTTCAGTCAGAACCTTCCTGTTTTGATGGCGCTTATCGGCTATTGGAATTCGAATCTCTTAGGTGCTCCAACGCTTGCCGTTCTTCCTTATAACGACTCGTTGCAGTATTTCCCCTCGTTCTTACAACAGCTTGAGATGGAAAGTAACGGAAAGTCTGTGGGAATTGACAATGTGCCACTTACGAGCACGGCCGCTCCTGTTGTTTGGGGTGAATTAGGCAACAATGGGCAACACGCCTTCTTCCAACTTTTGCACCAGGGTGGACGCTTAGTACCCTGTGACTTTATTGCTGCGGTAAAAGCCGACTACCCCATCGCCGGCCACCAAGAAGCGCTTTTAGCCAACTGCTTTGCGCAAACATCGGCCTTAGCCTTCGGTAAAACCGAAGCCGAAGTGCGTGAAAGTATGAAAAAAGAAGGCAAAGACGAGGCCACAATTAATGCCCTTGCCCTGCAGCGCTCCTTTAAGGGCAATCAGCCGACAGCAACGATTCTTCTAAAAGACCTTTCTCCTGAATCTATGGCAGAACTCACGGTCCTTTATGAACACAAAGTCTTTACGCAAGGCATCCTTTGGGGCATCAATTCTTTCGATCAATGGGGTGTTGAATTAGGGAAAGCTGTGGCCCGCCAGATTCTTCCACGACTAACTGACGAGAAGGCTGCGCTACACTTTGACTCCTCAACTGAGGCACTCATTGCCTTTACGCGCAAACACCTATAAAGGAGTTCCACATGGCGATTCGTATTTTTGAGACTTCCCCTTTTGATGACCAGAAACCAGGGACATCGGGTTTGCGTAAAAAAGTTGCACGGTTTTCTTTGCCTCATTATTTAGAAAACTACGTTCAGTCTCTTTTCACTGTTCTTGGAAACTGCAAAGGAAAGACGCTCGTTTTAGGAGGCGATGGCCGCTTCTTTAATGCTGTGGCCATTCGCACAATTTTGAAGATGGCCTCGGCCGCTGGCTACGCGCGAGTCTTAGTCGGGCAAAACGGCATCCTTTCGACGCCTGCGGCAAGTGCTGTGATTCGCACACGTAAAGCCGATGGCGGCATTATTCTTTCTGCTAGCCACAACCCAGGCGGCCCCAAGGGCGACTTTGGCATTAAGTACAACCTTGCCAATGGGGGACCAGCCAACGAAACCTTTACCAATGCCGTTTTTGAGGTTTCTAAAAAATTAACGCGCTACGCCATTGAAGAGGCGGACGCGCCCGATTTATCCAAGATTGGGGAAAGCAAGCTTGGCAATACTGTTATTGAAGTCATCGACCCCATTAGCGATTACGAAAATCTTCTTGCTTCGCTCTTTGACTTTGATGCAATCCGTAAACTATTTGCCAATCCCGACTTTCATATGCGTTACGACGCCTTAAACGCTGTCACAGGCCCGTACGCCAAACGCATTCTTGAAAAAACGCTTGGGGCTCCCGCAGGGACCGTTGTTAACGGCACACCGCTAGAAGATTTCGGAGGTCGTCACCCCGATCCCAACCCCGTGTACGCCAAAGATCTAATCGATGCGTTATCTGATGCGAAACTCAATTTAAGTTTCGGCGCGGCCTCTGACGGCGATGGCGATAGAAATATGATTGTGGGGCGTAACCTCTTTATCAGCCCGAGCGATAGCTTGGCTGTGATTGTCGCTAACGCGACAAAAATCCCTGCCTACGCAGCGGGCCTTGCAGGCGTGGCGCGCTCGATGCCCACTTCGCGCGCCGTTGACCGCGTCGCCAAAGAGCTCGGTATCCCCTGCTTTGAGACCCCAACAGGCTGGAAATTCTTCGGCAATTTACTCGATGCGGGGAAGGCCACAATTTGTGGTGAAGAAAGCGCGGGCACGGGCGGCAATCACGTAAGAGAAAAAGATGGCCTTTGGGCTGTCCTTTGTTGGCTCAATATTTTGGCAGTGACCGCGAAACCAGCTGAAACGCTCGTTCGTGAACACTGGGCGCATTTTGGTCGTAACGTCTATTCGCGCCACGACTATGAAGGAATCGATCTTGCCGCTGGAAACGCCTTAATGGAAAACTTGCGCAAGATTGCCCCGAAGCTTGCGGGACAGAAATTTACAACGCCTTCTGGTGATACGTTCACGATTGAGGCCTCTGATGACTTCACGTACCACGACCCTGTTGATGGGTCAACGAGTGCACATCAGGGCATTCGCGTTCTTTTAAGTGGTGATTCCCGTATCGTATTCCGTCTTTCTGGCACAGGGACGGTGGGCGCGACACTACGCGTTTATCTTGAGCGCTACACCAATGATGCAACGCTCTACGAGGTTCCTGTTCAAGAGACATTGAAGCCCTTAATTGAACTTGCTGAGCTTCTAGCACACATCCGCGAAATCACAGGCCGCGACGCGCCTAGCGTGATTAGCTAAAAGGAGGAATGATTATGGCGAATCGAAATTCTTTTGTTGCTCCGAGTCAAACCGTCGCCCTCATTCTTGCCGGCGGTCGTGGCTCACGTCTTTATGAATTAACCGACAGACGTTCAAAGCCTGCCGTACACTTTGGTGGTAACTACCGCTTAATTGACTTTGCGCTTTCCAATTGCGTGAATTCTGGCATCCGCCGCATCGCAGTTGCCACACAATATAAGTCGCATAGCCTTTTGCGCCATATCTCGCAGGCTTGGCACTTTTTACAGCCCACTGTCAACGAGTTCGTCGACTTGCTTCCCGCTCAGCAACGCATCGATGAGACCTCTTGGTATCGAGGAACGGCAGATGCTGTCTTTCAAAACATCGATATTTTGCAAAGCTATCGCCCCTTCCCACGCTACATCGTCATTCTCGCAGGCGACCACATCTACAAGATGAACTATGCGGCTATGCTCGCTGACCACGTCGCAAGCGGCGCCGAATGCACTGTCGCTTGTATCGAGGTTCCACGCGAACAAGCCAAAGGCTTTGGCGTGATGGCCGTGGATAAAGCAGGAAAGATTGTCGACTTCGTTGAAAAGCCGGCCGATCCCCCGGCGATGCCAGGAAATCCCAACGTCTCGCTTTGCTCGATGGGCATCTATGTCTTTAATGCGGACTACCTATTTGACGCGCTCATCAGAGATATGAAAAAGAAAGACTCTGACCACGACTTTGGTAAGAACCTCATTCCCGAAGCCGTCAAAAAAGGCGTTGCGATGTCTCACGCCTTCTCACACAGTTGCGTGCACGGCTTGGGAGAGCCCGAAAATCAGGGCGACTACTGGCGCGATGTGGGAACACTGGATTCTTTCTGGGAAGCCAATATTGACTTGACAAGAACAACGCCACAATTGAACTTATACGACCCAATGTGGCCGATTTGGACCGCGCAGCCCCAATTGCCGCCCGCAAAATTCGTGCATAACGAAGGCGACCGTCGCGGTATCGCTATCGAGTCCATTGTCACCAATGGCTGCTTAATTAGTGGTGAGCTCTATCACGCCATTTTAGGTTCTGGCACACGCGTTCATTCGCACGCGAAAGTGCATTGGACCGTCCTTGCCCCACGCGTTATTGTGGGAGCGGGTGCGTATCTGAATCGTTGTATTGTTGATTCGGGCGTTGTCATCCCCAACGGCATGGTCATTGGCGTAAATGCCGAAGAAGATGCCAAGCACTTTAGGCGCTCGCCCAATGGTGTGACGCTCGTGACCCGTGAAATGATGCAAGCCCTTGAGAAAAACAGCTAAACGAAAGGAACCCATCTCGTGAAAATTCTGCACGTGGCTTCAGAGGCCTTTCCTCTGATTAAAACGGGAGGTCTAGCCGATGTCGCCTATGCACTGCCACGCGCCCAGAGGGCCATGGGGCTTGACGTTCGCGTCCTTTTACCAGGATACCCAAGCGTCCTGCGTGGATTAACGCATCTTAAACATGTCGCTGAAATAGGCAGTGTCTTTGGCGCAGCCTGCGTGCGTCTTTTCATGGGGAAAGTGAAGAAAACAGGGCAACGCATTTATGTGATTGACTCGCCCAGTTTATTTGGACGAGAAGGGAACCCCTACTCGAGTCCGAGCGGTCGCGAATGGAATGACAACCATAAGCGCTTTGGTCTTTTAGGCTGGGTCGGAGCGCGCATTGCCGATGGCGATTTAGATCGCGATTGGAAGCCCGATATTGTGCATGCACACGACTGGCATGCAGGATTAACAGCGGCCTACATCGCAGAAAACCCGGCGCACACAGCGCATTCCGTATTCACGATTCATAATCTAGCCTTTAGAGGCCTTTATCCCTTTGGGGAGGCCGATGACTTAGGGTTTTCTCGCCGCATGGGATACCCCCATCAGTTTGAGTTCTTCGGGAACATCTCCTTTTTAAAAGCTGGCCTCATTTTCTCAGATAAAGTAACAACCGTAAGTCCCACATACGCACGCGAAGTTTTAACCGATACGATGGGCTTTGGGATGCAAGGCGTACTAAAGAATCGAGGTGCAGACTTCACAGGAATTCTCAATGGCCTAGATTATGAAATTTGGAATCCCGAAAAAGACGCGGTGATTGCGCAATGTTACTCAGAGAAAAAGCTCGAAGGAAAGGCCGCGTGTAAGGCAGATCTCCAAAAAAGCTTCGGTCTTGATACAAACGCCAAAGGCCCCTTATTTGGTGTTGTCAGTCGTCTAGCCGATCAGAAAGGACTTGATCTTGTTTTGTCTGCAATCGACCAAATCTTAGCTTTTGATGGGCAGCTCATTGTTTTGGGTTCAGGAGAACCCTCACTCGAAGAAAGCTTTAGGGGAGCCGCAAACGCACATAAGGGGCACATTGCTTGCTACATTGGATATGACGAAGCGCTATCGCATCGCATTGTCGCTGGCACTGACGCCTTACTTGTCCCATCGCGCTTTGAACCCTGTGGATTGACGCAGATTATGGCCTTGCGCTACGGAACACTACCGATTGCGCGACGCACGGGAGGACTTGCTGACACCATCACGCCTGTCAACGGGGATGCGGGCGACGGCTTTCTCTTTAATAACGCCAATGTCGAAGAACTCTGCGTAGCTCTTCGCGATGCAGCTGCCCTTTACGCGAATCGCAAGGCCTGGCAAAGAGCCGTTATCCGCGCGATGCAAAAGAACTTTTCGTGGGACGAATCGGCAGCGCGCTACATGGCGCTTTACGAAGAAATCCTAAAGTAAAGAGTTTTTCAGAGTCGATTTCGCCCGAGGAAAACCTCGGGCGATTTTGTTTTTTTCGAGTTAAAGCGCTAAGAGGCGATTGACGCGTTGCAAGAACGCATTCGGGTCTTTGAGGCTACCCTGTTCAGAAAGAAGTGCCTGCTCAAAAACAAGCTCTGCCCACTCTTTGAATTTCGCCTCATCGGTTTCAGAAGCAGCCTTCTTTAACAAAGCATTTTCTGGATCGATTTCGAGAATGTATTCTTCTTCAGGAACCGCTTGTCCAGCAGCTTCTAACATTCGCTTCATTTGTGGCGTTAAGAATTGACCCGCCTCGGCGACAACGCAACTCGGTGTTCCCACAAGACGCGTGGAAACGCGAACGTCTTTGACCTTGGTACCGAGAGCGCTCTTTAATCGAGCGATAAGGCCATCGCTTGCCTTCTTTTCTTCTTCGCTCTTTTCGGGTTTGTCGGCTAGGTCTCCTAACTCCAAATCAGAGGCACTTGCGCTAACAAGGGCTTTGCCTTCAAATTCACGCAAGTGACCCACCATCCACTCATCGATTCGATCCCAGAGTAAAAGAACCTCAATACCTTTCTTACGGAAGAGCTCCAGATACGGAGAACTCTTCGCATTCTGGTAGCTTGAACTCACGAGGTAATAAATCTTCTTTTGCCCCTCGGGCATACGGGAGACGTAGTCGGCTAAAGAAACACTTTGCACTACGCTATCTTCTTTTGTGGAAGCAAAGCGCAGCAGTTTCGCAATCGTCTGCGCATTGGCGTAATCCTCCACAGGGCCCTCTTTTAAAACGCGACCAAACTGCGCCCAGAATTTGGCGTACTTTTCTTTATCCTCTGAGAGCTTGGCAATCATGTCAAGCGCGCGTTTGGTTAAAGCCTTCTTTAACTTACGACCCGCTTCACTTTCTTGCAACAGTTCACGCGAGACATTCAGCGGTAGCGCATTCGTATCGACTAGGCCACGCACAAAGCGTAGATAAGTCGGTAAGAAGGCCTCAGCCTTATCCATAATGAAAACACGCTCCACAAAAAGCTTTAATCCGCGCACGGCATCGCGCGAGTACAAATCCCACGGCGCCTCAGACGGAATAAAGAGCAATGAGGTGTATTCCAAATCGCCTTCGACTTTGTTGTGTGCCCAGCAAAGTGGGTCGCTATAGTCGTGCGTTAAGTGTTTATAAAACTCCTTGTACTGCTCGTCTTTGACTTCACGCGGATTTAATGTCCAAAGCGCTTTGGCCTCATTGACCTGCGTGTATTCAAACTTGGGTTCTTTCTTTTCGTCTTCTTTCTCGCCTTCTTTAGGCGCTTCGTATTTTTCTTCCCAAAGATAGACGGGAACCGCGATGTGGTCGGAATACTTTTCGATGGCTTCACGCAAAGTCCACGTTTCTAAGAAACGCTTCTCATCGGGCTTAAGATGCAAAATAATCTCGGTGCCACGCGTTTTAATGGGAGTGTTTTCACTCTCAAATTCACCATTGCCCGTCGATTTCCAGCGCACGCCCTCGGCTTCTGCGAGCCCCGCTTTACGGGTTAATACGGTCACGCGATCGGCCACAATAAAAGATGAGTAAAAGCCCACACCAAATTGCCCAATAAGCTGAGCATCCTTGGCAGCGTCACCTGACAAGCTCTTAAAGAACTCTTCGGTGCCTGACTTTGCGATTGTTCCTAAGTGGCTATTGGCCTCATCGAGACTCATACCAATTCCGTTATCGGAAATCGTCAGTGTCCCTTCTTTGCTGTCGGCTTTAACGCGAATAGCAAAGTTAGGATCATCCTTTGTGAGGTTCGTATCAGATAACGATAAGAAACGCAGCTTCTCAATGGCGTCTGAAGCATTCGAAATTAATTCACGAAGGAAAACTTCCTTATTTGAATAAAGCGAATTCGCAAGTAGGTCCAAAAGTTTGGCAACTTCTGTTTGAAAACCATGTTTTTGTGCACTCATGAGAAAAAACTCCCCAAAAATCATTCCTATGATTTCTCCATATGGGGATTAAGAACTCTTTTTTCAAGAGGCAAAAAAGAAGGCCCCAAACCCGTGGAGCCCTCAAAAGAATTGATTTCTTTTTAAAGAGAAAGGTCTTTAATTACTTTTTAAGATTGATCTCCGCATCGGGTAGCCAAAACTGCGCCTTTTCGCCTTCGCGTGCCAACTTAAAGACAATGGGGCTTAAGAGCGCAACAGCAATTAAATTGGGAATTGCCATTAAGCCATTCATCACGTCTGAGAACAACCACACGAAATCAAGTTGCACAAGCGCTCCCACGGGAACAGCTAAGGTGTAAAGAATCCGAAATGGCTTCATTGCCTTATCGCCAAAGAGGAACATCCAAGCGCGTTCACCGTACACACACCAACCAAGAATCGTCGTAAAGGCAAAGAACGTTAAGGAAAGCGCCACAATATAGCTACCAAATCCAGGCATCACGATTTCAAAGGCGTTGGCAGTCACTGAGGCCCCTTGAGCACCAAGAGCGCACCACTGACCGGTTATGAGAATCGTTAGACCGGTCATTGTGCAGATAAAGAAGGTCGTAATAAAGACTTCGAGCATGCCAATCGTGCCCTGGCGCACTGGGGAAGACATCGCCGTAGCGTGTGCAATCGGGGCGCTTCCAAGACCTGCCTCGTTAGCGAAGACGCCACGAGCCATACCAAAGCGAATGGCCATCATCACTGTGGCGCCCGCAAAGCCACCCGTGGCAGCCGATGGGCTAAAGGCACATTCAAAAACCAATTTAAACGTTGGGAGAATCAAGTCGTAATGGGCAGCTAAAACAAAAAGCGCTGAGACGATGTAAACAACAACCATCGTGGGAACAACGCGCGAGGCAACGTAACCGATACGCCTAACACCACCTAAAATCACAAGTCCAATCACACCGAAGAGAACGAGGGCTGTGACCCACGTAGGAACACCCATAGACTGATGCAAAACGCCAGAAATCGCATTGGATTGCACCATGTTGCCTGTGCCAAAACAGGCGATTCCTGTGAAGATAGCAAAGGCTGTTCCGAGCCAAACCCACTTGGGACCGAGGCCATTTTTAATGTAGTACATTGCGCCTCCCACGACATTACCCGCGGGGGAAACCTCACGAAAATGCATCGCAAGCGTAATCTCTGAGAATTTCGTTGCCATCCCAACAAGCGCCGTGCACCACATCCAAAAAAGCGCACCAGGGCCGCCTGCCATCAACGCGGTTGCAACGCCAACAATGGAACCCGTGCCAACAGTGCCTGCCATTGCTGTCATCAGAGCGCTAAAAGCGGAGATTTCGCCTGTTTTTGCGCCTCCTTTGCTGTAATCGCAACGGAGCATGCGAAACGCTGTCGGAATACGACGGAATGTGAACCCTCTTAACCCAATTGTGAGGTAGATGCCCGTTCCAATCAAAAAGAACAGCATCACGGGACCCCACACGAAACCGCTCACTGCACCTAGAAAATCAATAATCGTTTGCATGCGTCCCCTCTGATTCTTCCGTAAGTTAGCTCAAAAGAAGAAGTATAACCGACGAGCTTTCTTAGCCCTCTAAATAAAACTACCTAGATGGATTGCCAATTACCCTGAAAAAAGAGAGAAAAAATGAGCAGGGAAAGCCAAGATACAAAAAAGGGCGAATTCGCAAGAGGTCTTATTCAGAAGGATGGAGGCTTCAAACTGTCTGACCACAAAAGGAGGTGAAGGAAAGCGAATTCGCCTTGGTTCTCAATTTAATCCGATTTCATTCATTAGACAAATACTTTTTTTCCTAATAAAATATAGGACAGATTCTATGGGCCTCTTCGGACGCATTTTTCTTCTTTAACGAAAATCATTGCTATGGCTCGCACTGCCCTCAAATACATCGAAACGATTCTCGAAACCGGAAGCATTACAAAGGCAGCGAAAAAACTCTTTGTTTCGCAACCGTCTTTGAGTCAATACATTCGTCGTATCGAACAAGAAAACGCCATCGACCTGTTCGATCGCTCCTCTCAGCCTTGGGTTTTAACCGAGGACGGGAAGTTTTATCTTGAAACCGAAACCAAGATTGAGGCCATCCGTAGGCAGCGCACGCAGTTTTTTAGCGACAAGCATCTCTTAAATAGTGGCGAGATTTTTATCGGCTCCACCGAATACCGTTCAAGTTCGATTCTCTCGAAGGTTCTTCCGGTCTATCGTGAACGCTATCCCGATATCAAGATTCATCTATTGGAGGGGATTTCTTCCGATCTTGTGAACTACGCAGAAAAAGGCATCGTTGACTGCACACTGATTCTCGAAGCCAATGTCACAGCCAATCTTGACTATGAGCCGCTTTTTTCCGAACGCGCACTTTTATGTGTTCCGCAATCTCACAAAGACATTAAAACGGGCCCTGTCCCTTCAGGGGGCGCTTACCCTTCTGTTCGGTTCACAGAATTTGCTGAAGATAACTTTATTATCATCAAATCGGGTCAGGTCTTCCATGACTTTTACACATCGTTGTGCGAAAAGTATCACGTGGAGCCGACCGTTGTTCTTGAGGCGCAATCGATTAATTCCATCCCGACTCTTGTTGAGGCAGGCCTTGGCTGCGCCTTAGTCCCAAGTACGCTCGCTGATACAACACACTACAACGTACGCTACTACGAGATAAAGCCAGATGCTCTCTTAACGCGTCTAGCTATCGCTTGGAGTCGGAGTCGCTATTTATCTAGACCCGCAAGTGCCTTAATCAACATCACAAAAGAACTCTTTGGAAAAGGCGGAAGGCGTTCCAAGAATTCGCTAAAGAAACTTAAATCAACGCCTTAGACGAAAGGAACACTTTATGCCATCGCCAAGCTCAACTTCCGAAAAACTCGGCAAATCCATTGAGCGCTATCTCAAAGATCCCGACCCTGAAAATTACGAAAGGCTTTTGCAGACCTTAGGGCGCGTGTATTCTGAAAAAACTCCCTTGTTTTTTTGCGTAGTGGCGATGCACCCGAAAATAGTGACGGGGCTTCTGTGCTGCACATGGGCCCCTTTGACCCAAGATCTGACGATTGCGCTGTCTTTTCCTTTACAACAGCCAAAGCGCGATCGAACGCCTGCAGGCAAGCAAAAACAAACTTTCCCTGCGCAAGCCTTCCATTCTTTACCGTCTGGGAAGACATCAAGTGTATCCCCGAAATCACGGCGATTGTGATTGATAAACGCTACTTTACAAGAGAAGAGGTCTTTAAGGCTCTGAAATTGCGCGTCAAGCAAGAAACCCGCATTGAAGCTCTTGTTGCCGATATCACAAAATTAAATTGCGACGCCATCGTCAATGCGGCAAATAAAACTCTCCTTGGCGGGGGCGGTGTCGACGGAGCCATTCACAAAGCGGCAGGCCCGAAACTAAACAACGCCTGTAGCCAACTTGGCGGTTGCAAGACAGGTGAGGCCAAAATCACCCGTGCCTATAACCTTCCGAGTTTGTTCATCATCCACACAGTTGGCCCCATTTACGGCACAGATCCAGAACCCGAAGCGCGTCTAGCTGACTGCTACCGCAATTCGCTAAACCTAGCCAAAGAAAAGGATTTGCACACGATTGCCTTTCCAGCGATTTCAACGGGTGCCTATGGATTCCCTGCTGATAAGGCGGCTCTGATTGCCTATGAGACAGTCTACGGTTGGACTCAATCGAATAAAGACTATCCCATCGTCGTCACTTTTTGCTGTTTCGACGAGGCAATGCTAGCCATATACAACAAAGCCCATCAAGAATTCTTAGGACAGTAAAAAGCTCCATTCTGGGTTTCTATCAAGCTCAAAATATTAATCAAAAAGTTCTATCGAAATTTATTGATTAAAAGTCGAAACTCGAATTTTTTCCTGCTTCTCACTACCAACTTTGGCAGCTTTTTACTACCAATTTTGGCGGCTTTTTACTACCAACTTTGGCAATTTTTTACTACCAATTTTGGAGATTACCTAGTCAAGCTAGCGAGAGAGCACGAACCAAAGTCTTCGAAAGAGTGCCAAAACCACCTCGGATTGCACCACTTTCTTCATCTTCATATAAATCGCGTCGCACTTCGAGCATAAGCGCCTTCACTCTTGCGTCTTTCCTATAGTGCTTCATTGGTGTAAGCGCCCCAGAAAATGGCGAATCCACGCCCACGTCAAATCCAGCTGCTTCCAAACGAAGCCGTGCCTCACAAAGCAATTCTCTTGGCGTATGAAAAGCGTCTTTCCCGAGGCAAATTTCAGGACGAATGCCATTAGGATTTTCCTCATAAGCTAAAGCCTTTGAGGCAAAACTGTGGCAATCAAGCACAAGCGCCTTCCCGTAACGGCGCAAAGCCGCGTCGACCAATCTTGTTAACCGAGCGTGGTGTGGTACATACCAAGTCGATACCAAGTCGTCCTTTTCTTCTTGTGACGGTTTTTCTCTTAAGACGGTTTTATCTGATGTTGTCGTATAAACAACACCCATCCCGCGGCTAGCCATCACTTCCTTTTTATCGTCACTAAAGCGTTCGACATCAACAACAAGGCGATTAACAGGAGCCATCGCTATTTGGCTTAAAGGCACACCGTTACCAAAAAGAGCGAAGGTCCAAAAGTCTGTCATCCGCAAGAGCTCACGATTGAGCTCTGCGTCCGTCAGAAGAATTCTCTTTCGCACAGCTGCTGGAATAAAAACTGAGTCGTGCGGGATGTGGAGGATGACCCAAGGAGGAAATTTCATACGCAACTCCTAACGAATCTGAAGCGTTTCCCAAGGTAACATCGGATTAAAGAAGTGCCCCCAGCGAGCAAGATCTTTAAGGCCACTTACAGCAAAGTGCGTTCCTGAATACGCCAGCGTTAAATCCATCGCAGAAAGAATTTTGTTGCAATCGATGGCCTCACCTTTCTCGTTGACAACAGAAAGCACTCGCGCTTCTTCATCTCCCGGGAAAAAGGAAAGCGTGACTGTGGCTTCTTTTGCTAGACCGATGAAAACGAGAGTCTTAGCAATCTTGCGAGCAAAGAGCCCCCCTGCTCGATCGGCTTTAAAAAAGTCTTTGCCGCTCCACGCTCCTCCTCCAATAGGAACCCGCGGACCGTAAGCGTCGCACACGAGTTTCTTACCCGACAAGCCGTTATCGCCTTCGGGCCCGCCAACGGCAAAATTTCCAGCGCCGTTAACCACAATCGCCTCGGGAACAACACAAGAAAACTGAGGAAACCCTTCAGAAAGCGCTTCGCACTCGGCTTTTACGCAAGAGCGAACAAAGCGATTAAGTTCAATAAGAGCCACGGGATTGGCTTGCTGCAGTGAAGCACTCAGAGCAGAAAGCGAATACTGCTTTAGGCCATTTTTTTCTTCTTCAGTGACATAGACAATCACCTTGCCATCTGGCCCAAGAAAAAGCGAATCCTCACCCTGAGAAGCTTCATAAATGCGCTTAGCGATATTGCGAACAAGGTAGTGTTCAAGCGGAAGATAATTGGTTGCTTCAATCGAATTGGCATATCCGATGCTGATTGTTTGATCATCAGAAACCTTCCGAAACTCGCCTTCACCTTCAAGAAGATTTCCTAAACAAAGATCTACTGCAACGTGTAAGTCCTCAGGCGCTGGGTTCCACGCCTTTCCGTAGCCGACCTCCTGATAGACGTCTCTAACTATCTTTGAAGCGCCAATTTCTGCAAAGCCTTTGCTTGCGACGCGGCCCGTGACTGTAACGTTGGCACGATTGACAGCAACTTCAACACCAACAAGCGACTCCCTTTCGAGTGAATTCGCACGCTCAACAATGCCATCTGCAATGGCATCGGACAATTTGTCAGGGTGCCCCGGGAAGACCCATTCTGCAACACGAATCTGTTTCATCTTCTTCTCCTACTCTAAATCGATTGAAAAGTTGGCAAAGCGTCCTAAGTCTGTTTTCGAAGAAAGCGCTGTGTAGGCCACTCCGAGCCTTACTTCGGTAAGTGCCTTTTCGTCTGTTGTGCCAGGGCGTCCCACATAGCCATCGGTAATCAAAACGGCGTTTTTGATGTGGTGATTTCGAATATGCTCAGCAACGCAAGAGATGTCGGTTCCATAGGTACTCTTACAAACACCGCCCTTAAGTTGCCCAAATGTGATGTCGTGGACCTGTGTTGAAAAGAGATGCACCCGTGGTTCAAGATGCTCACGACAAAGAAGCGCTGCGCCATAAATCGTCTCAATATAGTGATCCATACTCCCAGAGACGTCGATATATAGATGCACCTTCACACTTGTTTCGCTTCGGCCCTTCATGATTGCCGTGTCGCGATAAAGAAGCGACTCAAAACCGCAAAGCCGTTGCACAGCGTGACGCCTATCGGAAGTGGCAATCGCTGAAAGCGTTTCTATAGGCGTTTTAGCCCGCTCTCGAGATTCATAGCTCTTAGATTTGCGACCCACTAAACGAATCAATTTCACGAGTGCCTTCTTTTGCGCAAGGCTTTTTCTGATGCGCAAGAAATATTCATTCATCACGTCATTCCAAGAGCGACCTTTGAGTGGGTCTGGCGGCATATCCCAATCTTCCACAATGCGACGAATGGCTTCAAACACGTCCGAATTCACAGATTCCCAATTCGAAATCGGACTAAATTCTTCGCCGTGTGATCCAATAAGAGCAGTCCCCGACGCGCTCACTGTTAAGTTCTTTAAGAGAGCCATGATTGCCTCGTAAGTCGCGCCTTCATAGGAATACAAATCTTTCATAACGCGCCAAGCTTGTTCGGACAATCCTTTCGGAAGTTTTTTTAACCCTTGAGGGCACTGCGAACGATCTGGCCAACCTTTAGGGGGCCTTAGAAGACACTCGGGGAAGATTTCAGTCGAATAAAAGTCCGTGAAAAACGAGGTATGCGCCTTATCGGGATACAAGCGGCAGAGCATGGAATTAATGACCGCATCAAAGACGATGTTATCTGCCTCAGTTGCGTGCGGGAAAAGCGTTGTGTGGCCAAGCAAAACATGATTGAGTTCATGAAGAACAAGCATTAAAAGTTTTTCTGTTGTATTGGCGTGCTTTTCGACGAAAACAGGATTAATGAGAAAGCGTGGCGATTTTCGGCATTCGACAGCAGCGGTTGCAACCGTATCGGTTTCAACGACATCCATGAGCTTAAGTAAAGCACAAAACGCATAATTGCCCGCTGGGATTGCATCAAGGATTTTCGAAGTTAATGACGTTTGTTTCATGGCTTGTAAAGATTTGCGAAAAGTGAGGAATGCTTGAAGGACGCACACAAAGCGTAAGGCTATTGACTGCCTTAAGGCGTAAGAGATCTGGAACTCGATTGCGAAACCACGCAAAGCCAGAAGACTGTGTAACTAAGGAGGCAATAGCAAGGAGATCTAGACCAACGAGCACAAAAGCTTTAGCCTCCGGATTACCCAAAGGCTGCACATCCAAGAAGGGCAACGTTAGGGCTCTTTTCGCAATCGCCTTAGTAATGTCCTCTTTCGTTTTGGCAGAAATCGCAAGAGCTTCACTTAATTTTTTGGCGTTAACCGTTTGCAAGCTCTTAGGAATTTGCACACACAAAAGAAGTGCCGTACCGTTTGTGCTCGCTTCTTTTAGGGCATCAGCCGCGTTGGCCGGCCCTTTAGGCCCCTCATAGCGGATGACGCTACTCGGGGGTGTGCTCATGTTATGAAGGAGTCGGTTCATGTGAGCCCCAAGCGCTTAGCGGTTTCAGTAAAGTGCTCGTAGACCATTTCCACATCATCGCGGCGCATCAGTTTCTTCCGTGCCCACAAGTCGGCCAAAAGATTGGAAATAAGCGTTGTCGTCTCTTTAGCAGGGTCTAAAGCTGAAATCTTTTGAACAATGCTTTGCCAAGCGTCTTTGCGTTCCGAGCCCGAAGAAATGCTTTCGTTAATCGTCGGAGCGACAAATAAGCGTCCGTATTGCTCACAAAGGTTGGAAGCAATCGCAGGCGTAAGTGCATTGAGCAATCCCGAATTGACATAGCTCGCAAGAGCCGCTTCACGAGCCCCCAGGGGAAGCTCTGTGAAGGCGTCCATCGTGATTTGACTTACCTCTTCCTTTTTCGCTCCCTCGTAGTGACTTAAAAGAGAAAGCCGTTTTAGGGGATCAGCCTCGAGAAGAACAGCACGGATAGGATCGTCTTTTTCTAACTTTGCTACCGCGAAGGCTTCTTTGTGCGCGCCTTGCAGTTTGACGAAAGACACGGGGCGGCCGAACGCTGCATTCGGAATCGAAGCAAAAAGCGTTCTTTTCAGACACTCGCCATCGCTCCAAGGGAAACCTAGGACAGTGTTAGCGGCAAGTGCCGCGCAAATGTTTTTATGAAGAATATTTAAGCGCCTCGGGCTTAACGCGATTCCTGCACGACATAAGAGAGGCTCGAGCGCCAAAATGTACTCAGTGACAGAAGCACGCAAAGCCTCACTTTGAGCCGACAAAAGAAAGCGAGAATCCTGCACAAGAGTTCTCGTGCGAAGCTTCACTTTTTCTGGGATTGGTTTTGCATCTTCAACTAAAACCGCACGCTTTTCTTCTTCGGTAAAGTCTTTCCAAAGAGGTGTCTCGATAATAAAGGCAAAGCGATCGGCAAGAGCGATATCCAAGGGTTCACTCCCGGCGTAAGCATCGGCTTCTTCACCTTTTTCAAAATCCGCAGGCGGATTCATCGCAGCCCACCGGTATTGAAGTCCTTTTAAAGGAAGTCCTTGAACTTTCTTTTCATGGATGATGGGAAAAAGTTTGTTTTGCACTTCAGGGCGACAGCGGCTAATTTCATCGAAGAAAACAGCCTCAGCCGGCCAAACCGTTGCGGGAGTCTCAGCGTATTTGAGGCCTCCTTTTTCATCAGGAAGAGGAAAGCCTAAGAGGTCGTCGAAACATAAGAGGCTTGCGTTGTAGTGCCGGAAACAAAGCCCCAAGGCATCGGCCAATCGCGTAAGAAGTAGGCTCTTAGCTGTACCGTGCGGACCGATTAAAAGAAGGGGCGACGCATTTGCAAGACTTGCAAGAATCGGAACTTCTTCTTCGCCATAGCCATAGATTCCAAGACTAGAAAGCCAAGTGCTCTCTTTTTTAGCAGCTTCACTCGCCTTTTGGGTTTGAGAGCCTTTTGAAGCTTTAGGCATAACGCATCCATTTGTCGTTCAACAAAAAACCTCGGGCGTTGCGACTCGAGGCTGAACGAACATTGGATGCCATAAGCCGACGCTTTAGCAGGATTTATGAGTCGCGCTGCAAGTTGTGGGGTTAAATCCGCGACGCAATATGATTTTAAAACGAGACGCCGCTTAAAAGTCCGGCCTGCTGAAAATGCATTTGCTGTAAGTTGTAATACCCGTTTATTTTCTAAAAATGGCGAGATAAAAAAAGGCGTTAAAAAAGATAAAGGCCACCCCAAAGAGGCTTCTCTTTTTTCGATATAGGGAAAGATAGCTTTAGAAGTGTGGTGCACGGTACTGGTTTCGAACCAGTGACCCCCGCCGTGTGAAGACGATGCTCTACCCCTGAGCTAACCGTGCAAGCTATTTCAAGGAAATTGGGATTCTACAGACTTCAAATTGTTTTGTCAGTGCTCGCTTGAACTTTTTGCCTCGGGCTTAATCCCTACCCAGTTTTTTGGCATACGGCTTAAAAAGATTGCAACACGTAAGGAAATCGCATCAAAAAACCGATTGATTTCTGCTCTATCCGATTGATTGTCTGCCGCCTCAAAGGCCTGAGTCATTTGTGGCGCAATCGGTAAAGATCCTAAAAGCGAAACTCCAAATTTCTGAACGAGCTCTTGGGTGTGGCCCTCTCCAAAAAGACGCTCTTCGTTTTGGCAATTTGAACACTTAAAGTAAGCCATGTTCTCGACTAGACCCGCTATTGGGATGCCGAGCTTTTCAAATAGGCTTAAGCCACGTGCCGCATCAGCGCACGCTAGGCGCTGAGGCGTCGTTACAACAAGAGCGGCCGTTAAAGGAACGGACTGGGCGAGAGTTAACTGAATATCCCCCGTTCCTGGTGGCATATCGACAATTAAATAATCCAAGTCTGGCCACTGCGTTTTTTCAGCAAGCTCTCGAATCGCTCGCGAAGCAACGAGACCGCGCCACGCTAAGGGTTCAGTGTCGCTTACGAAAAATCCGATGGAATTCACAGCCATGCCTGAGGCCTCAACGGGAAGCATGCTTTTTTCGTCAATTGCTGTGGGTTTCCCATCGATACCAAGAAGTAGTGGTACTGAAGGCCCGTAAATATCTGCATCAAGAATCCCGACGCGAGCGCCCTGCCTTTTTAAAGCGAAAGCTAAATTCACGGCAACCGTCGATTTTCCGACGCCACCCTTAGCCGAAGAAACAGCCACGATGTTTTTCACAGAAGCGATGGGATTGACGCCTAATTTGACACGATGACGGACGATTTCACGTTTAACGTCAAAGCCCACCGTGTTAAAGCCCGCTTCTTCTGCCTTTTTCACAATCAACGATTTAACCGTATCGATGACGTTTTTGTCAGGAAATCCAATAGAAAGCTTTACGGTAAGCGCCTTTTGGGAATCGAGCGCAATTTCTTTTATAAGGCCAATCTCTTTAAAGCTCTTAGCCGAGATAGGTTCAATAAGAGCATCAAGAGAAGCGTGTAATTTTTCGAATGATTCCATGCGTTTTGCCTAAAAATTGTTTTTCGAAATTCTAGTTTCTTTCCCCTAATAGGTTCTTCTTTGATCGACTACAGCCTCGAAGAAATCGGTTTTGACCGCCCAAAAATTCAGAAATCCCGAGTCGTGCGCGTTAAAATCCAATTTTTCGCCGAAGATTACTGAATAAATGTGATTTTGTTTGAGGCTTAAACATGACAGATAAACAACGTACGATTTTCGTGACTACCGCTTTGCCCTACGCAAACGGGCCCTTCCACATCGGCCACATCATGGAATACATCCAGGCCGACATTTGGGTTCGTCACGAGCGCATGTGTGGCAATAAAGTGTATTTCGTCGCCGCTGACGACGCGCACGGCGCCCCGATTATGATTGCTGCCCAGAAAAAGGGCATTACGCCTCAAGCCTTCGTCGCAGAGATTGCCGCAGGTCGTAAACAATACCTTGATGGCTTTCACATCGGATTTGACCACTGGCACTGCACCGATAGTCCCGAGAACACATTCCTTTCTCAGGATATCTACCGCAAATTAAAAGCCGCTGGCCTTATCTATACAAAAGATATCGAGCAGTACTACGACACAGAAAAAGGCATGTTCTTAGCCGACCGCTATATCAAGGGAACGTGTCCGAAGTGTGGGGCACCCGACCAGTATGGCGACTCCTGCGAAGTCTGCGGATCTGTTTATTCGCCAACAGAGTTGATTAACCCCAAGAGCGCGCTCTCGGGAACAACGCCTGTGATGAAAACGTCGACACACTATTTCTTCAAGCTTTCTGACCCGAAAGCCATCGCCTTCTTACGCGAATGGACGAAGGGTAACGGCGCCGATGGCAAACCTCGCGTTCAATCCGAAGTGCTTGCCAAAGACGAAGAGTGGTTAGGCGAATCCGGCAACCTCGCAGATTGGGATATTTCGCGCGATGCGCCCTACTTTGGCATCGAGATTCCCGACGCGCCTGGTAAGTACTTCTACGTTTGGCTTGATGCCCCTGTTGGGTATCTGGCGAGCTTTAAAGCCTACTGTGAGAAAAATGGACTTGACTTCGTCAAGACCTTATCGGCGCCCGATACCGAGCAGATTCACTTTATCGGCAAAGACATTATTTACTTTCATACGCTCTTTTGGCCTGCGATGCTTCACTTTGCGGGAGCTCCCTATCGCGTTCCCGATCACATCAACGTGCACGGCTTTGTGACCGTTAATGGTCAAAAGATGAGTAAGTCCCGCGGGACGGGTATTAGCCCCTTGGAGTATCTTGAACTCGGGATGAACGCTGAGTGGTTGCGTTATTACCTTGCCGCGAAGATGACAAGTCGCGTCGAAGATATCGACTTTACGAAAGACGACTTCCAGGCACGCGTGAATTCTGACTTAATCGGAAAATACGTCAACATCGCAAGCCGCAGTGCTGGATTTATCTTTAAACGCTTTGAGGGAAAAGTTTCCGATGCCGCAATGGCTGAACCTTTGCTTAAAACCATTGCCGATGGCGCTGCAGAAATTAAGGCGCTTTACGAAGATCGTGAGTACTCCAAAGCACTACGCCGTGTGAAGGAATACGCTGATGCCGTCAACGAATATGTCGACCGTGAAAAACCATGGGACTTAGCCAAAACCGAAGGCAAAGAATCCGATTTGCAACGTGTTGCCTCTGTTGCCTTAGAGGCATTCCGACTTTTAACGCTTTACCTAAAGCCCGTGCTTCCGGCGACAGCCGCAAAAGTTGAGAAGTTCTTAAATTGCGGGACATTAACTTGGGATAGCGTTTTAACGCCGCTTACGAGTGCGAAACCCATCTCGAAATTCGAACATCTCATGGGTCGCGTCGACCGTGAAAAGCAACTTGACGTGCTCGTTCCTGAAAAGCCCGTTGTTGAAGAAAAGAAGGCGCTTCTCGGAGGAGAAATTGCTCCCACTTGCACCATCGATGATTTCGCAAAACTCGATTTACGTGTTGCGAAGATTCTCAAGGCAGAAACGGTTGAGGGCTCGACAAAACTCCTACGCTTCGAATTGGATATCGGGGAAGAAAAACCGCGTCAGGTTTTCTCAGGAATTCAAGCCGCGTATAAGCCCGAGGACCTCGTTGGTAAGCTCGTTATCATGATTGCCAACTTAGCGCCTCGCAAGATGCGCTTTGGTCTGTCTGAAGGCATGCTTCTTTGCGCAAGCGCCACGGATGGAAAGCCCTCCGAACTCTATTTGATTGAGCCGTTCGCGGGCGCCAAACCTGGGATGCGTTTGAGTTAGAATCGCCCCAAAATTCGGACCATCGAGAAAACGGCACCGAATTGGGAGCCGTTTTCTTTTGGTTTTCCCTTGAATCTTCAAAAAACAACCCTATGCCTGCTGCGTCGCTTTGGATTCTTGTCGGTGGATTTCTTTTCACGTTGATGTCGCTATCGGCAAAACTTTGCTCCGCTTACTTTCACGTTTATGAGATTCTTTTCTGGCGCGCCGCTTTCGGTCTTATCTGCATTGCGCTTTTCATGCTCTATCGAGGGATTCCCTTCGCGACAAAACACCCCTTTGCACACTTTCGCCGCGGCGTTGCAGGAATGTCTTGTTTTGCCCTCGAGATTTGCGCTCTAAGCTACTTACCGCTTTCTGTTGAGCAACCGATTGCTTACTTGAGCCCCCTTGTTTTTTGCATCTTCTTTGTGGTCTCTTCAAAACTCCACGGCAATCGCGTTGAGTGGCCCATTATTGGAGCCGTTTTAATCGGCTTTTCTGGCGTTTTACTGATTGCGCGCCCAGAGAGTTCGGGCTTTAACTTAACAGGCGTTGTCATTGCTCTTATTGCCGCATTCGCGGGAGCAAGCTCAAACTGGTTTTTGCGCGACCTCGGGCAACAAGGAGAGCCCAATGAGCGCGCTGTCTTTTACTTTATGCTCACGGGAACCGCTGCTGGGGCTCTTTCGATGATTTTCATCCCTGGCGAGCTTCACCTACCTAGCTCAGAATCCATCTATCCCTTATTGGGCGTTATGGCTTCTGGCCTTCTCGGTCAGGTCTGCTGGACAATTGCTTGGGCAAAGGGGCATTCGCTGCTGAATGCCGTATTCCAATTCTCAGGGATTTTCTTTGGCGTTCTCCTAGGCATTCTCGTCTTAGGCGAAACCATTGACACCATCTCGCTTTTAGGGGTGATGGTGATTTTCGTAGCAGGACTTTTTGCCTCGCTTTACTTGCGAGGCCACAAGAAAAGAACTGCCGCTAAAACTTAAACAGAGAAAGAACTGCCGCACGAGCACGAGGTAACCGCATTCGGGTTGCGAATCACGAACTGCGCACCCTCTAGCTCATCTTTGAAATCGATTTCTGCGCCAACCAAATATTGGAAAGAAAGCGGATCAACCAAGAACGTGACGCCATCGCGCTCGATAACGGTGTCATCGGCTTCTTTGGCTTCTTCGAACTGAAATCCGTATTGGAAACCCTGACAGCCTCCGCCCTGCACAAAAACGCGCAAGGGGCTGTGTGGGTTTTCCTCTTGACTGAGTAACTCTTTCACTTTAAGTACGCACGCATCCGTAAAGTGAATGGGATCGGTTGATGCGACTTTTGTTTCGTTTTCTGCCATACGTATTTCAATTGCTCTAAAAAGAAAGTAACGCGATTATAAGCACTTAGTTTTGATCAAACGGCATCTTTCCTTTGGGAAACAGCACCCAAGCGAAAACCGAGCTTTTCTGCGAGCCTGCCTTGCGGGAAGCCTCTTTTCCATAGCCCCAGAAGTAGTCAAAACGCAGCGCCCCACGAATGGCTCCGCCTGTATCTTGTGCAACGACGGGCTTCGTAAAGTTTAAAGGGGGATAGACCTGACTTACGCTCACAATAAAGGGAAGCCCCAAAGTCCAATAATTTTTATCGACAGCAACAGAGGCTTGGCTTGTAAGCGGGACTCCCAGGCTTCCTATTGGACCCTCATCCTCGTTAGTCACAAGACGCTCAGAGAAAAAGACATAGCGCTTGTTATAAGAGAGCATTTCACTTACGCGCTTAGGATTTTCCTTGGCCCAGGCTTTAATGCGCTCCATACTCATTTGTGAGGCGGGAATTCCTGTTTTTTGAATCAGCCATTGACCAATGGCGCGATACGGATGGCCATTGGTGTCAGCAAAGCCTAAACGCATGCTCGTACCATCATCGAAAAGAATGCGGCCTGAGCCTTGAACCTGAAGAAAAAACGCCTCCACAGGATCTTCAACCCAACAGAGTGCGTGGTGCTCAAGGTCACGCCGCTTCATGATCTCCTCGCGCGTGTCATAAGGCTGAAGAACGCCGTTTTTTCTCTTTTGCTTTACGTCGATGTATTGAGAATTTTTCCCTAGCACTTTTGTTGTGACTAAATCAGGCGGAACACCTAAAAGAGGCACTTTGTAGCGCTTTGTTTTATAGCGCGAACCCGTTAATGCGGGCTCGTAGTACCCCGTCATAAGACCGCTTTCTGAGAAAGCGCCGTCTTTTATTGTTGCGATGTGCCAAAGGTCAAAATTTTCTTCGAAAAACTGCTGAGCTTCAGACCCAGTCTTTTCTGCGGCTTTTCTACAAACCTCATTAAAGAGTTCGGCGTCTTTCGTTTTTGTGCAGGAAGTTTTAAATGCACCAAAGGCTAATTTCCAATCCTCAGGAGAAATCTCTGGAGCCTCTGAGAAATCCTCACGCGTTAAAGTCACATCGCCTTTCGTGACGACTTGAACATCGTGAACCTCGCCTTCTTCAATGGAATCTGTCGCGCACGAAGCCATGAAAAGCGTTGCCACAAAAAGGGAAGCAACCGCCTTTTTTCGATTTGTTTTCAAAAGCACCTTCACGCGAGAAACCTTTCTTGAACTGTGTTTAAAAAGCGCCAGCCAAGTTCTGTGGTTGCTAGCCTATCTTTTCTTAGGAGTCCTTCTTGGCGCAAGGCGTCGACCTTTTCGGCAACGACGCTAAAGTCCAAACCTGTGGCCTCTTTCCACCGTTTTTCAGGTACTCCGTCTTTTAATCTTAAGACATTGAGCATGAATTCAAAGGGGATGTCTTCCTTGGAAACCTCCGTGGTATAAAGGAAAGGAAGGCCAATATCGATTCCCGTTTCACACATATACCTTAAAGGATCTAAGGGGCGCACTTTGCGAAAGATTTTCCCATCTAGCGTCACTTTGGCATGGGCTCCTGCGCCAATTCCAAGATAATCGCCATAGGTCCAGTACGTTAGATTATGTCGGCACTCGTGACCGAGCTTCGCGTAGCCAGAAACTTCGTAGTGATTCAATCCCGCTTTCTCGGTTAATTCAAATGCACGTTGCGCCATCTCGTAGGAGCAATCGGAATTCGGTAATCCTTTGGGAGGCTTTTTAAAGAAAACAGACCCCTCTTCAATGGTTAATTCGTAAATCGATAGATGCGTCGTACCAAAAGACAGCGCTTCTTTTAAATCCGCTTCAAACATCTCGCGCGTCTGATTGGGAAGCGCATACATGATATCGAGATTGACTTCCTCGAAAATGTCGCTTCCTATCCTAGCGGCCTCTTTGGCTTCACTCGCACTGTGAATGCGTCCTAAGGCCTTGAGCATCTCGTCGTTAAAGCTTTGTACGCCAATCGATAGCCGCGTCACTCCGCTTTCAAAAAACGATTGGAGTTTTTCTTTTGTGACAGTCCCAGGATTAGCCTCTAAACTGATTTCTGCGCCATTAACGACAGCGAAGCGCTCATAAATCCCATCGAGCAAATCAGCAAAGCCCTCTTCACTCATCAAACTTGGCGTTCCACCTCCAAAGTAAATACTTGAAAGGGGACGATGAATGCGAGAGGCGACTTCCTCTAAGTCATCGAGTAGCGTTTCAATATAACGAGGCTCTTCACGCGCATAGGCGCCAGAGCGCGAATTAAAGTCGCAATACGGACATTTTTTGATGCACCAGGGCCAGTGCACGTAAAGCGCAATGGGCTCTTCTACCATTCCCAGCGCTCTGAGATGGCTTCAAGCATTGCCCGCAAAGCCTTGCCACGGTGGCTAACGGCGTTTTTCTCTTCAGCGGTAAGTTCGGCAGCCGTCTTTTTAAATTCAGGAAGATAAAAGTACGGGTCGTAACCAAAGCCGCCTGTGCCGCGTGGCTCGGAAATCACTTCTCCATCCCAATGCGCCACAACGACAATGGGCTCTGGATCATCGGCATAGCGTAGCGCCACGAGAACGCAGGTGTAGTGAGCTCTCTTATCTGCTTTGTCTTTAAGGGCCGCAACGAGCTTGGCGTTATTGGCGGCATCATCGCAGTCGGCTCCCGCGTAACGCGCTGAGAAAACACCTGGCTCGCCATTTAAGGCTTCCGCTGTGATGCCAGAATCGTCGGCCAACGCAGGAAGGCCGCTAATCTTTGCTGCGTGGCGTGCCTTAGCTAGGGCATTTTCTAAAAATGTGTGATACGGCTCATCGCATGGGGCCACACCAAGACTACCTTGACCGACAACACGGATATCGCGCTCGGAAAACATTTCGTTAAATTCGCGAAGTTTTCCAGCGTTATTGGAAGCGAGGACTAGTTTTTTCTGCATGCGTTTCTACCCCTTAAGGCTCGTTTCTTGAATCGACCGTATTTTTTCACATCCAAGGCGCGCTAGGTTAAGCATCGTCATCAATTCGTCTTGACTAAAGGCCTCACCCTCGGCGGTTCCCTGGATTTCAACATAGCGTCCTGCTCCCGTCATCACAACATTCATATCCGTATCGCTTGCGCTATCTTCCACGTAGTCAAGGTCCAAAACGGCTGCCCCTTGGCTCATCCCGACGCTAATTGCACTGACGGAATCCAAAAGAGGAGTTTCTTTAATCTTTCCTTCTTTGAGCATCCAATTAACCGCATCCACTAAGGCAACATAAGCGCCAGTAATCGAGGCGCAGCGCGTACCACCATCGGCCTGAATGACGTCGCAATCGATCTTAATAGTAAAGCCAGCGATCTTTGTGCGATCAACAATGGCGCGTAGGCTTCTTCCGATGAGTCGTTGAATCTCTTGGGTACGACCACTTTGCTTACCTTTAGCGGCTTCTCTCTCGCAACGCGTCGCTGTGGCGCGCGGTAAGAGCCCGTATTCTGCAGTGACCCAACCCTCAGTTTCTGAGTCCACAAACTTTGGCGTTCCATCAACAACACTTGCCGTGCAAATCACCTTTGTATTGCCGACGCTAATGAGAACACTCCCTTCAGCGTGACACGTAAAGTGCCGAGTAATCGCAATAGGCCGAAGCTCATCGACCTTGCGAGAATCATGACGACAGACCATTCTTTTCTCCTACGATGAATTCCTTTTTACCCCGTTATAAAGCGCATTACCTTGCCAAAGCTAGAAGTTCCATAATCTCATCGCGTCCTAAGCGAGAAGACATCTCGGAGCCTTCAAGTAATGCATCGGCTAGTGACTTTTTCGTACTATGTAGTTTCAAAATCTTTTCTTCAACCGTGCCTGAAGCAATCAAGCGATAAATCGTCACGGGTCTATCCTGACCGATACGGTACGTTCTGTCGCTCGCTTGATCTTCGATTGCCGGATTCCACCACGGATCCATGTGGATAACGTAGTCGGCTGCCGTTAGATTTAGTCCCGTGCCACCCGCCTTTAGACTAATGAGAAAAAGCGGCATCGTCCCCTCTTCAAAAGCGCTCACAAGCTTTTGGCGTTGTGCTGAGCTCACCGCGCCATCCAAGTACAGATACTCAATGCCTTTTTCTTCGAGCGCACGGCGAATCAACGCTAAGTGGCTTGTAAATTGACTAAAGACAAGCGCACGATGATGGTTCTCAATGAGTTCTTCGACCAGTCCCAAAAAGACCTGGGTCTTTGAGGAGGGAAGTTTAAGTTTCGAGTCAACTAATTCTGGCGAACATGCCGCGCGACGTAACTTCATTAGAGCAGCAAGCGCTTGCACGGGATTGATTTCTCCGGTTTCAAGGCTTTCTTTCGTTTCTTCACGCAGTTGCTCGTACAAAGCGCGTTCTTCTTGGCTGAGTTCAACCTTAATGGTTGTCTCGGTCTTTTCAGGCAGTTCGCTTAACACGTCTGCCTTCGTGCGGCGCAAAATAAAGGGCGAAACAATGCGCTTTAACAGGCGTTGTTGCTCGCGATCTTTGTCTCGCTCAATCGGAAGGACAAAACGTTCTCCAAAGTGATTGAAACTTCCCAAAAGTCCTGGGACAGCGACTTCGAAAAGCGCCCAAATTTCCGACAAGTGATTCTGCAGGGGCGTTCCCGTTAGCAGTACGCGAAAATCTGCCTTAATCGATGTCGCCGCCTTAAAGGCCTTCGTATCGCGGTTTTTGATGTTATGCGCTTCGTCGTATACAGCTGTTACCCACGTCTTTTTGGCAATAGCTTCAACTTCACTTGTTAGGACACCATACGTTGAAAGAACAACCGTGTTTTTCCCTGCTTTCTCGATGGCCTCTGCGCGATTGCTTTCCGTGTTCAAAATGACTTGCTTTAGGCTCGGAGAAAACCGTGTGAGCTCTTCTTGCCAATTAAAAAGCACGGAAGCTGGAACCGTGACAAGTTGTGGCCCCTCTTTTGCTCGACTAAGAAGCACCGCTATCGTTTGCACGGTCTTACCTAAACCCATATCGTCAGCAAGCAAGGCGCCTGCGCCCCAAGAAGCAAGACGCATCATCCATTCAAAGCCATCGACCTGATAGTCGCGAAGTTGCGCTTGAAGCGTAGCGGGCACCAAAGCCGTCACGGTTTCGGCTTTCGCAATACGCTCCTGCAAATCCCGATACTCTTTATCGGCATTTAAAACCGCACCCTGCTTTTCTAAGTCGCCTAAAACACCCGCGTTAAAGGAAGAAAGCTGAGAAGAGCCTTTACCAGAAAGAGTGCGATCGAGCGCTAAAAGTTGCTTTTTGAGTCCCTCGGTCAATGCGACGTATTCAGCGTCTCCTAGAGAAATAAAATCGCCCTTGCTTTCGCGAACCATACGAAGCAATTCGGCCATCTTAAGTTTTGTCTTCCCATCTAGGCTAACTTCACCCTTGACCTCAAACCATGATCCCATTCGATTGACAGAAAACTGTAGGCTCGAAAAAGAAATCGGCGCGTAGGAAACTTTAAATTTCGCCCCTTCTGGCCACTGCACGATGACATCGTCTTTGAGACTACGCACAGCGCTTAAGAATTTAAGGCAAGCCGAGGTATCCAAATCCCATTCAAAATCACCTGTTTGATCATTTTCCCAAGGCGTGACCACATGCTCAAATTGAGATAAAGCCTCTTTCTCTTTCTTTAAATTGCGGACGACTTGGACAGGTTTCCCTTTAAGGTTTAACGCGAGGAATTCCGAACCCTTCCCAGGCTCACAGGTCACAGGAGACTCTTCAACGGGGCAAAGAACGACACGAATCGTGTACCAGTCCTCAGCCTCGGGAACAACGCGCACGGTAAGTTTCGAAGACGCTTTTATTTTTTCGAGCTGCACCGAGTTGTTCAGTAGCTCACTCATCACAGGCATTCTGACCGACAAGCGTTCAAAAAGTTGTGTTAACTTATCTTGAGCCTCTGCAGGAAATGCCCACTTCTTTTTAAAGGACAAATAAAGCTTTTTTTGTTCTTCGGAAATGTCGATGACTTCAATTTGACCAACACCCTTTTCGCGCACGATGCAGTTAGGGATTTCTCGGAAACTCTTTAATTCCTCATCGATATTGGTGTGGACGATAAACTGCTTGAAATCTTTCTTTGCTTCAATCTGAAATTCACCCTTGAGAACTTCATAGCGCATATCCATGTTTTTGACGTCGTAAACGTACGGATGACCGATTAAAAGACGAAACACCTCTTCGCCATATAGGTAGCGAGAAACGCCTGACCAAGACCGTTCTAATTTGATTTTCGAAGCAACATCAAGATCTTGTTGAGTCATTCCCTTGTCGCTTGTCATTTTCTCAAAGACACGCAACGTAATCTCTTTTGGTTCGGAAATCTTCCCTGTTTTTAAGCACCTTTGCAAAAAAGGCGTCACAGAGAGGCTCTTAATGTTGACCCCGTAAATGATGCGATACTTAGGGCCCTTTGTCCC
The DNA here is from genome assembly GCA_963590825.1 of Bacteroides caccae. Classification (GTDB taxonomy): domain Bacteria; phylum Pseudomonadota; class Gammaproteobacteria; order Burkholderiales; family Burkholderiaceae_F; genus Duodenibacillus. The sequence continues at coordinate 5,971 of CAVAQL010000004.1, read as the reverse complement.
TGTCGCTGCCGTCTTCTTTACTTTGGATGCTGTGTAATCAAGAAGCTCATCTAATAGATTCTCCCAAGCTTCAACTTTGCGTTGGGAGCTAATAAGGGACTTCATGCCAAACTGGGCTTCAAGCTCTGCGACCTTTTCTGGATCCGAATCCGTTGCTGCAAGCCAAAAGAGTTCAATCAGTGGGTATCGGCTTATAACCGATTTAGCTTTCTCTTTGCGCTTATCCGAGGGCTTTTCCCCATAAAAGCCCTTCATATGGAAAGCGTAACAAATCATCCCAAGCATTGTCTGCGCAAAAGCGTCGTGCGTTTTATCGTATTTCGCCATGTCTTCGAGCCAATAATCGGCCTTTTCTAAAGCGTGCAGTCCCATATAAGATAAAGCAAAGAGCGAAGCTTCGTCGGGACGACGAATCGAATACTTAAGAATAGATTCCATCGTACGACGAGTTCCTGCCCCCTGACGATCGGCATAAAGCGCTAGAGCAAAGATAAAGTTTTCAAACGTTCCATGAAAGCTGTAACGATTTTCATAGCTAGAGATTAGGGGGAAATTGCATAGTGAAAGGGCTTTCTTTGCTGCGCGACTTGCAGCCTTCGAGTCGTTTGCTAAGAGCGCGATCACACAAGTCATCAAATGATAAAAAGGCGTCGCCTCCGAAAGCGCTGAGAGAATTTTTTCAGGATGGCCTTCTCGGAAAAAGCGATGAAACAAAAGCCAATCATGAAGCCAAATCCGATGCTCTAACTTAAGATTCATTGCCGACAAGTTCTCGCATATGACATTAGCCATATACCAATCATCACGAGAAAAGAAATCCAGTGAAGGACAAATGTCATCGTAGAAACGCTGAGCCGACTCTTTATCAAGCGAAGCAAAAAAAGGCTTCCATCTCAATTGCGTTGTAAACCACTGCAACTCGCCTGACATCTCCTTGACTGAATAGTCTGAAGGGGCTATCCCAAGCTTATCGATAGGCTTTTCACCTTCTTTTGGACAGCTAAGCAAACATTCAAGGAAAAGAGCATGCTTTTTATACTTATCTATTCTTATGGCATAGCTATAGATATTTCTTTTGTTAAATTCTTGCTCTAATTCTCGAGACATGACGTCGTCTTTTTCCATCAAGGAAACTGCGGCGACGAAAAGCGGCTCGGTTATCTCAAGAGTATGCGAGTAAAAGTCTCTGTTTTCTTTAATCTCTGGAATCGAATCCCCAACTAAGTCCTCGTCTTTTAACCATTCGAGAAAATCCTGAGCTTCTTGTCGGCTGATTCCTACTCGTTTTGTAATCCAAAACAAACACTGTCCATCTAGTTGCTCGGGGCAAGAAATGATGGCGAAAAGAAACTTCTTCGTCTCTGGAGAGCATTCGTTCAAAGCGCCTTGAATCAATTGAAGATATGTTTGGCTCATTTTTTTGACTCGGTGGTTTGTAAGAGCTTTGCATTTTACGAGAATTTGCTCGGAGTTTCTCGGTTTATTTTTCTGCAACCTACGTCTTTTGCGCACGGCGTCTACAGCCTTTTTTAAAAGCACTTTTTTCGCCTTTGTTAAAATTGCCCTTGCCTACAGCCGTCAAAAAAGAAGTACGGCCGTGGCATCGATAAAAGTGAGAGGAATTTTCATCATGTCAGAAATTCATTCCATGACTGGGTATGCCAATGCGCAAGGGGCAACAGCCCTAGGACTAGTGAGTGTTGAAGTTCGAAGCGTTAATTCACGCTTTTTTGATTTAGTGCTTCGCGTATCCGATGAGTTACACAGCGCAGAGGCCGCCTTAAGAGAGCTCCTTCGCTCTCGCATCACGCGCGGCAAGGTTGAATGCCGTGTTTCTCTTAAAACCGATGATGCGGTAATCGGTGCAAGCTTAAATGAGACGGCTCTTACAAAGCTCAAATCTTTAGAAAACCAAGTGCTTCAGGCGCTACCTAACGCAAGAAAGCTTTCCGTTGAAGAAGTTCTTCTTTATCCAGGCGTTTTGGCGGTAGAAGAAATTGACGAAGAAAAGCTAACAAAAGATGTTTTAGCCATCTTAGAAAAAGCTCTTTTGGCCTTTGATAGTAACCGCGCTCGCGAAGGAAAAGCATTGAGCCTCGTTCTTCAAAACTACTGCGAAAAAATCGATGCGACTGTCGCCGCTTTGCAACCCAAACTCCCACTCATTCTTGATGCGATTAAAGAGAAGATGCAAGAACGGCTTTCTGAGGCCCTAGAAGGTCCTTTGGCGAAAGCCTCTGGCTTAACACACGAAGAAATCACAGACCGCATTCAAACCGAATTAACGTTTTACGCTCTGAAAATGGATGTCGATGAGGAGATGAACCGACTTCTCACACACACCAAAGAAGTACGCCATATTTTGGACGCCGGCGGTGCTGTGGGCCGTAAGCTTGATTTCCTGATGCAAGAACTCAACCGCGAGGCCAATACCTTAGGATCAAAAGCCGCGGCAATTGAAATGACCGACACGTCTTTGACGCTTAAGTTAGCCATTGAGCAGATGCGTGAGCAGATTCAAAATCTTGCCTAATTCTTGCCTAATTTTTTTTGCAAGAAAGCGATAAGACGCGGTCGGATTGTTGGCGTTAGTTTCTTAACGAGATAGCCGACCGCAAACGCTGAAATCAGTGTCCCCTCACGGATTCCAACAGGGGCTCCCAAAACAAAAAAGCCCAACGCCGCCGAGAGAATTACCGTTGTCACATCAAAAGCAATTTTGAGTGTCCCGAAATTGCCGTGAAACGTCAAAGCGAGTGCAAGCACAAAACCATCGGCTGGCATCATTGAAATGTCTGCCGCAAGTAGGCCGATGAGCCCCAAGGCTAAAAAGAGGTTGGAAAAAACGCTTAATGCTAGGTTAGCTAAGTAGTTGTCGCCAAAGAAAACACCAACCCAGTGCATGTTGATGTCGATAAAAACACCAAAAAGAAAGACAAGCGGAATTTGAACTAAGCTAAGCAAGCGAAATCGGCTTCGTAAAACAAGAATCTGAAAACCGACGAAAACAACATTCACAAAAAATGTCGCGGCCCCGAGAGTGATACCAACGATTTCCCCTGTAACAAGAGGGAGAGCAGATACGGGAGTCGTTCCAACACGCGCGCTAGTAAGAGCAGCAATGCCAAGCGCCATCAAAAACATCCCCACGAGTAAAAGGACGAGGCGCCGAAAAACTGCCGGGCTCATACGGTTGGCTTTTTCCTTTGTTGCTTTGCTTGTTCTTCGCGAATCTCATCCCACGCATCAAGAAGCATCCAATAAAAGTGCAACCCCACAAGGGTCACCATATGAAAGTCTTCTTCATTGGTCACCCACGGAAAAGCGCGCGCTAAGCGAATCGTTCCGAACTGCCCGATTGCGGCAAAAGCTTTAACGATTGCCTCTTCGTCTTCTTTTTTCTTTGGATCAAAATGAAGTAGTTCGCAAGCCCGCTCGAAATTCTCGACGCTTTTTAATGCGCGGCTCACATACATAGCGCAGTACTTACAGCTCATCGCTAACCCTTTGGAGCCACACGGGCAACATATAAAGGAGCAAAGGGAACTGCCTGCGTTAAAGCAATGAGACCGTCCTTGGCTAATTCGAGGATTGCCAAGTAATTGACAATGGCATACTCGACGCCACAGCCCTTTTCAAAGAGGTCCTGGAATTCAACAAAAGCGCTTTCTGTTAAGCGGCGCAAAATCTTCGTCATAAATTCGCGCACAGAAAGCTCTTGCCGAGAGATGCTGTGATTGCCACGCAGTTGAGCACTCGCAAGCACTTCTGCCCAAACTCGGGCGAGATCTTCAGCACTGACATTCGGTAGGACCTTATTTTGCGTTTGCTCGATTAAAACAAAAGCCTTCCAGAAGTCCCTGCCGCTTCTTGGAATTGCGTCGATTTCTCGAGCCGCAAGTTTCATCTTCTCGTACTCGAGAAGGCGCCTTGCTAATTCTGCCTGCGGGTCTTCGACTTCTTCTCCCTCATCAATGTGTGTAACAGGCAAAAGAAGGCGACTCTTAATTTGCATTAGGCACGCGGCCATCACAAGGTATTCGGCAGCGAGCTCTAAGTTTGATTTGCGAATCAGTTCCACGTAACCCATATATTGCTCAGTCACAAGCGCCATCGGAACATTCATCACGTCAAACTTTTGCTTACGAATAAGGTAGAGCAACAAATCCAAGGGGCCCTCAAAACTTTCGAGAAACACCTCGAGCGCATCGGGTGGAATATACAAACCGTCTGGAACCTTAAAAAGTGGCTCTCCATACAAACGCGCAACGGCTACGCCATCGACAACATTCGGCGTCGAGTCCGATTCGGGTGTGGCTTCGGACACGTGCTGCGTTAAATCTTCGTTACTTTCGCTCACGGATTACTTCTTTGCAGCTGAGACTTTCTTTTTTTGAGCTGCTTTCGGCGCTGGCCCCAAAGCCTTTAAGCGCTGTGAAGCAGTCTTTGCAGAATCTGAGCCACTGTACTTTTTCACGACATCACTTAAGATATCGCGTGCCTCATCGCGGTGTCCCAAGCGCTCCTCTGCAGCGGCCCACGAAAGCATCGCTTCAGGAACTCGCGAGCTTTTCGGACAACGCTTGACAAGTTTCTTTTGCGTGGCTGCCGCAAGTGTCAACTTGTTTTGCACGTAATAGGCACACCCTAACCAATAAAGCGTATTGGCAATGTAGCCTGACTTCGGAAAATCTGTTGCAAGGGACTCTAAAAGCTTTTGGCTATCCTCATAAGAGCCCTCAGCAAAGAGCTCCAAGGCTAAGTCATAGCGACGCTTTTCTTCGGGAACAACAGTAAAAGTTTCTCCGTTTTCCCCTTTTTCGACATGCGATTCGATTGCCGCCAAGCGCTTATCAAGACTTGTGAAGAGGTCACGGGCCGAGCGCTGCGAAAGGCTAATCTGATGCGTAAGCTTTTCGATCTTGCCAGTGAGTTCTGCGTTTTGGCTACGAAGCTGTTCGATTTGACCGGTAAGTTCAAGCTGTGCGTTTTGCGTAACGCTTAATTTTTCACGCAAATCAAGAATCGCACGGCGCGCCTCATCATCGGAAAATGCCGAGGTAACGCCACTCGCGGCGAACAATGCCGAACCCACCATAAGAGCCAAAGCGGCCCGCTTAAACCCAATCATCGCTAAAGTCCCTAAGAATCAATTCAAATTAATGCGCAACCACGATATCTGCGCGACGGTTCTTCGCCCAAGCTTCTTCGTTTTCGCCTTGAGCAATCGGACGTTCACGACCAAAGCTCACGGCTTCTAAGCGCTTAGCGGAAACTCCGCGGATTTGCATTAAGCCCTTGACGGCTTCGCTACGCTTTTGGCCAAGAGCCAAGTTGTATTCGCGGCTACCGCGACTATCGGTATTGCCTTCAATGCGAGCATTCAGCGCAGGATTGGCCATCATGGCACGCACCTGACGGTTAATCGTGCTGTAGTAGCGCTGATCGACTGTGTAGCTATCGAAAGCAAAGTAAACGCTCTTATCCTTGGCAAGAGCCTCTGGGCTAATCGATAAAGCGCCATCGCGACCGGCTGCCGTCTGTGTTGTTCCTTCTTTCGCTGATTCATCCAAGCTAACGCTCGAGCATCCTGCTAAAAGCATTGTTGCGGCAACGGCCGCTGCTAAGTAAGAGATCTTTTTCACTTCTTGTTCTCTCCACGACATAAAAAGAATTGCACCCGAATCTTACAGGCCCAAGACTTTCCCTGTTGTTACAAATTACTTCTTTAGAGGCCCTACTCTTCAATAAGCGGGCTCCACGTAGGCTCACGAATGTCTCCCGTCGGCCCCATCAAGCGTGTACTCGTTGTTCCATCGACACTGACAGTCGCGAGAACGCCGCGGCGATTTTCTTCGCTTGCATACACAATCATGCGACCATTGGGAGAAAAGCACGGGCTTTCATCCAAATCTGTTTTCGACAAGACGAGTTCTTCGCCTGTGGCTAAATCCATGCAAGTAACCCGATA
>CAVAQL010000003.1:15832-36532 GCA_963590825.1 Bacteroides caccae | reverse complement strand
CGAATATCCGCATTTGTGCCTGTAAGAGTCGCATTAACATTCCAAACACCGTCACTGATAACGCCACTATCAGACGAGGTCTCATCTTCCCAAATCGGAACCGTTGAATCATTCCATGTCTTCTTCACAAGCGAAGAGGCAAAAGCGGGGACTGAAGACAAAGCAAGAACCGAGGCAACAAGAACTAACTTTGTGCCCTTTTTCTGAACGGTTCGTGTAATTTCATTGGCGACGACTAGACACGAGCGTGCCCGATTGAACACAACTTTGAATGTGCGGTTCACGGCTTTCTCCTTCAGATGAGCGACGCACGAGAAATTGCTTCTCCAAGCGTTCGTTACGCTCCTACCCTAAGAGTGTAACGCGAGTTCTAATTTTTGAATTCGATAGAGGACAGCCTTTGCCCTAAACAAAATCGCACAAACAAAACCGCGCGAGTCCTGTCGACAGTGCGGCAGACCTCTTACCCGATTTTCTTTCCGAGATGCCTCGTCGGGGGGGGGGCTTGATTTAAAAGGAGATTTCGGTGAATCGCGGTTCACTACCCGCCGCCACGACGCGCGACACGTGCCCGATACCTAGGCCAGCGCTTCAAGCGCTTGAGAGACTTCACTTTCCGTAACGCCTTCACTTAAAGTGATAAGCGATAGGAACTTCGCATCCCACCCCTTTTTCATTTCTCCAATAGTTTTGCCAGCGTCTTTGCCGTTTTCAAAACCTGTCGAAATAAAGAGAAGTTTCCCAGCAGCGTCAGTTAACTTGAAGTAAAACTTTCCGTCACTTTCACGATACTGCTTAAAAGTTGGAAGCTCTTTTTTCTTTGGCGCTGTTGTCGCTTCTTTCTTTGCAGTTCCTAATTCATGGAAACGACGCAAGCCAACGGCTTCACGCAATTCTTTTAAGAAGGGCGTAGCAATCTTGCGAGCCTTCGCGGCTCCCGCTTGAAGAATGTCTTCAAGTTCATCCAAATGCGTTGTGTAGTACGCGTACTTCTCACGCATCGGTCCGATTTCTTTTTCGATTTGGGCAACCAATCTCTTCTTTGCTTCGCCCCAGCCAAGACCCGATCGCAATTCTTCACGAAACGCCTCACGCTCCTCGTGCGTAGCGAAGGCATCAAAGATTTGTGTCAAAGAGGTGCTATCGGGGTCCTTTGGTTCACCCGGCAAACGGCTATCGGTCACAACGCGACTAATCGCTTCTTCAAGCGCTTTCTTTCCGCCCTCGAAAAGCGGAATCACGTTGTTATAGCTCTTACTCATCTTGCGACCATCAAGGCCAGGAAGAATGGAGACTTCTTCATCGACCTGCTCATAAGGAAGCGTAAAGAAGGTCTTCTTCCCTTCCCCATACAAATTGTTAAAACGTGTCGCGATGTCACGAGCCATCTCAAGGTGCTGAACTTGATCTTTACCAACAGGAACGAAATTGGCGTTAAACATCAAAATATCGGCTGCCATTAAAACTGGGTAGCAGAAAAGCCCCATCGAAACGCCAGAATCGGGATCCACACTATTGGCCGTATTGGCTTCAACAAAGGCTTTGTAAGCGTGGGCTCGGTTCATCAGGCCCTTGGCGCACACACAATTTAGGAGCCAATTCAAAACAGGAATCTCAGGGATATCGCTTTGACGATAAAACGTGCAACGTTCAGGATTAAGACCTGCTGCAAGCCAGCTTGCCGCAATCTGCATACGGCTTCTTTCAATACGGCTTGCGTCCTGACATTTAATCAAGGCGTGCAAGTCGGCCATAAAAAAGAAACTTTCCACATCGGGCTTTCTTGAAGCAACAATGCAAGGGCGAATCGCTCCGCAATAGTTTCCCAAGTGTAGGGTTCCCGTCGTGTTAATTCCCGTTAATACACGCACTGTCATCGTTAATGCTCCTCACACAATTCTGTTGGAGCGAAACTCTAGCAAAGTTTGGCAACAACACGATAAAAACACGTCTAGGATAAATTAGTATGATTGCATCTATTGCTAAACAATGTTTTGATTTTATGACACCATTTTCTCGTCGCTCTTTGCTTCTTGCTGCCATTGCTGCCGCTACGAGTCCTGCGCTTTTGGCCGCCGAAAACACCTACCTAAAATTGGATGTTGTGCTCGCTGATGCCAAAGGGACACTGACCAAAATCTTTTCCTACGACTGCCCGTTTTGTTATCGCTATGACAAAACAGTGGACGCCTGGCTTGAGAAAGAAGTTAAGAAAACTTCGAATCTCACATTTAACCCCGTTTTTTTAGAAAAACGCGCCAAATACGGTGAAGTTGCTGCCCTCTTTCTCGCTTACTGCCGCGTAAAAGATACGACCTCTAACGTTTCCGTGACAGCCAAAGAGAGTCTTTTTAGTCGCGCCAAAGAAGCGATGTATTTTGGCTACTTAAAAGAAAAAAAACGCTGGGAAGGCGGAGAAGCTGAATTCCTTAAAACACTGACAGATGCCACAGGCATTGCTGAGGCTGAATTTAACGAACACCGTAACGACAAAGCGGTTCTTGCCATCTGCAAAGCGTGGCTTCCTGCAAAAGCGATTGCTGACATTCAAGGAATTCCCGCCTACGTCGTAAATGGGCGCTATCTTGTCTTAAATAAAGCCGTACGCTCTAAGAGTGCTTTATCTGAGATTATTGCCGAACTTGCAAAACTTCCCATCGAGTAAACGATGCTCAATTGCTTACACACTCTTTCCCTAAAACGAAGCGCTTGGCTTGCAATCGCTTTATTTTCTGCGTTTCTCGTTATCTTTGCGCACGCCGTTTTTCAAAAGTGGCTCTTTATGGAGCCCTGTGAGCAGTGCGTTTACATTCGCTTTGCGTTCTGCGTTGTGGCGCTCGGCGCTTTTCTCGTATGGATTTCCCCAAAAAGCCTAATTACTTACCTTACTGGCCTTGCCTTAAGTCTTTATGGGGCTTTCTACGGGCTTCTTTGCTCGCTAAAACTCGCAAAAATCCATGCGGCGATGCATTCCGAGGAGGCCGATCAGCTCTTTGGACTTGAAGGGTGTTCAACAAGCGTTCACTATCCTTTAGGACTTCCACTCGATGCGTGGCTACCCGATTGGTTTGCGGCCTCTGGCGAATGTGGGATTGACGCTCCTGTAGTACCTGCTAATGCCGCTCTTGGTTCGATTCAAACTTATCTCGTTGACCTATACACGGCTTCGGGCGGTTGGTATCTATTGCCGCAATCCGAGTTTTTAAATATGGCTCAGTGTTGCGCAATATTTTGCATTCTTCTTATTGCGACTTTCATCCTCTTAACTCTCGGGCGCTTTTGCGGGAAAAGCACTTCGCTTTAAAGCCAACGTTTGCGCGTTTCCTAGTGACCCTCTTTGGGTAATGAACTTTCGCGATAGGCCAAGGCTAACATCCAAAAGATAAGAGAAAGCGCCGCGGCAACTGCCATCGCAAAAGCGTACTTCCATGCCGCTCCCGCGCAAAGGGGCGCCAAAATCGAAGAACTCAAAGCAAAACCCATTGTGTGAAACCCCTGCTGCACCGAGGCGGCAAGCCCACGAGCCTTCGGGTGATAGTCAAGGTTCATCGTCATCACAACAGGGCGCACGAGATTTCCGATAAAGCTAAAAGAGAAACCGAGCATCAATGTCGGTATGTAGCCAGGTGCAATCCCGTAAAAAAGAAAAGCCATCAGTGCTTCAAAAAGAAGTAAGAGAGCGCTAGCACCAAGAACGAGTGCCTTTGTCCCTAAGCGTTGCGCTAAGCTTGGAGCAAGAGACGAGCCAACAATCGAAGCAACGACAAGCGGAATCGATAGCCACGCAAATTCATCGATGCCAAAACCCATGACGTTCACAACGAAATCAGCCCCTGCAGCAACCACCAAAATCATGCCCATAAAACTGAAAGCGTTGGAGATGATGCCGTAAAGGAAGGCCTTGTTTGTAAGGCACATCGCGTAACCGCCAAAGAGCGCCCTTAAATTTAATGGGCGCCGATTTTCTTTTTCGAGTGTTTCCTCTAAGAAAAGCGTGACGACTCCAACGCTTATGGCATAGCAAACCAAAAACCAGAACGTCGCTTCCCAGCCCATCTGTACAACAAGCCATCCACCGACAATAGGAGCCACCGCGGGCGAAACACTAAAGAGCATCCCGATAATGCTCATCGCGCGCGTAGCAAAAATCCCGCTCCAACGATCTCGCACCATCGCCTGCGTAACGACCTGACCCACAGAGGCGCCTAAGCCCTGTAAGAAGCGCCAAAACTCCATCTCGATAATCGTTTTCGAGTACAAGGCGCCGACACTCGCGAGAGCAAAAAGCACCATGCCGCCAACAAGCACGGGTCTTCTTCCGTAAGCATCAGAAAGAGCCCCCACAATCAAAGAGCCGATCGCAAGGCCAATAAGATAAATCGTTAGGACTTCTTGAACCGCAGTCAGCGGCAAACCAAACGTCGTTGCAATCGCATGAAACGATGGCACGATGCCGTTTGTGGCAAAGGGACCCAGTGAGCAGGTAAACCCAAGGATAGCAACATGGGCAAATGTGGGTTCAAAGCGCTTATCTAAATTCGTCTTTTCCATACTGCTTCAAATGTAGACGATTTTTGAGAAAAATTGGAGACGTTGAAAGCAGAAGGTTTTCCGATTAAGGGGCGCTACTCCTCCTCTTTTTCGCCTTCTTCCTTTTCTTTACGGCCAAAGATTTTGACAAGGATGATGCCCAATTCGTAAAGGACGACTAACGGCAACGCAAGTAAAAGCTGCGAGAGCACATCAGGAGGCGTAAAGATGGCCGCCACAACAAACGCCCCAACAATGACATACGGGCGAATACGAACAAGTTTTTTCGCTGATGCCACACCGACGCGATCTAAAACAACGACCAAAATCGGCACTTCAAACGTGAGGCCAAAGGCAAAGAACATTGTGATGACGAAGCTAAAGTAGCTATCGATATCGGGAGCAAAGTTCACAGCATCTGGCGAGAATCCCGCAATAAACTGAAAGACCATGCGGAAAACAACAAAGTAGCAATAAGCCATGCCGATAGCGAACATCACCACGCTTGAGACAATCACAGGAAGCGCTAAGCGCTTTTCCCTTTTATAAAGAGCAGGCGCTATATAGGCCCAGAACTGATAAAGCACATAGGGAAGCGCAAGAACAAAGGCGCAAAAAAGCGTGAGCTTTAGGGGGACCATAAAAGGAGCGACAACCCCCGTAGAAAGGAGCTTTGCCCCATCAGGAAGTGCCACCATCAATGGTCTTGAAAGCCAATCGAATATCTCCTTCATAAAAGGAAAGAGACAGACAAAAATCACCAAAATTGAAATAACTGCGCGCACCGTGCGGCTACGCAATTCAATTAAGTGCGCCATTAAGGGTTGATCGTTAGCGGGATCGTCAAGTTTTTCTTCTTCGTCGACTTTCGACATAGCGATCCTCATCTGTAGATTCTCACGCGATTACTGCGTGAGCGTGGTGCGTAACTTTTACGACGTCGTTCGGTAAGCGCTGGACTCGTATCTCCCAAGCGACGTTTAAGCTTTTCAACCTCTTCAACAATGTCTTCGAGCTCGGGATTCTCACGGTTGCGCGGCGCTGTTGCGTTAACCGTACGCACGGGCCCGAAATCAGAAAACCGCTCCCCCTCTTTTTTATTCTCGTTTTTTGGGGTTTCCGTCCAGGGCAGTCCCTCGCCATCCTTTTTAAAGCTTGCGCCTAAGTTTTCGACATCGTCTCTTAGGGAGTCCACCTCACCTTGAATTGAACTTACCTCATTGCGAACGTTTTCTGAAACCTCTTGCGCAATGTTTCTCGCTTCGCTTTCGATGGACTTAATTTCAGCGAGTTCGCTTTCAAGCTCAATGTCTTCTTTAACTTGATTAATCAGACGCCGCGCTTTAGCAAAGTATTTTCCCGCCACGCGCGCAACGACAGGAAGGCGCTCGGGGCCGAGGACCACGAGCGCCACAATGCCGATGACAATTAATTCAGAAAACCCAAGATCGAACATCGCTTAAGTTTAAAAGTAGCGCCTGTTTTCTTTGGCGCTGACTCTTTTTTTTACTTCTTAGCCCTTGCTTACCTTTTTCGCGGCAGGCTTTTTCGCTGTCGCCTTCTTCGCTGGCTTCTTTTCAGTTACCTTCTCCGCTGTTGCTTTCTTTGCCGCAGGCTTTTTTGTGGCAACTTTCTTTTCAGCGGCTACCTTCTTAGCTACGGGCTTCTTGGCGGCAGGTTTAGCGGCCACCTTCTTTGCGGGCGCCTTGCGAACCGCCTTCTTTTTTGGCGCAACTTCCTCGGGGCCTTCAACAATCGCAGCAATTTCTTCTGGTTCTTTGGCCTCAAGCACTGGGGGAGGAGCCACTGGACTCGGGGCAACAGGAGCAGGAGCCACAGGCGCTACTGCGGGCGTCTCAACCTTCGCTACCGCCTCTTTTTTTTCTTCCACGGGCTTTGCAATAATCTTTTCTTCGGCTTTTTCGTCTTCTTTTGCGCCGTCTTTGATGCCTTCTTTAAAGCCCTTAATGGCACTACCTAAATCTTTACCGGCATTCCTTAACTTACTTGTGCCAAACACTAAGGCAACAATCAAAAGCACAATTAGCCAATGCCAAGGCGACATAGATCCCATGATTCACTCCTTTTTTTCTTAGGCGACGTTTCTCCACGGATGGGGTCCGCCCAAAACGTGGATATGAAGATGTCCAACGGCCTGTCCGCCGTTTTTGCCTGTATTGATGATTGTTCTGAAGCCATCTTCGCAACCGTTTTCTTTCGCAAGTTTTGGCACCAGAGTCATAAGTTTCCCAAGAAGCTCTTTGTCTTCAGGGCCAATATCGGCTAAAGAGGCAATGTGCTTTTTCGGAATAATCAAAAAATGAATGGGAGCGGCGGGATTAATATCATGGAAGGCAAAGACATCTTCGTCTTCATACACCTTTTTGCTCGGAATTTCACCGCGAATAATCTTACAGAATAGGCAATCGTCCACTTTGTCCTCCAATCCAAAAGTCTCCAACGCTTCTTTGCTCTTCGTTTAAGAGCCTCCATACATAAAACGCAACGCTATCCTAGCAAATAATGCCCAAACTAAGCGGCTTTTTTGTTAAAAAATAAGTCTTTTTCTTACCAAAAAATCGAATTTATTCGAGTCCGACAAGCGCCCAAAGGACCGCAAAAATAAGCGCAGGAAGCGTATTGGCAACACGCACGCGTTTTCCAAAAACAAGATTCACACCAACGCAAAAAATCATCACCGAACCCACAAGCGAAATATTCGAGAGTGCCGCCTCTGTCATCAGAGGCTTAACCCAAAACGCCAAAAGCGTAATGCTTCCCTGCAAGAGCCCCACGGGAATCGCTGAAAATAAGCAACCCCGCCCCATCGACGCACTCATCGCTAGGATGATGACCGCATCCAAAAGCGATTTGGCCTCGAGCATTGTGATGTTGCCTTTTAGTCCATCCTCGAGGGCGCCAACGACAGCCATCGCACCAATGCAAACGACCAAAGAGGAGTTCAAAAATGCTTCTAGAAATCCAGCATCCTTCTCATTGCCACTCTTTTTCCGAAGCCAACGGCCGAAGTTTTCAAACCACGCTTCGATGTCTAAAAATTCGCCGACGGCTGTGCCTAAAACGAAACACACAATAAGGCATAGCGTTCCCTGCATTCCAAAGTGAGTGCCATCGAAGGTGAGCATTTCAGACAAGGCTCCTGCCACGCCGATAAAAAGCACACTAATGCCGCACGCCGCGACCAAGGCCTCTTGCGTTTTCTCTGAAAACTTCTTTCCAAAAAGTAGCCCTACAGTGCCGCCGGCAACAATAGCGGCCATATTCAGTAGCGTTCCAACACCGACCATCCTGAAATCCCTTAAAAAATACAGTGGAATTCTCGCATAGAATCCCTACCCTCAGTCATGAAATTAGGAATGCACTATGGCTTCGACTACTGTTGCTGGCTTCTCTTCGAGCCAGAAGAAAATGGCTCTGCTCTACATCATTGCTATCGCGCTTGGCGTTGTTAATGGCTTTTGGGGGACAGAGCTCACAATCGCTGGTGCTGATCTTATCGCCAACATCTTTGTGAGACTCTTTAAATTTATCGCCATCCCTGTGATTGCGATTTCGATTATCGCCACCCTCGGTCGCACCACGCGTGCCAAAGATTCGGCAAGCATTTTCCGCCATACGATTTTTTACACGCTTTTAACAACGATTCTCGCCGCATCGATTGCCGCTGCGCTCTTTTACATTTATGCGCCCGCTAATGTAGCTGTTGCGGGAGTCGCTCCTGAAGGTGTCGTGCAGCACTCGTATATGGAATACCTCTTGTCGGCCATTCCCAATAACGTGGTTGCCCCCTTTCTCTCGGGTAACGTCTTAGCCGTTTTACTCGTTGCTGCTGCCTTTGGTTTGGCGCTCGCAAATCTCTCTGAGGCGCTTCCCGGTAAAGAAGTCGTTCTCAATTTCTTCGAAGGCTTGCAGGCAGCTCTTTTTAAGTTGATTACTTGGATCATTCTTGCCTTACCGTTGGGTATTTTTGGCTTTGTCTCTCAACTGATGGTTGAAATTAACGCGGGACTTAATATCGGGGGGCTTGGCTCTTACTTTGCAACGATTTTGACAGCAAACTTTGTGCAGATGCTTTTGATTCTCCCGCTACTTTTACTGATGCGAGGGCTCAATCCCATTAAGGTTGCTAAGGCCATGCTTCCTGCCTTGACGCTCGCTTTCTTCTCGAAATCCTCAGCCGCAACGCTCCCCGTGACACTTCAGAGCGCAGAAAACAACCTCAAAGTTCAACCCAAAGTTGCTCGCTTTGTACTTCCCATCTGCACAACAATTAACATGAATGGGTGCGCCGCGTTCATTCTTGTCACAGTGATTTACTTGATGCAAAACGCGGGACTTGAAATCACTCTGACAACTGTCATCGCGTGGATTTTGATTTCGACATTGGCCGCCGTTGGGAACGCTGGCGTTCCGATGGGCTGCTTCTTCTTATCGGCAAGCTTACTTGCGAGCATGAACGTTCCCATTGGACTGATGGGTGTGATTCTTCCCTTCTATGCGGTTATCGACATGATTGAAACCACGCTTAACGTGTGGTCGGATTCATGTGTTGCCGCCATGGTCGACCACGATTTAGGAGGCCACGAAGCCGCGTAGCCATACGTTCGGTGCTTACGAAAAGAGGAGCGCGCGCTCCTCTTTTTTTATGCTTGAGAAATTTTTCTCTAAATCTTATCTAAGTGGTGTTCGACAGCAAAGACGGCAGCCTGAACGCGACTTTTGATATTTAATTTACGCAATACGCTTTGCACATGAACTTTGACAGTGGATTCGGCTAAATCCAATTCACGCGCAATTTCTTTATTGGAAACACCCCGCGTGAGCCAGGCAAGTGTCTCGCGTTCGCGTGGCGTCAAAGATTCGATTTCTGGCGTCGGGTTCGGCGTCTTGTCTCCCCTTAACTTCATTAAGAGAGTGCGCGTCATCTCAGGAGAAATCACATTGTCTGAGGCCACGGCACGACGAATGCTTTGCAATAAGAAATCCGCATCAATTTTCTTTAAGAGATAGCCTCGAGCACCCAACCTCATGCACTCGGTGAGATCTTCTCCGTCTTCGCTAACGGTCAGCATCAGCACAGCGATATCTGGATTAATTTCCATAATCTGCGCAAGCGCTTCGCGCCCATTCATCACGGGCATATCCAAATCAAGAAGCACCAAATCTGGCTTAAGCTGCTCAACGAGTTTGACGCCTTCGAGGCCATCGGCGGCTTCGCCAATGATTTCGAAATCACTTTGGCGACTCAGGAGCGCCTTTAGCCCACTGCGAAATAACGCATGATCGTCGACCAAAGCAATGCGGATTTTCTGATCCATGTGTTTCTCCTTTGTCGCCCTTGACCCGTCAATTATGCCTGTGCTGTAGGCGCCTGTTTTTCTTTTGCCGCTTGCATCTCAGCAATGCGTTGCTGCAAAAGAGCTTCAAAATTTACCTCAGGCAGATTCACCGTGGGAAGTCCCGTGCGGTTAATTAAGTCGGCCATATTGGCGCGCAAATACGGCAACAAGAGCGCTGGGCAAACAACGTTTGTGACGTGCGCCATCGCTTCTTCGGGAATGTTCTTAAATTCAAAGACGCCCGACTGTGTGCCTTCAACGAGAAACATTGTCTTTTCTTTAAAGCCCACGGTAATCGTTGCACGTAAAACAACCTCAAAGAGGTCTTTCACGCTCAAAGCACGGGCGGCAACACCAAACTTAAAGTCGCAAGCTGGTTGCTCATTGTGCTCTTCAAGAAAGATATCAGGCGCATGCGGCATCTCTAAAGAGGCATCTTTAAAAAAGCACCGGACAAGTTGAAAACTCGGTTGCAATGCCTCATCGGCTTTCTGTTCTGGTGTTTTTTCTTCCGTTTTGGTTTCTTCAGCCATATTGAATCCTTAAAAGTTCGTTTCTTTCACTTTTTTTTGTCTTTGTTTATTAACGCTTAAATGGGACGCCACTTGTTCTCCAAGCAACAAGTCCCCCTTGCAATACATAAACGCCCTTATAGCCTGCGTTACGCAAGAACTGCGCCGATAAATGGGTCTTTTTGCCATCGGCGTCGACAAGCAAAATCGGACGCTCTCTCGAGAGCTTCACAAAGTGTGTGTGAAAGCCTTCAACGGGGATATTAATCGCATTGGCAATGTGAGCGCGCTTAAAATCTTCGGTACTGCGAAGGTCCACAATTTGAGCGTTCTTGTGATTAATGAGGTCGATAGCCGCGGCGCTCTCGAGTTCTGAAGCCCCATTACGACGACGTTGAATCGAGGGCCAAACCAAGGAGAAGACGCACACAAAAATAATGGCAATCAGCAGAATGTTGCTAGCAAGAAAGGTATTCACAATCTTTTTTCCGAGAAAAAAATGAATCATTACCCAATTGATGGGTTCAAGCGCAACATTATAGAATGACGGGCTATAAAAACATCTTTCTTTTGGAGAGGAAAAAATGCATAAACTCGTACTCATGCGCCACGGCGAAAGTCAGTGGAATTTGGAAAACCGCTTCACAGGCTGGACCGATGTCGATTTGACAGAAAAGGGCCGCGCCGAAGCGAAGAAAGCCGCTGAACTCTTAAAGGCCGAGGGCTACACCTTTGATATGGCCTTCACAAGCGTACTTAAGCGCGCCATCCGCACGCTTTGGATTGTCTTAGACGGGCTCGATGAGATGTGGATTCCTGTCACGCGCAATTGGCGCTTAAACGAACGCCATTATGGGGCCTTGCAGGGTCTTAACAAATCGGAAACCGCCGAAAAGTTCGGTGATGCCCAGGTTCTCATCTGGCGTCGTTCCTACGACACACCCCCCAATCCTCTCACAAAAGACGATCCGCGCTATCCGGGTCACGATCGGCGCTACGCTGACTTAAAGGAAAGCGAACTGCCCTTAACCGAATGCTTAAAAGACACGGTCGCTCGCGTTGTTCCCTATTGGGAAGAAACGATTAAGCCGCAGGTTGCTGCTGGTAAGCGCGTCATTATCGCCGCGCACGGCAATTCCCTTCGCGCTCTTGTGAAGTATTTGGACAATATGAGCGATGAAGAAATCGTCAAACTCAACATTCCGACAGGGCGTCCCCTTGTCTACGAATTCGATGACGATATGAAGCCTGTGCGTCATTACTACTTGGGTAACGCTGACGAAATCGCTGCCGCCATGGCCGCTGTTGCCGCCCAAGGGAAAGCAAAGAAGTAATTCCATGACGTCCCGGATCCGTTTCCCGAAGCCTTTACGGATGCGGCGCTAATGCGGATCCGGCGTTTTCTATTTGTGCTTAGCTTAAGCCTCAGTCTTGTAGGATTTGAGGCCCTAAGCGCTTCTGACGCGTTTGCTGCAACACAAACAGTTGAGCAAAAAAAAGCGGCCGCTCTTGCTCAAGCGAAAAAACGGTTAGCTGCCAAACAAAAAACGACGGCAACCAGGGTCACCAAGACAACAGCAAAAAAATCCACGACAAAAAAGGTCGTTAAGAAAACGACAGCAAAAAAGACAGTTGCCCAAAAAAGTGTCGCAAAGCCAGCGGCTAAAGTTCAAAAAGCGGCGGCAACAAAAGAAAAAGCCAATCTTGAAAGTCAGAAAAAAGACATCAAGAACACGTTAAGTTCAATTAAAAAAGACATTGCTCAAAAGCAATCTCGGGCAAAATCTGCTGAAGAAGAATTAAAAGAAAGTGAAAAAGCGATTTCCAAAAGCAATCGCTCCCTAAAGGAACTCTCAGAAAAGAAAGCCGCGACGACTGCGCGTTTGGCTGACTTAAAAACAGAAGCAAAAATCGTCGGGCTTCAAGTCGGAGAAGCCGAAGACGTTGTCACATCCATTGCTCAAGCGCAGTTTTTAAATTCGATGCGCCACCCCTGGCAAACAGCGCTCGAAGGCGGAAACCCCAATGAAGTTTCTCGCCGCTCTGCCGTTTTAGGTTACCTTGCGCAAGAACAGACACGCACGATTAATCGCTTGGAAAATCGCCAGAAAAATATTGAAGCGGTGGCACGGAAAACTGAAGAAACACGAAAAGAACTCGTGCGCATTGAATCGGAAGAACAGAAAAATCGCACAGCGCTCGAAAAAGAAAAGAGCTCAAGAAGTGTGGCGCTAAATCGATTACGAAGCGAAATTAAAACGCAACAAGATCGCTACGAACAGCTTGAGAAAAACGACCGAGAACTCTCAAGCTTAATTGCGAAAATCGATCGACAAATTGAAGAAACAGAAAGGCAAGAACGCCTTGAGGCTGAAAGACAAAGGCTAGCCGCAGAAAAGAGCCGCGCCTCTACAGCCAAACGGACGCCTCAAAAAACAGCTCCCAAGGTTGACACGTCTCGCTTAGCGATTGCTCCTGTGAAAGGCGATTTTGGAACTCTTAAAGGGCGTCTGACGATTCCTGTGAAAGGCACAATTGCTGCAACATACGGGCAAAGACGAGAAGGCGCGGCCTCCTCTTTACCTTGGCGAGGACTTCTTATCCGAGCCAACGCTGGAGAAAGCGTTCATGCCACGGCTCCTGGTACTGTTGTCTTTAGCGACTGGATGCGTGGTTTCGGGAACCTCTTAATTCTCGATCATGGGTCGAACTACCTTTCTGTCTACGCCAATAACGAATCCCTCTTTAAATCTGTGGGTGACACTGTCGCTCAAGGTGAGACGATTGCGAGCGTCGGCAATTCCGGAGGCGAAGAGCGCCCAGGCTTATACTTTGAACTTCGCTATAAAGGCAAACCCTTTGACCCCGCGAAGTGGCTTACCCATTAACCGATTTTTTTAGCTTTAGGAATTTTGATGAAACGCGTGTTTCTCCCCTTTTTACTGCTTCCCCTATGTTTTGCGTCAGCCACTAGCCTTGCCGCAGAAAAAGAGGCGCCTTTACCGATTGACGAAGTGCGGCTTTTTGCCGAGATTTTTGGCGGCATCAAGAATTACTACGTCGATGAAGTGAGCGACAAAAAGCTCATCGAAAACGCCATCAAAGGAATGGTCTCGGGCCTTGACCCTCACTCAACGTTCCTGGATGAAAAAGGCTACAAAGACCTTCAAGAAAGCACCACAGGGGAATTTGGTGGACTTGGAATTGAAATTACCAAAGACCCACAAGGCGTACGCGTCGTCAGTCCCATTGACGATACGCCTGCGGCGCGAGCTGGGGTTCTTGCTGGGGATATCATCATCAAAATCGACGGCAAAGTGAGCGCCGACCAGTCGCTTGACGAAAACGTCAAGATGATGCGCGGAAAACCCGGCACATCGGTGACTCTCACGATTGCCCGCAAAGGCGTCGCTCAACCCGTTGTCATTCCTTTGGTTCGAGCCATCATCAAGATTCACTCTGTGAAGTCGAAAGCCCTCGATAATCATGTCGGCTACATTCGTATTTCACAATTTCAAGGTAAGACCACAGGCGACGTTGCCAAAGCGCTTACAACGCTATTGAAAGACCGCGAGTTAAAAGGCATTGTTTTGGATTTGCGCAATAACCCAGGGGGCCTTCTGAATGCGGCTATCGGTGTTTCTGCAGCTTTCGTAAAAGAAGGACTTCCTGTTGTTTCCACAAAAGGACGCTTAAAGTCTTCCGAACGCGTCTTTAATGCCACCTATAAGGATTACGTTGTTGGAAAAGAAGGCGATGAATTAAAGGGATTACCAACGCAAGCCAAAACCATTGCGCTTGTGGTGTTAGTCAATTCCGCATCAGCCTCGGCTTCAGAAATCGTCTCTGGTGCTTTGCAAGATCACAAGCGCGCCACGATTATGGGAACACGTAGTTTCGGAAAGGGGAGCGTACAGACGATTATTCCGCTACGCGTTAAGGGAGGCGAAACTCTTGGCGTCAAAATGACAACGGCTCGTTACTACACGCCAAGCGGTCGCTCGATTCAAGCCACAGGCATCGTCCCTGACATCGCTGTCGACGACACGCCCGAAGGAAACTATCCTTCATTTGCCATTCGCGAGGCCGATTTGTCTGGCCATATCGAGGCCGAAAAGAGTGGGAAAAAGAAGGTAGAAAAGGCGCCTGAAGAAGAGGAGTCTGATGCGACAATGCCAAAACTTCGTTATGTCTTTGGCGACGAAAAAGACTTCCCGCTTAAGCAAGCCGTCAATCACATTCTCGGCAAACCCGTCGTCACGCATGCTGACGTACAAAAGAAAAAGAAAGAGTTAGCGGCAGCCAAGAAGGCGAAACAGGCCAAAGAAGCCAAAGAGGCCAAGAAAGAGGAAACGAAGAAGGACGCTAAATAGCCTTTTCTAGCTTCACGATTTCTTTGTCAGCAAAATCGGCGGCATTTCCCCGAGAAGCCCCGTCAACACTGCTTTGGCGGGGTTTTCATTTTTTGTAATGGCTGTGTGCAAATCTTCTCGATTGATTATGGCCAGCGTATCCACAAGAGGAAAAAGATCGGAAGGCAAAAGAGCTCTGAACTTAAAAGAAAATTCGGCAATCACCCTCGCCCAAAGTCCTAAACTCTTCTGTGTTTTATAACATATATGCGACGAGCACAGCCGATAGAAATGCCTTGATTCCAATAGATTTCCCGCGGACCCTGCTGTCAAACGTTTTTGGCTGTTAACCGAATCACGCTCTCGCGAGCTTTTTCAAGGATTTCCTCTTCGTTATCTACGACGCCTTTTTTCATCAGGAACTTTCCATCGCACATCGTGCTACGGATAACGGAGCTATCGGCTGAATAGACCCAATTGCTGATGAGATTGTGGTTGGGGACCATGTGCTCGTTATTTAGATTAACGAAAACAGCATCGGCTAAGGCTCCGACCTTGATCGCGCCACTATTTAAACCAAAAGCCTCTGCCCCATTTCGTGTCGCCCACTCAAAAACGAGAGGCGCAGGAAGCGTCTCAGGCGAGTAGCGAACCTTTGCCAAAAGAGCAGCGAACTTCATTTCTTCTCTCATATCGAGATTGTTGTTGGAACTTACCCCGTCAGTGCCAAGCGCGATACGGCACCCTGCTTCAATCAATTCCTTGGATTTAAAAATACCCGATCCAAGTTTCATATTCGAGCATGGGTTGTGCGAGAGAACAACGCCCCGCTCTTTTAGGATTTCAATTTCTTCCGCGTCAACATGCACACAGTGAGCAACAATCGTTTTATCGCTAAGAACCCCTAATTTATCGAGCCACCGCACAGGGCTCATGCCGCGTTGCGCAATGCAATCGGCAACTTCTTTTTTCGTTTCTGCCACGTGAATGGTTAAGGGAAGCTCTTTTTCTCGAGAAACTTCAGCGCAGCGCTCAAGCAAATCCGGTCCCACGGTATAGATAGCGTGGGGCGCAACAATAAGTTTTGTGCGTCCTGTCGCACTCTTAAAGCTTTCGAGCAGGTCAAAAGCGGCATCGATTTTCTCTTTCCCAAGGCCATCCATCAAAGTGACGCCGAGATTGGCGCGCACGCCCATCTCATCAACAGCCTTAACAGTTTCTTCGCACATCCAATACATGTCGCAAAAGAAAGTTGTCCCCGTACGAATCATCTCCAAAATCGCCAAGCGTGATCCGTCATAGATGTCTTGGGCTTTCATCTTGGCTTCAAAAGGCCAAATGTGTTTATTGAGCCACTCAAATAGTTCCATATCATCGGCATACCCGCGCAGCAAGGTCATCGCCGCATGTGTGTGCGTATTGTGAAAGCTTGGCAAAATCGCTTCGTCGGTGGCGTCGTAAATTTCGTCAGCGACAGTGTCATCTAACGCAGCTAAATTGGTAAAGCGTCCGTTTTCGACAAGGATGTTGGTTTTCTTGCCATTGAACTCGACATGACGAATTAAAAGCGTTCCCATACCAACTCCTTTTAGATGTATTGAAGTTCGTCAGCGATAGTGCCATCACGTTGGCACACCTGTAGCAGTTCATTTTCAAGGTCAGCAGGTGGCTCAATCATTCCTTTGGCTTCTCGGTGATTGAGAAGCCAAAGCGCTCCTGCGTTATGCAGTGCCATCGTCGCATCGATGTACTTCATTAGTGTCGGATCTTTGAGAATGAAGTTAAGAGGTCTTTTCCCTTGTAAAACACGCTCGGCGGGAAGTTCACTGCCAAACTCATCTTCAACGCCCATATTGGCAACAATGGCTTTCGATTGCAGGAACACTTTTGCCGGACACGTTTTTGCCAAAGCCCCAGCAACTCCCGTGGCAGTCACAACAGCATCGGCAGCGAGCACCGCCTCACGAATCGCCTCCGTATCGTCGGCTGCGATAACAAGATTGATTAAGGGCTTTACAGCATCGGTAATGGTATTTGGTTGCGTAACAACTGTGATGCGACACCCGTATTTATGCGCATAAGTAATCAAACCTGTGCCCACTTTCCCACTACCGAAAATAACAATCTTCTTACCTTGCCAATCGCGGTATCCTAACTGTGCCATCGCTCTGAAGTAACTTTCTCCTGTACCAAGACAGGTTTCTATGCGTTTGATGCGACCGCCATCGGCGAGAAAGACAGGTTTATTCGCCGCTTCATAGCAATGAACGCCAGAGCGGGTTAATTCAACAAAACCAATGTTTGGTCTAAAGCGACTAAAGGCGCCAGCGCAATCCAAAATGAGATCAAGGTTGTCGACGACGTCATTTGGCGTTACAACAGGAAGCCCCTCTTTTTTAAGCCAACGAAC
This sequence comes from Bacteroides caccae, assembly GCA_963590825.1. GTDB lineage: Bacteria > Pseudomonadota > Gammaproteobacteria > Burkholderiales > Burkholderiaceae_F > Duodenibacillus. Next base: position 19,368 of record CAVAQL010000003.1, on the reverse strand, counting down.
GACTTCGTCGTCCTTAGGCATAACGTGAGATAGTCCCACGTAAAGTTCAGCGCCCGCTTCAAGCAACGAGATGTATTTGGAAATCGTGTTTTGGAATATGGGAGTGGCATCCAAGACGCGCATCCCTGCCAACGGTCGGCTTTGAGCCCAAAGATGAGCTTGAAAATGTCCGACAGGATATTCGTTATCCGCATAAGCGCTTCTTATGCGTGCCTTTAAATCATCGAGCATAAATCTACAAAAAAACAAAAAATCCTTCAGGTATTGTACGCAACAGTTCTAGCTAGGTTCGTTTGGGATACAAGCAGGATACAAACAGGATACAAAAATAGGATACATGGCAGTGAAAAACACGCTACAGCGTATCCACAAGCAGAAAAAGACCGGAAGGCAAAAGAGCTCTGAACTCAAAAGAAATTTCGTCACCTATTCTCGCCAAAAGTCCTAAACTCTGCGTTGTAACATATTTATAACATATGTGCGATGGGAGAAGTCGATAGCGCCCCCTGAATTCCAGTACGTGAGCCCTGCTGTCAAACGCTTTCCGAGAAGACAGTTTGTCAGCAAAAAGGGCCTCAAATTCCCGCTAAGCCGCGTCATTGCTGGATCCGCAGGGGTTTCTAATTTTGAAAAGCCCGTGTGCAAATCTTCACGATTGATTATGGCCAGCGTATCCACAAGCGAAAAAAAGTGGGATAGCGAAAGATCCCTGAACCTAAAAGAAATTTCGGCACACGACCTCGTCCAAAGTCCTAAACTCTGCGTTTTAACATATTTATAACACATGCGCGACGGGAGAAGTCGATAGCGCCCCCTGAATTCCAGTAAGTTTTCCGTGAGCCCTGCTGTCAAACGCTCCCTCTGATTAAGCAAAAACGCCCGAAATTCGAGCGTTTTTGCCGTAACTAGGAGAAATGGTGAAACGTTTAGAAGAGCGTCTCGTGATAGCGGCACCGTTGCCAAACATACACGGCAACGATAAGAGCAAGGCCCACAGCATAACCGCACCAACGCATCTCGTACGGTAAGAACGCTCCCGTTAAGAGGAACGGGAACATCATAATTCCCGAAGCACAAAGAAGAATCACACGCTCAATAGGATTGACTTTATTTAAGAACCATCCTTCTAGGGCGCTTGTCATTGCCATCATCCCGAGGCTTGTCATAGCAAAGAGAAAGAACCCGATAAACCAGCTGTCGATTCCATTTAAAAGCAAATCCGAATTAAAGAGGAAGGCCACTGGGATAATGAATGTGCGAATATCGTAAATGAACGCTTGCCAACCCACACGAATCGGTTCGACTCGTGCAATCGCAGCGCCCGCGTACGCAGCCAAACCCACTGGAGGCGTTGCATCGGCCATCACACCAAAGTACAAGCAGAACAAGTGCGCACCCATTAAGGAAATGGCAATTTCCATTCCGTGTACGCTCATGCCCGTGGCAAGATCCACAAGCACAGGCGCTGTAAGAGACGCCATGATGATGTAGTTCGCTGTCGTGGGAAGCCCCATACCAAGAAGCAAGCTCGCCGCTGCCGTAATAAAGACCAAAAGGAAAATATTTCCCATCGAGAGCACTTCAACAAAGCTCGTGATTTGTTGACCAAGGCCCATGGAGACGCAGCCAACGATAATGCCTGCTGAGGCTGTTGCAAGAGCAACGCCAGCCATATTGTTGGCACCAGCAGCCAATGCTCCCAGCAAAACTTTGACGCCCTTCATAAACGCAGGGCCTAAAGGCTCTTGATGAACGCGGGCAATCGCCACAGGTTGCAAAAGCATAATGGCGGCAAGGACAAGCGTTGCACGTAAAACGCTTAATTCGGCCGAGTGCTGCAAGACAATCAACTCATAAAGAAGCATCAAAAGGGGTAGCAAGAAATGCATACCCTTTTTCATTTCCACCCAGAAAAGCGGAAGTTCTTTCTTGGGTAAACCTTTAAGTCCCAACTTGCACGCTTCAATATGCGTAATCCAAAGTAGTCCCATATAGGCAGCAAACGCTGGAATAGCCGCGGCCTTTGCCACTTCCACATACGGCACATTCACATACTCAGCAATAATGAACGCGGCCGCTCCCATCACAGGAGGAGCTAGCTGGCCGTTAACAGACGAAGCAACTTCAATAGCCGCCGCCTTCGTTCCCGTATAGCCAATCCTCTTCATCAAAGGAATCGTGAAGGTTCCCGTTGTCACGACGTTAGCAATGGAAGAACCCGAAACCATACCCGAAAGCGCAGAGCCCGCCACAGCAGCCTTCGCGGCTCCCCCTCGATATTGACCGAGACCAGAAACCGCAATTCGCGTAAAGAAGGCACCGCCCCCAGCGCGATCTAACATCGTCCCAAACAACACGAAAAGGAACACAACCGTTGCAGACACATGAAGCGGCACGCCATAAATACCCTGCGTATCCATCGTAATCTGCGAAATAAAGCGCGAAAGCGATACGCCCTTAAAGGCAAAGAGATCTGGTAGATAGGGACCTAAGAAAACATAGGCGATAAAAAAGAGGCTAATCACAGGTAACGCAGGACCAGATACGCGACGCGTTGCTTCAAGAAGCGTGACAAGAAGCACAAATCCCACAAGGATATCCGTGAAATTTGGCATACCTGCTCGTTCTGCGATTCCGTCATACTCAAAGAAGACATACAAAGCAGCCGCTACGGCAACAATGCCGATTAACCAATCGACAATTGTGACTCGATTCATCGCCAAAAGAATACGTAAGTCCCAACGGCCCTTTCTCGCATTCTTCAGAGCTGGCAGGTTTAAATAGACAAGCGCGAGAGCAAACCCTAAGTGAAACGCCTTCACATAAAGCGTATCAATCAAGAGCCAACTTGCCGTCGACATCTGAAAGAGCGACCAGCACAAAGCAACAATGAAAGTAATCTTTGTGGAAATCCCGGACTTGTCTCCCACAAGACCATGATCGCCATCGGTGACTTCCTGTCGATACTCCCCAATGATGTCGTCTTTTGAACTTCGCTTAGATTCCTTTCCGTAATTGTCATCAGGGAGGATGATTTTTTCCGTATCTGTCATAGTGCAACCTTGGTCTTTTTTTACTCTTCTTAGAGAACCGTAAGGGTCGAGCCCGATTCTCACATCGGTTTCGACCCCAAAACATCTCACGTTTTTGTTTTACTTAATGAGTCCTGCTTCCTTGTAGTAACGCATAGCGCCATTGTGGATTGGAGCAGTCAAGCCTTCGAGCATGGTCTTCTTTGTGAGTGCCCCTAAAGCGGGATGCAACTTTTTGAAGGCATCGAGGTTTTCCATCACTTCTTTTGTAATGGCGTAAACAACATCATCAGGAACATCCGAGCTCGTCACTAATGTGGCTAACATGCCAAGGGTCTCAACCTTGCCGTCCTTGCTATTGGTGGCATCAGGGTATTGCGTCATATCGATTGTTGTCATCGAGTAGTACGGAGCATCCTTTAAGAGCTTATCGAGCCCGGTGATCGGAACGATGCGGCACAAACGCTTACCCGCAGTGGCTTCCTTAATGTTGCCGTTCGGATG
>CAVAQL010000003.1:0-15525 GCA_963590825.1 Bacteroides caccae | reverse complement strand
GCCATGTACTGCGTATCGGCCTGTGCAACACCAAAGTCCAAGTCGCCTGTGGCGATTGCGTTGATGTTGAATTTGCTGCCGCCCGTGCTTTCGACACTCGCGCGAACGTGGTACTTGTTGCGTTTGGCATTAATAATCTTGGCGATAGCGCCCCCTGTGGGGTAGTAAACGCCTGTAATACCGCCTGTGCCGATAGTCACAAATGTGTCTTTTGCCATCGCGGCGCCCGCAATCGCGAGCGAGCCTGCTAAGACAAGAGGAAGAAGTTTCTTAAACATGTGTTTTCTCCAAGTTCATTCTTTTGTGTTGCTTTTTGCCCTAAGGCAATTTCGCGTCTCTGTATTCTATAAAGCAACTTTCGTGCCAGCCATAAAATTCACTTTTATTTCTGAAACCTAGTTAGTACTACTTAGAAATTTCGCCGCTTTTTCGCAAGAGACTCTTTTGCTCTCCCCAAAATGGGGTAGCACGCACTATTTTGGTGCACTGCATTGGACCAAAAAAGAAGAGGCTCCTTTCCTTTCGAGAAATCAAAGTGCCTCTCGTTTCCCCTAAAGAGCGCGTCCGTGCTATCGTTTCCGCCTCTTTTTAATGAATGCGCCCGCGCGGCAAACAAACTTTTTTTGACGGGGATAGCCATGGCAATGATTGAAATCCGCAATGTCAGTAAATGGTACGGCGACTTTCAGGTCCTGAAAAACTGCTCGGTTAACGTCGAGAAAGGCGAAGTGGTCGTGGTTTGCGGCCCTTCGGGCTCTGGGAAATCCACGCTGATTAAGACCGTCAATGGTCTTGAGCCATTCCAACAAGGCGAGATTCTCGTCAATGGCGTAAGTGTGGGCGACCCGAAAACGAATCTAGCCAAACTCCGTAGCCACGTTGGGATGGTTTTCCAACACTTTGAACTGTTTCCCCATCTTTCGATTATTGACAATTTGCGCTTGGCACAGATGAAAGTCTTAAAGCGCGAAAGAGATGAGGCTACAGAGCGTGGGCTCAAGCTCTTAGATCGCGTGGGACTCTTATCGCAAGCCGAAAAGTTCCCTGGACAACTCTCGGGCGGACAGCAACAGCGCGTTGCCATTGCTCGAGCTCTTGCGATGGATCCGATTTGCATGCTTTTCGATGAACCGACATCGGCTCTAGACCCTGAGATGATTAACGAAGTGCTCGATGTGATGGTACAGCTTGCCAAAGACGGCATGACGATGATGGTTGTCACACACGAAATGGGATTTGCAAAGAAAGTGGCAGACCGCGTGATTTTCGTTGACGCAGGCGAAATCCTCGAAAACGTTCCCAAAGACGAATTCTTTAGCGCCCCGCGCTCGGAACGCGCCCAAAAGTTCCTCTCACAGATTCTTTCGCACTAAGTTACGAAATTGTCTTTCGCTTCCTAGCGACGCTCGACAACCCAGAGCGTTGCTGTTGTTGCGACAAGCATAATGAAAATCGGCACGAGAGGAACCGCCGCTGCAGGTAAGACGCCTGCCATTCCCGCAAAGGAGAAGGCGTTATCGAAGCCATAAAAGAGAATGCCGATGATAAGACCCGCAAAGACTTTCACGGCCATCGCCCCCGACCTGACATTTAAGTACGCAAACGGCATGGCGACCATCAACATCACAAAGATTAAGAGCGGATAAAAGAGGTGATTCCAGAATTCAACCTCATAGCGCTTTGTCGTCTGATGCATCTCTTTTAAGTGGGCAATGTATTCTCGCAGTTCGTTTACACCCATTTCCGCGGGTCTTACCGTCAAAACCTCGAGAATCTCTGGCTTCATATCGCTTTCAAGCATCAGGTCGACGCCTTTACGGTGTGTGGCCTTTTCAAACATCGGTGTTTCAGCGTGATCAATTTTGGGTAGCGTCTCAATTTGCGCGTTCTTTAAGTGCCAGCCGCGCGACGGAATATGCACAGCGCTCTTAGCGTGAATGATGCGCTGCAAAGCGCCATCTGTGGCAGAAAATTCAAAGACGCGCCAAGCACCCGTTTTCATATCCTCGCCCACAAGAAGGCTTTCCACATTCACAAAACGCAATAGGCGAGGCTTTCCCTCTTTGGTTTTGACAATGTCCTTGACCCAAACGCCCGATTTAAAGCCATGAATACGTTTGAGATTCGTGTTATAGACATTGACGCGGCGAAGATCCGTGTAGGCGCGATCGGTGTTCGGCGCCACCCACTCCCCAACAGCGTACGTCAGTACCATCATCACAAGTGCGGGGATAACAAGCATTTTCGCAAGCTTTACCGAAGAAAGCCCCGAGATGCGCAACACCGAAAACTGCGACTCAGAGGCCCAGCGAGAAAGCGTATAAATTCCGCTTAAGAGCGCCACAATAGGCATGACTTGATAAAAACGGCGTGGCAAATTCAAAAAGGCAAACTGTAACGCCATATCGATGTCATAACGCGTACCGATGCGCGAACTCTGTCCTGCCACATCAAAAAAGGCAAAAAGCGCCAGCAAAGAGACCGAGACAAAGGCTGCGGCAAGAAGAATTTCCTTCGTTAATTGTCGCGTGATGACTTTCATTTTTTCACCTCATCATCACGGACTGGTTTTTTCTTAGGTCTTAGTTGAGAAAGAGCCCCATAGAACCAATCACCAAAGGATTTCGGTAGCCACCGTTGCAGCCACACGCGGCGCACGAAAAGTAAAAGCGTCAAAACGAGGAAGCTGCCATTAACCAAAATTAATCCCGCGACCCAATCCATTCGCCCTGTTTTGACGTGTGCCACACCGATGGATACGGCATTTAAGTACAAAATAAAGACCAAGGCTGCCGCAACAAGATTAAAGTTTCTTCCCGCGCGAATGTTTGTACTCGAAAGCGGAATCGCCATCAAAGAAAGAATCAAAGCGCCAATGGGCCAGCAAAATCTCCAGAGCATTTGCCCCTTGGCTTTTGCGCTCTTCATTGTCATAAGCCTTGCAAGCGGCACCTTATCAACGTCGGAATTCGCTTCCATCGCCGCCGACCGAACATCAAGGCGAATTTCGTAGGTCTTAAACTCGATGACGCGCCAAGCGGCCGACCCATCTGTAGCGGTGTCGTAACGGGCGCCATTGAGTAAAACGATATAGCGATCGCCTAAGCTATTACGGCGAATTTCTCCAGCCTCAGCTTGAACAATGGTTTCTTTAGCGCCATCTTTCATACTCATAAAGACGTTTTTGACGCGATTGCCATCATCGGAAACCTCTTCGATGAAAAAAACGCGTTGCCCCCCACTGACTTCAATAAAGCGGCCTGGCGCGATGCGACTGACATCGTCGCGTTGCTCGAAGGCACGCGCACTTTCTTCCATTTGTAGTTTTGCCCAAGGGCTCACCACCAAGGAAAGGGCCGCGATAACGAGAACAAAGGGAAAAACAAATAAAAGGACGGGTCTCACCCAATCCAAGAGGCTTCTTCCACCAGCGCTAAACCAGACAATCATTTCATTGTCTTGCCAAGAGCGAATAAGAACAATGAGAATGGCGATAAATAACGAAGCTGTCATGAGGGGAGCTAAGTTTGCGAGCCCCGTGTAAATCGTAATTTCAAAAACAGCTGTCGTGTCGTAGCTTCCGCCCGCGGTTTCATGCAAAACGCCAACGAGTCCGACTGTTAAAACAATCGAAAAGATGACGGTAAATACACCGCCTGCGCTATTGGCAAGTTCGCTTTGAAAACTACGTTGAAGAATCATACTTGGACTTAGATTGCGAGATTTCCTGATTCTACTTGTTTTCTAACGGCACTACGTATCAGATTCGTCTCGTTTGTTTCAAAGCGAAACGAATCTGACCGTGCCTAGAGCTCCTTTTAGATTGCAGCGTCTGGCTCCATCTTCGCAGAACGTGCGTGCAGGAAAATCATCGTGGCAATCAGTAAGACGGCTGCCGACCCAAAGCTCCAAAGAAGTGAGCCGTCTGTAAGGCCAGCAACAAGATAGCCAACACCCGCACAAACAGCCACTGTCAGAGCGTACGGTAACTGCGTTGTGACGTGAGCGATGTGGTTACACCCGGCTCCGGCTGAAGCCAAAATCGTCGTATCTGAAATCGGTGAGCAGTGATCGCCAAAGACCGAACCCGCAAGCGTTGCCGACAAGCACACAGTTGTTAACGCGGGGTCGACTGCCATGATAATCGGGACAACAATCGGGATGAGAATACCAAATGTTCCCCAAGCAGTTCCCGTGGAAAACGAAAGGAACGCCGCGATGACAAAGATAAAGAACGGTAAAAGCATAGCGCTCATCCCGGAGTGAACGACAATCGCTTGCACAAATTGCGGCGTGCAAAGGAGGTCACGGCAAACACCAGAAAGCGTCCAAGCAAGAATCAGGATGAGGTTTGCCGGAAGCATCAAACGGATGCCTTCAACGATGCCATTCATAAATTCCGAGAACGTCACAAGCTTACGTGGCACATAGAGCACAAAAGCCACAAGCAAGGCCCCGAAACTCGCCCAAACAAGCGAGGGAGAAGCTGAGCTATTACCGAGAGCGGCTTGGAAGGAACCCTTATAAGCAGCATCCGTACCCCAATAGCCACCCGAATACATCAGGCCCATCACAGCAAATGTCATCAACGCGATAAGCGGAATAATCATATCCCACGGCGTACCACGGGGATTTCTCTTGATAGTGCTTTCTTGGACGTCGCCTCCGTTGACGATGCCACGCAAGGCGCGAATTTCCGCATGACGCATCGGTCCAAAGTCACGATTTCCAAAGCAAAGGAACCACACCATTAAAAGCGAAAGCAAAGCGTAGAAGTTCCACGGAATTGTGGCGACGAATGCCGTAAGTTCATTATCAAAAGCGCCTGTTGTCTTCAAAGACGAGCCCACTGCCGCTGCCCACGAAGAGACGGGTGCAATAATGCACAAAGGAGCCGCTGTCGCATCGATGATATACGCAAGCTTTTCACGACTTACCTTATAGAGGTCTGTCATCGGACGCATCACGGTCCCGACCGTTAAGCAACTAAAGTAGTCGTCAATAAAAATCACCAAACCGAGGCCACTTGTCGACAAAAGCGATGAGCGACGTGACTTAATCGCGCGCGAAGCCATACGCCCGTAAGCGACTGTGCCGCCCGATAAGTTAAGGATATAAACCAAGGCACCCAAAAGTGAGCAGAAGATAATGATGTCAAAATCGAGCTTCGTGCCCATTAACTTAAAGGCCGTCTCGAGTGTTCCCATCACAATATTGGCACCTGTACCGCATGCATAAATCAAGGTGCCCGTCAAAATACCAATAAACAAACTAGAAAAAACTTCCTTCGTTATCAAGGCTAAACCAATAGCGACAATCGGAGGAACAATGGAGAGCCATTGCGCATCATAGGGTTGCATTTCTATTCTCTTATAAAGGAAAAGGATGATTCAAAAATGGGGAAACCGTAGCCCACGGTTGGACTACTACATTGGATTCGCATTGCGAATCTTGGCCGCAAGTGCTTTGCTCGCGGCCGGCGCTAAAAAGGCCGACACACTGCCTCCCATTTTGACAATCTCCCGCACTAAAGAGCTCTTGATGAACTGATACTTCGGATCGGACAACATCAAAAGGGTCTCGACCTGCGGCATCAGAACGCGGTTCATACCTGCCATTTGGCATTCATCCGAAAAATCCTCAATCGATCGCACGCCGCGGATGACAACGCGCGAGCCTTGACTTAAGACGAAGTCCCTTAGCAACCCCGTGAAACCTTCAACGCGAACCCCCTTTATGTCGGAAGTTAACTCTCGCGTTAAATCGATGCGCTCTTGAAACGTAAGCCATGTGTGCTTTTGTGCACTTTCGGCCACTGCCACAATGACGCTATCGAAAAGGCCAGTTGCCCGACGCAAAATATCCAGATGACCCAATGTCATCGGATCGAACGTTCCCGGGAAAACTGCACTGGTCATGCCGTCCTCAAATCATTCAGAAATGACCATTTTACGGAAAAAGCGGTTTAAGGACAAAAAACCACTCGTTTCCTGCTTTGGATTGACGCAAAAGAGCAAATCCTGCCGCCACAAACGAAGCTGCTGTCATTTGAGAATCGCTTTCAAGGAAAACAAGACCGTCTTTCTTTAGATGCGGCTTCGCCGCTTCAAGTGCCTTTAGCTGCAAGTGGCTAGCAAACGGCGGATCGATAAAGACAATATCAAACAGTTCGTCGCGGTTTTCGAGCGCGGCAAACGCATCGGCGCAACACACCTCAACGCAGTTTTGCGCTTTTACGCGGGTGACAACCTCTTGAATGCTTTGTGCGGCCTGACGATTCTTTTCAATGCAAAGCACGCGTGCTGCTCCTCGGCTTGCGGCTTCTAACCCGAGAGCGCCACTCCCAGAAAACATGTCGCACACAGACCTTTTCCCGCAGCCGCCCAAAAAGTGGAAAATCCAATCAAAGAAAGTCTCTCTCACACGATTGGGTGTTGGCCGCAATCCTTCAAGATTTAACACCTTAATCGGCGTTTGACGAAAAAGACCACTTACAATCCGCACAAGCCCCTGACTTGCTTTGCGGGTTGCTAAACTTGCGTTGGTTTTTTTCTGCCGATTTTTGGCTAAATTTTTCATCGGTTTTTCTTGTCAATGGGTCTATTTTCGCGTTTAAAACAGGGACTAGAACGCTCCCGAATTCATCTCGCTGGCCTTTTTTCGGGCGCAGTAATTGACGAAGACTTTTTCGAGGAGCTCGAAGAGTCTCTCATCGCAGCCGATATCGGTGTGCGAGCCACGACAGACATCTTAAAGCGTTTGCGCGATTGTGTTCGCCTAAAAGGATTGCGCACTAGAGACCAAGTGCGCTTAGCACTTCGCGATGAGATTGCCGAACGCTTAAAGGACGCCGAAGTTACCCTTGACATAACAAAGGCCAAGCCGCTTGTCTTCATGATGGTTGGTGTCAATGGGGCAGGCAAAACAACGTCGATTGGGAAACTCGCGCGTTGGCTCGCCAATCAAAATAAAACCGTTTTGCTCGCTGCTGGAGACACTTTCCGAGCCGCCGCCCGCGAGCAGCTCGATGTTTGGGGCGACAGAAATAAGATTGATGTCATCGCGCAAACTGGAGGCGACCCTGCTGCTGTGACGTTTGATGCGATTCATGCAGCCGCTTCTCGAGGGCTCGATGTGGCAATCGTCGATACCGCAGGACGTCTTCCCACGCAGGCGCATTTAATGGCAGAACTTGCCCGCATTCGCCGCGCGGCAGATAAAGCGATGGCAGGGGCCCCGCATGAAGTCATTCTCGTCGTCGACGGAACAACGGGACAAAATGCCTTAGCGCAAGTTAAGGCCTTCGATGACGCCGTGGGACTAACGGGACTCATTGTCACCAAACTTGACGGGAGCGCCAAAGGCGGGGTCTTACTTGCGCTTTCTGAAGAGAGGAAAGAAAAGCCCCTTCCGATTTATTTTGTCGGCGTTGGCGAACAAATTGATGATTTGCAGGTCTTTTGTGCCAAAAATTTTGCCAATGCCCTCTTAGGGATTGACGAGGACAGTCACTCGTGATTAATGCACCACTTGTTGAATTAGTCAATGCGGTCTGTGAATTCCCAGACGTGCATCCGATTCCGCCTCTGAATTTCAACGTGACGCGAGGTGAGTTTGTTTCGCTGCACGGCCCAACAGGGTCGGGAAAGTCTCTTGCGCTTCGACTGATCGCAGGCCTTGTTCGCCCAACCTCTGGCGAAGTGCGCATCGCCGGAGAGCTCATTAACGACTTTAGTGAAAAGCAACTCTTGTGGATGCGTCGCACAATGGGGATTATGGTTCAGGGCGGTCTGTTACTTGAAGATTGCAGCATCCTTGAAAACGTTATGCTTCCCACGATTGCCGCAGGGGAATCCTATAAAGAGGCTCGGCATCGCGCAGAGGCTGCTTTAGATAAATGTAAGATTCGTCAACTCGCAAGCCTCCTACCAGGAAAGCTTTCCGCTGGGGAGCGGCAACTCGCCTGCCTTGCGCGTGCCGTTGTGAATCACCCTGTTTTAATCTTGGCCGACGAACCCGCAGCCAATCTTGATGTGGACAATGCGCAAAACCTCATGGACCTACTGGGGGACTTTTCTTTGTATGGTGTAGCCATTATCCTTGCCTCGCACTTGGAGCTTGCTCCGAGTTCTGTTGCCTGTCGAGCAATTCAGCTTGCCGCAGGAGGGCTTTCACGATGAGTCTATTTCCTGCTTGGCGTTGGGCTTTTTCACGCACGATGCGTGGCATTTTTGGCGCGTTCGGGCAGTTCTCTTTGGCGCTAGCCTTAGCGGGATTTACGCTAAGCATTCCGCTTTTCTTGGGCACCTTAGCTTGGTCACTATCGCAACCATTGTCTTCTGTGGCTCTGGTAACAGAAATCACCGTCTTTGCGCAACGTAGCGCTGGAGAGAAAACCATTCAATCGCTTTCTCAAAAGATTGCCTCCTCCCCGGCTGTCGACAACGTTCGCATCATCCCGAAAAAAGAAGCGCTTGCTTCGGTAAACGCAAGTCTCGGTATTCAATCGAAGGTAACTAAGTCCAATCCCCTTCCTGACCTCGTTATCGCAACGTGTAAGAAAACAGCGACAAGCGCCCAAATCAAGGCGCTCGCGAGCGCCATCGAAAAGCTCCCTGAGGTCGATTCGGTTGCCTATGACGATAAGTGGGCGCTTCATATGGGAGCGCTCGTTCGGGCGCTAACGATTTTCGGCGGCATTCTCGGCGTCATTGTCTGCATTTTGGTGCTCCTCGTGATTGCCGCTTCGGTTCGCCTAACAACAGCGGCTCGCATGGCTGAGATTCGTGCGCTTCACCTTTTTGGTGCCTATCCGAGTTTTATTAAGCGTCCCTATATTTGGCGTGGATTTATTACGCTCGGCTCAGCAGCTCTTGTGAGTCTTGCTGTCACGCGATTGGGGATTGGCCTACTTGCTGAGCCACTAGCGAACTTTGCTACCCTGTATTCGATTAACTTGCAACTGGCGATGCCTAGCGTTGCCGCTTGCGCTCTTTTTGTGTTTTTAGCAGCTTGCCTCGGCGCAATTGTTGGTGACCTCGCCACGCGTGAGGCCTTAAGACGAGAAGGCACAATCTGATACGATTTCTTTCATTTCAGACCCAATCGTCCGTGATAGAGTGCACAACCTATGAGTTCTGATGCCATTCAAAAAGAGAAAGCCCCTGAGAGTGAGGTTGTTAAACCTAACTCTGGCGCTGCTCTTGTGCCCTATCGCGCCAATGTTCCCGCATTACTGCCTCCTAGCCTAGGGGATATCGATGCCTACATTCGTGCCGCCAATGCCGCACCCGTGCTTAGCGCTGAAGAAGAACATTCTCTTGCTGTCCAACTTCGCGATAAGAACGATTTAACCGCAGCGCAAAAACTGATTTTGAGTCACTTGCGCCTTGTAGTCTCCGTGGCGCGTGGCTATTTGGGTTACGGCCTTCCGCACGCCGATCTTATTCAAGAAGGCAATATTGGCCTTATGAAAGCAGTCAAGCATTATGACCCAGACAAAGGCGTACGCTTGATGAGCTTTGCTGTGCACTGGATTCGCGCGGAAATTCAAGATTATGTGGTTCGTAATTGGCGCCTCGTGAAAGTTGCGACAACCAAAAACCAAAGAAAGCTTTTCTTTAACTTGCGGCAGATGAAGGCCACCGACAAGTCGCTTACGACGCCTGAAGCCAAAGAAATCGCCCAAACGCTTGATGTGAAACCCGAAGAAGTTTTCGAGATGGAGCAGCGTATGGGAGGTGCCGACCTTTCGATGGAAGGAACATCCAACGAAAACGACGAATCCGATTTTTCGCCAGAAGACTATCTCGCTAGCAGTGAACCCACACCGCTAGAAAAAGTCGAGCAGGAAGACACTGAAAGCCACACCAAAGCGAAATTAAAAGAAGCGCTCGCCGGTCTCGACGCTCGCTCTCGGCGTGTGATTGAAGCACGCTGGCTTGCCGAGGACGCCGATGGCAATACCGCGCCGATGACACTTCAAGAACTCGCCAAAGAATTGGGCGTCTCCTCCGAACGCATCCGCCAAATCGAAAAGAAAGCACTCGCCAAAATGCGCGAGAGTATGCTCTCAGGCCAATCAAACAAATCCACTTCAGAAACTATCGATGTTTAACGTTGTTCTTGTGTATCCAGAGATCCCGCCGAATACGGGAAATATCATTCGTTTGTGCGCTAACACGGGTTGCAAACTGCACCTTGTGGAACCCTTAGGGTTTTCTGTTGACGACAAGCACCTGATTCGCGCTGGTCTTGATTATCACGAAATGACAACGATGACCGTGCATAAAAGCTGGGAAGCGTTTTTAAAGGAAGCGAACCCAAATCCAGAACGCATGTTTGCCATGACAACAAAGGGTTCGAGCATCTTTTCAACGGTAAAGTTTCTTCCTAGCGACTGGCTGATTTTTGGTAGCGAAGGTCACGGGCTACCCGATGAAATTCGTAATGCCTTCCCAGCCAATCAGCGTATTCGCCTTCCGATGGTTCCTGATAATCGCTCGCTTAATTTAAGTAATGCCGTCGCTATCACTGTTTTTGAAGCGTGGCGGCAAAACGGCTACGCTGGTGGCTCTTAACGCTTAAAGTCCATGAGAGCTTGATTGGAAGGAACATACAACGGGTGCTTGGGTTCGCCCGTTTTGTTAACCCCAAGACACTTCATTTGAGTAAAAAGCGCACTGACCTCTTCGGAGCGATTGCGATATCCCCCGTTGTTACCCCAAGCGGCAACAACTAAAGAGGCCTCTTGTGCCATCTTGGCAAGACAGACATCGTTTTCGGGACCAATAGGGTCTTTTGCCTCATAGAGCACCGCGGGATCTTTGGAGCGAATCGCAAAGAGATTCCCAACAAGAATTGCGCCGAAACCCCAGCGTTTAGCGAACCCGATACAGCGCCGAATTGTGGCGTCATCTTCGGTTTCGTCTGCGGTCGAGGGATTGAGTCCAATAAAAAGAACCTTCGGTTTTTCCGCATCCCATTCACGAATTAGACTATATCGGTATCGCCTATCTTCGTTTAATGTAGCGTCTTTTTGCATCCGAGGCTAGAGATTGAGAATCGGAGAAATAAAATAGTGAATTAAAGCGGCATATGTCGCTAGGTCCATCTGTTCGGTTCCCTTAATGCGGGCAAGTTCAGCAGAGGACCGTTGGACGCTACCAAGATAAAGCGTGGGACCTTTTTGCATCAGAACAATGGCTCGAGTAAGAGGAGCGCTTCCTGCGTAAACGATATTGTCTTTCTGAAAACCCTTGAGATATCTTGAAGCGACTCGATCGCCATCGTAAATCTTTCCGTCTTTCACAAGGGCGACCGCGTGGCTCCAAACGGTAACTGAGCCTTTGTAGAAGATGCCATTTTTGATGTGACAAATCATTCTGCTACTCGAAACGAATCCATCGTAAAGAGCATCATTTTTGAAAATGAGATTTTTAAATTGATTGGCCATCTCTTTATCCTACGAGCGTGAGATTATCCTTGTGAATCACTTCGGGGTGCGCGACAACGCCTAAGATTTCCCCAATATCTTCGGAACGCACACCAACGATTTGGCGCACTTCTCCAGAAGAGTAATTTGCGATACCGCGAGCGATTTCTTTTCCTTCGGCATTGAGGCACGAAATCACGTCGCCTCGTAAGAATTCACCTAAAACCGATTTCACGCCAACAGGCAGTAGGCTTGTGTGGCGCTCACAGATTGCTTTTTCTGCACCCGCATCAACGACGACAGCCCCATCGCTACGCAAGTGATCGGCAATCCATTTTTCTCGTGCGTGCATCGGCGCGTTTTCGCTTAAGAGTTCTGTTCCAAGCGACTCGCCAGAAGCCATACGGATTAACACATCCTTTTCGCGGCCAGAAACGATAATCGTCGCTGCCCCCGAGCGTGCAGCGCGCTTAGCGGCGAGAATCTTGGTAATCATGCCACCCTTAGATAAGGCGCTTGCGGCGCCTCCCGCCATCTTTTCTAGCGCTGGGTCTCCTGCGCGTGCCGAGGCAACAAACGTTGCCGTCGGGTCTTTTCGCGGATCTGCGGTATATAGACCCCTTTGGTCTGTCAAAATGACCAAAACGTCAGCTAAAACGAGGTTTGTGACCAAGGCACCCAACGTATCGTTGTCGCCCACTTTGATTTCGTCGGTGATGACCGTATCGTTTTCGTTAATCACAGGAACCACACCGAGCGCGGTTAACTCGGTTAATGTGGCTCGCGCATTAAGGTATCTTTCGCGATCGGCTAAGTCAGCGTGCGTTAAAAGAATCTGTGCTGTTTTTATGCCGTAGGAAGAAAAATTCTCTTCATAGGCTTGAGCCAATCCCATCTGCCCGACGGCAGCAGCGGCCTGCAATTGCGATACAGCGCTTGGCCTCTTTTCCCAACCTAAGCGCAAGACGCCTTCGGCGATAGCGCCGGAACTGACGAAAATAACTTCTTTGCCGTCTTTTTGTAAGGAGGCGATTTGGCGAGCCCAATTCGCAATGGCTGTACGGTCTAGACCCCTACCGTCATTCGTGACAAGAGCGCTACCGACTTTAATCACGATGCGCCGCGCTCCCTTTAAAACGGACTCTGTCATAAAGCTACTCCTTGTCGTTTGTCGTAAAGCGAACATCCTCTTGAGCTCGAAGCTCTTGCTCTGTGGCTTTCTTTTTTGCCGTATCGAGCTCGGTGGCAACCGCGTTAATGAGTTCTTGCGTACCCTCTCGCGTTGCCGCACTTATCACAAAGAAAGGACGCCCGTCGCTAGCGAGTTCTTTTTTTAGATGGGCGATTTTCTCTTCTCTATCGTCTTGTAAGAGATCGACTTTATTTAAAACAATCCAGCGCGGCTTTTGCGCAAGTTCGGGACTGTATTTTTCGAGTTCTCGAACAAGTGCGCGCGCCTGCGCCACAGGATCAATATCAGAATCTAGCGGCGCGCAGTCAATAACGTGCAATAACAAACTTGTGCGCGATAGGTGCCGCAAAAATAAGTGCCCGAGACCAGCGCCTTCGGCTGCTCCCTCAACAAGGCCAGGGATGTCAGCTAAAACAAAGCTTTGTTCATTGCCGACTCGCACAACGCCTAAATGGGGTACTAGCGTTGTAAAGGGGTAGTCAGCAACCTTAGGACGAGCGTTTGAGACAGCGCTAATCAATGTGGACTTACCCGCATTGGGCATTCCCAAAAGACCCACATCCGCTAGGACCTTTAATTCAAGATGAAGCGCTCGGTATTGACCAGCCTCGCCTTTTGTTGCCTGACGCGGAGCGCGGTTCGTACTTGACTTAAAGTGTAAGTTCCCAAGCCCGCCCTTTCCGCCTTGAGCAACCAAGGCTTTATCGCCGTGTTTGGTTAAATCGGCAACGGTTTCTCCTGTCGTTTCATCGATAACAAGCGTTCCGACAGGAACCTTAAGGACAATATCTTCGGCTCCAGCACCAAAGCAGTCAGCGCCTCGACCGTTCTCGCCATTTTTGGCAAAGAACTTACGCGCATAGCGATAGTCGATTAATGTATTGAGATTGCGATCGGCTAAAACGTAGACCGAACCGCCTCGACCACCATCGCCGCCATCGGGACCACCCTTGGGGATAAATTTCTCACGACGAAAACTAGCTGCACCATTGCCGCCGTTTCCGCCCTGAACCTCAATTCTTGCTTCATCAACGAACTTCACGTTGACACCTTTTTAACTAGAGACAGAAAAAGCCCCGTGTCGTCTTTGCTTTGTAAAGTTACAAAGCTAAGCGCGCGGGGCCTCTCGGTTTTTGTTATGAAGATTTATCGTCGCGCGCGAATTACGCTGCGAACGGGACGACCTTCACAAACTGATGGTTACGCTTGCCTTTGACTTCAAAAGCAACTGTGCCATCGACTTTCGCAAAAAGCGTGTGGTCACGTCCCATACCGACGTTGTCGCCTGCATGGAACTGTGTGCCGCGTTGGCGAACGATAATGTTGCCAGCGCTAACCATTGCATTACCAAAAACCTTCACGCCCAAACGTTGAGCTTGGGAATCGCGACCGTTGCGGGTTGAGCCGCCACCTTTTTTATGTGCCATTTTGTCTTATCCTCTTCGCTAACGTTAAAGAATTAGGCTGCCTTAATCTCATCGATTACGAGATCTGTGTAGTTCTGACGATGTCCGCCACTCTTCATCGAGTGCTTACGACGACGGAACTTGAAAATGCGCACCTTCTCTGAGCGACCGTGCCCAAGGACTGTCGCCACAACTTGTGCGCCCGCAATCAACGGGGTTCCAACTTTAAGACCTGCATCATCACTGATTGCAAGAATCTCATCAAGAGCAATCTTGGCACCGACATCAGCGCTGATTGTCTCGACTCTCACGACATCACCAACGCTAACACGGTACTGTTTGCCACCGGTTTTGAAAACTGCATACATAGTATTAATACCTCGCATCGCCTCGCGCCCGAATACTTTCGGTAGACGAAGCCTTTTTGTTCTAAGAAAAGCGTCTGACTCAAAAAGGCCACACGCCAATTTCTCACTTGCGTGGAAAGGTGCGCATTATGACACGCACCTAGCTGGTTGTCAATCGAAAAATCAAGCGAAAACAAGACCGAATCGCCTTATTTCTTCCTGAAGTTCCGTTTTAAGAGCCACTAGATAAAGTGGCTCTCAAATCCTTCACACCTAAGGCTTGCGTTAGGAAGCCTCAGAGTCTGTTTCTTTACTGCTTTCTTCTGTCGCCTCAGCCTGAGCCTGATCCACTTCTTCAGTAGCCTCATCTTCTGCTACGTCTAAGGCTTCTAAGCTTTGAGTTTCTACGCCTTCAGCTGAAGCTTCCTCTTTTTTCACTTCGATGTGGGAAGCGGCTTGAAGCAATGCGCGAAGAGCGGCGTTTACGGCTTCTGAAGAACGGAAAGCCTGTGCGACATCGGGATCGAGTCGAACAGTTGCGGTCTTTACAAAAGCAACGTGGTCTGTGTAGCGATGCTTTTCAAAAGCACGAGCTCTTGGACCTGACTGCTTACTAAAGGGGCGCTTAGCCGCGCGGTTAAATGATGCCTCGCGATCGGAGAAACGACGGTCACGGCTCTCGCCGCCGAAACGGTCACGCGGCGCACGACGGTCATCAAAGCGGTCCCTGCGGTCAGCAAAACGCCCCCCACGAAAACCATCATCACCAAAGCGCTCGTCGTTAGCAAAACGCCGTGGTCTTGAATCGAATCGGTCATCACGACGACCGAAGCCACCTTCGCGACGGTCACGTCTCGGAGGTTTGTCGTTAAAACGGTCAAAGGGCTTGTTGTCCATGGCGTTTTCCTTACGTTTGAATCTTTTTTTGGATTTCTGTCAATCCGAGTCTTTGGCGCTTTTGGCCATAAAAAAACCGAAGACCTATTTAGACTCCGGTTTCTTCGACGTTTGGCGTCCCTAAGCGGATTCGAACCGCTGTACCAACCGTGAAAGGGTTGTGTCCTAGGCCTCTAGACGATAGGGACCTTAAATTTTGGTGGAGGTTAGCGGGATCGAACCGCTGACCTCTTGCATGCCATGCAAGCG
>CAVAQL010000002.1:32897-38123 GCA_963590825.1 Bacteroides caccae | reverse complement strand
ATTTTCGCGGCTTGGCCTCTTGTTTATGCCGTGGCATTCTCTGGCTTTTACTGGGCAATGCTCATTGTCTTATTGGCGCTTATTTTGAGACCTGTCGGCTTTGACTTTCGCAGTAAATTACCCGAGAGCCGTTGGCGAAAATCTTGGGATTGGGCGCTTTTTGTGGGATCGGCCGTGCCACCGATTATCTTTGGTGTTGCCTTTGGAAACCTCTTACTAGGCATTCCGTTTTACTTTGATGAGACGATGCGTCCGATTTACACGGGCTCCTTCTGGAATCTCTTAACACCCTTTGCTCTACTGTGTGGACTAACGAGCCTTACGATGACTATCGTTCATGGGGCATGCTGGCTTATTTTTAAAACAGAAGGCATCCTGCAGCAGCGCGCCGCCGTCATTGCCACAGCCGCAGCGGCAATCACAGCGATTTTGTTTGCCATTGGCGGCATCTGGACCTATTTGGGAACAGACGGCTACGTTGCGAGTTTGGGACTCTCGCCTTCGGGGCCGGCTAATCCCTTATCAAAGACCGTTGACGTGTATTCGGGCGGATGGCTGACGAATTTCCTTCGCTATCCCGTTCTCTTTGTCTTACCAGCAATAGGGATTCTTGGGGAATTCTGCGCGCTTCTCTTAGCGCGTCGTCATTACGGATTAGCCGCAGTCTGCGCGAGTGGCTTATCGATTATTGCGATTGTTTTAACGCCTCTTGTGGCGCTTTTCCCATTTATTTTGCCAAGCTCAACGCACCCGAATGCGAGCCTAACAATTTGGGATTGCTGTAGTTCTCAATTAACTCTTGAGATTATGCTCTTTGCTGTCGTGCTGATTCTTCCCATTGTCCTAAGCTACACGGCCTGGGCCTATAAGGTGATGCGTGGCAAAGTGACCGAAAGCTATATCGCTCAAAACGATAAGCAACTGTATTAAGGAGGAACTGATGATTTACTTTTACTGGTTAGCTGGTCTCGGTTTCGCTTTGAGCGTTTCGATTCTGATTTGCGTTGCCACAGAAAAGAAAGAACCTAGCGAAACCGATAGCGCCTCTTAGGGAATTTCAATCGTTTCCCCTGGCTTAGGTAACAGCACCTGAGTCTTCGTTAGTTGCAGGACCTTCTCCTTAAAGGTTAGAGGGTCTTGCGCAATCACAGGCCACGTGTTGTAGTGAACAGGGATAACGCACGGCGTACCAAGCCACTTCGTAGCAAGCGCCGCATCAGCGGGGTCCATCGTAAAGTTTCCGCCGATGGGAAGAACGGCAACGTCAAAGGGATCAACGTCACGAAGCCACTTCATATCGCCAAACAGCCCCGTATCTCCAGCGTAGTACACGCGGGCGCCATAGAAATCCACAATAAATCCGCAAGCGTGCCCTCCTGCAATGCCGCTACCGTGAAATGCGGGCGTTAGACGAACATGACCAAAGGGAAAGGTAAATGTTCCTCCAACGTGCATCGCATGGGCGTTGCAACCGTTTTGGCTTGCTAGGCCTGCAATTTCCGCTGTTGTAATAATCGTCGCTTCGTTATTCTTTGCAATCTCAAATGCCGAACCCAGGTGATCGGAATGGGCGTGACTGACAAAAATCCAATCGGCCTTCACGTCTTTGGCGCTAAGCCCTTCGGGATTTGCATCAAGATACGGGTCAAAAAGAGCTCGCTTGCCGTCAACCTCAAGCCAAAATGCCGCGTGATGAATGAAATGGAAAAGTTTCTTTGTCATTTCTCCGTGCCCTCCGTATCAAAAGAAGATTTGCATAAAGAAGTTTAAGCCACATCAGAAAGCTTCACGCGTAAAAAAAACCGGAGGGCTCTTTCGAACTCTCCGGCGTTTTTTGTTCAACGCAAACTTTGATTAGAAGCTATACATCGCCTGAACGGCAAGCATGTGAACATTCACGCGCTTATAAGTACCGATGGTTTTATCGCTACCCGAGCTTTCTGTAATACGCGAGTGTCCGAGACCATGCATAAAGAGGTAACCGACATCGAGCTGCCACTCTTTATTAGGCTTCCATCCAGCGCCCAAAGAAAGCCACCAACGTGCACTATCAGGAACCGTTGTCATACGATACTTCGATTCGCGAATCGTCGATGTTTCGTACGCAGTACCCGCACGGAATGTCCACTCGTCGTTGTAGCGATAATCAGCACCAATCGAGAAGAGGTAGCAATCCTTCCAGTTCTCTTGAGTTGCCACGATACGAGTTCCTGTGCTTCTGTTATAAACAGGCAAATCCACAAAGGTTGACCAGTCAGACCAACGGAACGTGCCTGCAACTGTCCATTGCTTATTAATATCCCAAGCGCCCGAGAAAATCACCGTCTGCGGCGTCTTAAACTTCACAGTAGAGTCCTGCGTTCCTGCTGCAGAATAAAAATGGCCATCCAAATCGTGAGAAACCGCGCTTCTCCAAGCCAAGCCAAAGCGTGTGTTCTCTGTTGGAACAACCATCACGCCTGCATTGGCGCCCCAAGCAATATCTGATCCCTTAACTCGTGTCGAGGTTCCGTGGTATCCATTGACAAGCTCAACCGAGCCGTATTGTGCAGAAATACCCACGCCCAAAGAAATCGCATCGTTTATTTTGTAAGCCAAGCTCGGGTTCATGTCAACGGTCATAACCTTAGCTGAAATACCACGATCTCGTCCCACAAAGTTATCGTTGTACTTGGTTTGCATGCCAAAGGGCACATCAACGCTAAAACCGAACCAAAGCTTGTCGGTCAACTGAAACGTCGTGTGCAAGAAAGGAATTGGCACAACGCCATCGCGAGCGTTATCTGTAGAACCGTCGGTCGCTTCAAATTTACCGTCAACGACGCCAAAGGCGCTACCCGCTTGAATGCGTTTGCCCGTTAAAAGTGTCATTCCTGCTGGGTTAAACCACGCGGCGGACGCATCATCACCGAAGACGCCAGCACCAGCATTCGCGCGTCCAAGACCAGACGCTGTCTGCTCCATGAGCATAAAACCGCCCGCTTGGGCAACTTGAGCACAAGCAGCCACCGCTGCTGTCAAAATAAAGATACTACGTTTCATGTTTGTCCCTGGAAAAATCCGAAAGAAGAGGAAAGCACTGATGTTTTTCTCTTACATTACTTCCCGAGGGACGAACTTTACCGATGCGCTATAGGGTCCTGAAGAAATCCATCCATACGGATGAATAGCAAAACGCCTAACTTAGACGGGCATTTCTTCTTTGGCGCTCAAACGAATCCAGCCGCGAATAATCCGGTAGCCAACCCAGATTCCCATCACCATAAAGCCCATTGTCCAAACGGCAAAACCAATTAAGAGCCACGAAAGTAGCATGCCGATGATGCCCACAAGAAGCGACCAAATGGCCGCTGACCAAAAGGTCTGAATTTGCCAAGTAAAGTGACTCGCAACAAATGTACCCCTTGCTTCGCTACGCAAGGCGTAATTCAAAACGACTGCCGCAATCGATGGCCAGCCGAAAAGAAAAGATCCAAGAATCGACGCGCCCGTTGCAATACCAAGAAGAATGGATATGGCGTGAAGGATATAAACAATCTTCGCAATCACAATCACCTTGTGCTCTGGCTCTTGAGTCATCCTTTTTTCAGTCTTTGTCGTTTCTTTTTCTTCAGTTTTCTCTACCACAACAACGTCGGTCGTCTTTTCTGTCATAACTTTCTCCGAAATGGGTTTCGAAAATGCTTTTTCAGCACATTAGCAGTTTCACTTCAATCACGCCTATTCACGTCTTAGTACGATTTCCCCCTTTTGCTCGTAGGTTTGTTACAAATTTAACCGCATCGCGACAGATTGCGAACTTCCTAAACGTTTTTCATCCCGTTTTTCGTCTATCGTTGCAACACGTTGAGGTTATTGCCTTGCCTATCCTTTTTTGGAGCTTACTAAAACTATGAAATTTCGTATGAAACCCCTTGCCATTGCAGCGCTTTCCACAGTGATTGCGGTCACAACTCTTTCTTATGCTCCTGCCTATGCCGCAGACCCCGTTGAAACAAGCGCTCGTACACAATTACCCGACTTCGTGAATCTCGTAGAAAAATACGGCAAAGGCGTTGTCAACATTTCCACCGTACGCGAAGCCCGCAAGATTGAAGGCGCCAATCCTTTTGGAGAGCTCGACGAGCGTCAGGCTGAAATCTTTAAGCGCTTTGGTTTTCCGCTCATTCCCTTCGTTGGTCCTCAGGAAGAACCCGAACGTCGCGGCACGGGATCTGGATTCATTATTAGTTCTGACGGTCTTATTCTCACGAATCACCACGTCATCGATGGCGCAGACGAGATCACCGTTCGCTTAACCGATAAGCGTGAATTCAAGGGCAAAGTTTTAGGTAGTGACAAAAAAACCGATATTGCTGTCGTGAAAATTGACGCCAAAGACCTGCCTGTTTTAAAGATGGGCGATTCTTCCAAATTAAAGGTTGGCGAATGGGTCGCCGCTATTGGCAGTCCCTTTGGCCTTGACAACACCGTCACGGCTGGCATCGTTTCGGCTAAGAGCCGTCAATTGCCTTCCGATCAATATGTTCCCTTTATTCAGACAGACGTTGCTGTCAACCCAGGTAACTCCGGAGGCCCCCTCTTTAATATGGATGGCGAAGTCGTTGGAATTAATTCACAAATCTTCTCCACCTCGGGCGGTTTCATGGGATTGTCTTTTGCCATCCCAATTGATCTTGCCTTACAAATTAAAGATCAGCTTGTCACCCAAGGGCACGTAACTCGTGGCCGTATCGGTGTTGTCGTTCAGAGCATGACCCAAGAACTTGCGGAAAGCTTTGGTCTAAAGACTCCGAAGGGCGCCGTTGTGAGCCAAATTGATAAGAAAGGACCTGCTGCAAAGAGCAATTTGCGCGAAGGCGACATTATCGTTGAAGCCAACGGCAAACCCATTGCCAATAGTGGGGATTTGCCTGTCTTAGTAAGCACACTTGCCCCGGGTTCTGACTTAACACTCAAAGTGATTCGTGATGGAAAGATTGAGGATATATCAGTCGGTATGCAGCAGAGAGTCGAGATACTTAAGGTCCTCTACAGAGGTGCCAATACACTTATCCTCGATGAGCCTACGGCATCGCTTACACCGCAGGAAATAGAAGAACTTATGGAAATTATAAGTAATCTTACAGCCGATGGAAAGAGCGTGATCCTCATTACACACAAGTTAAAGGAGATTACAGCTTCTTCAGACAACTGTACGATCATACGTGCCGGAAAATACATCCA
>CAVAQL010000002.1:0-32887 GCA_963590825.1 Bacteroides caccae | reverse complement strand
TGACTTAACACTCAAAGTGATTCGTGATGGAAAAGATGTGACTGTGAAAGTTAAGGTCGGCAAAGACGAGTCCGATGGCGCATCTAACGCCAATAAGAAGGCAAGCGATAACGCCTCTCGCCTTGGTGTTTCCGTTCGAGCCCTTTCTGATGAAGAAGCCGATTCTGTTGGCACCAAAGGTCTTCTTGTCACGTCTGTCAATGGCGCTGCCCGCAAAGCAGGCATTCAGCGCGGCGACATCATCATTAGCGTGAACGGTAAAGAGGTGAAAAAGCCCTCGGATTTGGGCGCTGTCATCTCCAAGACAAAGTCCTTGAGACTTCTTGTTCAACGCGGTCAAGGTCGGATTTTCATTCCCGTGAAATTAAAGTAACCTCCTCCAGGGTTATTCTTGTAAAACGGGCCGCGCAATGCGCGGCCCTTCACTTATCTTAAGCTCTGGTCTCAGAAAACTTTTAGCTTATCCCATAACAATTTGCCGAGCAACCAGTTTTGAGAGCCTTTCTGCGTTTAATGATGGATCTGCGATTGCCCGGATAATCAAGCCATCAAGCAGACACATATCAAAATCGAGCTTTGCTTCTGGATCGTAATAGTTTTTATTCTTGTAACTCTCGAGCAAGGCCTCACGACAGGCTTTGTCATAGCGCTGCAAAATCTTTAAAAGCCGCTCATTGCTCGTGCTCGCATTCATAATATCCAACGCAAAAATCGCGTTTTTTATGTTCAATCGCGTCATGGCGATACTAGCTAAGTCGCGCATATGCTTTGTCGGGACTTCCCGATTGGCTTTGTTGATTTTGTCAATCAACTTGTCGACTTGATCTTGCGCGAGCGTCTCGACGATGTTGTCTTTGTTGTTAAAGTAGTTGTAGAGACTGCCTACGCTCATTTGAGCGCGTTCGGCAATGTCTTTCATCTTTGTGGCAACAAAGCCCTTTTCGCCAAAACACTCAATGGCAGCCAAAAGGATTTCCGAGCGCCGCCGACTGACAAGGTCTTGAGCCTCGGCTAGCCTTTTGCGATAAACCTCAGTGAGTCGTCTTTTTTGAACAACTTCCTTTTCAGCCTGTTTGGTGCTCATTTCTTAGCCTCCTGAGAGTCCTCTTTGGTCTCTTCGGCAAGTTGTGAGCCACCACCCATGGCCTTATAAAGTGTAATAACGCTCGTTGCACGCTCTAGTTTCATATTCACAAGGGCCTGTTGAGCAGAGAAATCCGACCTCTGGCTATCTAAGACCTGTAAGAAACTATCCACTCCGTTTTTGTAGCGTTCTAACGATAATTCATACGTTTTGTGCGTGGCTTCGGCCAACTCAACCGTTGCCTTTAACTGATCTTGAATCGTTCCTTCGGTGGCTAAAGCATCGGAAACTTCTTTAAACGCCGTTTGAATCGCAGATTCGTACTTTGCGACAGCGGCGCGCTTACCAGCATCGGCTGCCTTTAAGTTCTGAATATTCTGCCCACCCTGGAAAATCGGTAACGAGATCGAGGGTGTGAACGACCAGATTGCTCCCGCCGACTTAAAAAGGTCCGATAAATGGCTCGACGTGTAACCGGTCGTTCCCGTTAAAGAAATCGACGGGAAGAACGCCGCACGTGCCACGCCAATATTGGCATTGGCGCTTCTTAATTGCGCTTCTGCTGACGCAATATCGGGTCTATTCAGAAGCACTTCGCTTGGAACATTGGAAATCGCAGAAATTGGATTCGTGATGTCGGTAGGAAGTGTTTCTGCCTCAAGGCTTTCATCGTAAGCGCCACCCACAAGAAGCCTTAAGGCATTCTTATATTGGGCAACCTGTGTTGTCGCTTGAGACTTCGCAATCTCGGCATTCGCTACCGTTGTTTTGGCCTGATGCACATCCATTAAGCTTGAAGCACCTAATTCGTAGCTATTCTTAACGAGTGCGAAAGTCTTTTCTTGGCTCTCTAGGGTTTCTGTAGCGAGTTTTAATTTATCTTTCGCTGCAGCCAACCCTAACCAGGTGTTCGCAATTTCCGAAATCAAGGTCATCTGTGCTGTGCGCTGTGCAGCCTCGGTTTGGAAATACGATTGCAAAGCAATTTCATTGGTGTTACGAACGCGACCAAAGAGATCGAGTTCATAAGAAGCCATCGCGTTAGCCGTGTAGCCATTGGACATCGAGCTTGAGTGATTCAAAGTCTCGTTGTTATAAGCGCCACGCGCCGTGCGTTGCGCCACAGCAGAAATGCTCGGCAATAACTGACTACGGCTGACGTTGTACTGAGCCCGGGCTTGCTCGACACTTAATACGGCCGCACGCAAGCTACGGTTACCCGAGAGGCCCTTCTCAATTAAGGCACATAAGCGCTTATCTTTAAAGAAGTCTCCCCAGTTTTGAAGGCCTTCGGTTAGCATCTGAACGTTTTTCGTTGCTTCAGATGCTGGCCACGCCGCTTCAATCGGTGCCTCTGGCCTTTCGTAAGTCGGCGCAAAAGAGCACCCTGCGGCAAGAACCGCGGCAGCTAACGGTAACAAAACAAATGTTTTACGCATAGTTTTCCTCTTTTGCTTTCTTAAACCTGCTCAATCTTTTTACGACCAAAAATCCGCGTAATCACAACGAAGAACACGGGGACAAAGAAAATACACAGGAATGTTCCTGAGAGCATTCCGCCCAAAACCGCGATACCGATTGCGGATTGTGCGCCCGCTCCCGCGCCCGTCGCAACAGCAAGCGGGCAAACACCCAAACCAAAGGCGATGGACGTCATCAAAATCGGGCGTAAACGCAAACGAACGGCTTCGACAACGGCTTCTAGGACATCGGTTCCCTTATCGTACAAATCGCGCGCGAATTCGACAATCAAAATCGCATTCTTCGCAACGAGACCCACTGTTGTTAAGAGACCGACCTGGAAGTACACGTCGTTTTGACGACCCGTAATCGCTGTCAATCCTAAAGCGCCCAAAACACCAAGCGGCACAACAAGAATCACAGCCACAGGAATCGACCACGACTCATACAGGGCCGCAAGCGCCAAGAAGACGACAAGTAGCGAAACCGCATACAAAGGAGCCGCATTGCCACCAGCCAATTTTTCTTGGTAGGAGAGCCCTGTCCATTCAATCGAGTAGCCAGCAGGCATCTGAGTCAAAATTTCTTCAATCGCTTGCATTGCCTCACCCGAAGAATAGCCAGGCGCTGGCTGGCCCTGAATATTGACGGCGTCCACGGCGTTGTAGCGCTCCAAGCGCCCAGCACCAAAGCTCCAGCTTGTCTTGGAGAAAGCCGAGAAGGGAACAAGTTTTCCTTCATTATTTCTCACGTGCCACTTTGCGATATCGGTTTCGTCTCCACGCGCAAAGCCTTCGCCTTGCACATAGACTTTCTTAATCTTTTCACGATCAATAAAGTCGTTGACATAGCTTGAACCGAAGGCAATCGTAAGCGTATTGTTGATATCTGTATCGGAAAGCCCTAAAGAACGAGCCTTCCCATAATCAACATCAAGAACGAGCATTGGCACATCATCCATACCATTGTGGCGCACCATCGTCAGACGGGGATCTTGATTGGCTTTGATGAGAAATTCGTTCATCACTTCTGTTAGGCGGGCGTGACCAGCACCGTTTCTGTCTTCAAGGTAAAAGTCAAAGCCTTCTGCAACACCTAACTCAGGAACAGCAGGAAGCGGGAAAACGAATCCAAGGAAATCATTGAAGTCTGACCCCATGAGGCGAGCCTGCATCCGTTGCTGAATCGCCTTAATTTGTTGGCTGGCATTCTTGCGAACGCTCCAATCCTTTAAGCCAACAAAGCCAAGGGACATGTTTTCACCCGTGCCGCCAAAAGAAAACCCTCGGACAAGCTGCAAAGCATCAACGGTATCTTTTTCCTGCTCGAGGATAGCCTCCGAAGCTAACTTAAGCATCTTATCTGTACGCTCTGCTGTAGCGCTCGCTGGCGTCTGCCCTGTCATCAGCAAAACACCCTGATCTTCGTCGGGCATAAAGGAACTCGGCAAATGTGCAAAGCCCCAAACAACTAAAGCGATAAGTATCGCATACAAAACAAATAAGAATTTGATTCGGCGTGACAAGCCATGAGCCACACGGCATACAAATTTACTAAAGCTGTGGAAACCCTGATTAAACTTAACGAAGAACTTCGCTTTGGGCTTTTCTTCTCCCGTCTGTTTCACAAGAAGCGTACCGCAGAGCGCAGGCGTTAACGTTAGAGCAACAACGACGGAAAGAACCATTGCCGAAACAATCGTCACAGAGAACTGACGATAAATGACACCCGTTGATCCCCCGAAGAAAGCCATCGGGATAAACACAGCTGAAAGCACCATTGCAATGCCAATCAAGGCTCCAGTAATCTGGTTCATTGACTTTACGGTGGCTTCCCGTGGGTCAGATAAGTCCTGCGTCATCACGCGTTCGACGTTCTCGACAACCACAATCGCATCATCGACAAGCAGGCCGATAGCGAGCACGAGCCCAAACATCGTGAGCATGTTAATCGAGTACCCCATGAGTCCCATTACGGCGATGGTTCCTAAAAGCACCACAGGAACTGCAATCGTGGGAATAATCGTGGCACGATGATTTTGTAAAAATAAATACATCACGCAAACAACGAGGATAATGGCTTCAATGAGGGTCTTAATCACCTCGTGCATAGCCGCATCCACGAATCGTGTTGTATCCATCGTGTACTCAAGCTGAACACCTTCAGGAAAGAAGGGACGTAGCTCTTCGAGTTTCGCTCTCACATCTTTCGAGACCTGCTTAGCATTGCCTCCTGCGGCCATGCTAATGGCCATACCCGAAGCACTCTTTCCGTTATAGAGGCCTCCAAACTGGTAAATCTGGTTACCTAGCTCAACACGAGCCACGTCTTTAACGCGCACAACAGAACCGTCTTTTTGCGTGACGATGGCAATTTCTTCAAATTCCTCGGGCCGCTCCATCAAGGAACTGGCGCGAATCTTCGCTGTGATGTAGCGCTTTGAACTCACGGGTTCTGCGCCAATGTCACCTGCGGCAATCTGGACGTTCTGAGCCGAAATCGCATTAACAACATCCGAGGGCTGTAAGTTGTATTTATAAAGCTTATCGGGGTCAACCCAAATACGCATCGCGTAGGAGGCTCCGAAACACTCCACATCACCCACGCCCTGAATACGCGAAATCGGTTCTTTGATGTTATTAATTAAAAAGTCACCGAGATCGTCGCCCGTGAGCTTTCCTGTTTTGTCATAAAAGGCAAGAGACATCAGGAAAGAGGGCGCACTCTTTTTCACAGTGATACCAATACGACGGACGGCTTCAGGGAGCTTTGACTCAACAACCGAGAGTTTGTTTTGCACCTGAACCTGAGCAATATCGGGGTTCGTGCCCGCTTCAAACGTAATGCGAATTGAAGCCAAACCCGTTGAATCCGATTGCGAATTCATATAGAGCATGCCATCGAGGCCTGTCATATTCTCTTCAATGACTTGCGTCACAGTTCTTGCAATCGTTTCAGCATTCGCGCCCGGATACTGAGCCCAAACGCGAATCTGCGGTGGTGCAATATCTGGGTACTGAGACACGGGAAGCGTGCGGATAGCGAGCGCGCCTGCCAACATAATGACAATCGCGATAACCCAAGCAAAAATCGGCCGATTAACAAAGAAACGACTTAACATATCTCTGATTCCTCTTTAAGCCTTATTGGGCTGCTGTCTTAGGAGCTACCTGCGAAGCCTCTTTGGGAGCTTCTTTACCCGTCTGGTAACTCACGAGAGAGCCTGGGCGTACTCTTAATGTGCCATCAATCACGATGACTTCCCCTGCGCTAAGACCTTTTTCAAGAATCCAATCGGTTCCATCAGGGCACTGCACAACGATATCGCGTGTTTCGATGCGATTGTCTTTGTTAACCACATAGACATACGGCGTACCGTTTTGATTGCGTAAAAGCGCCTTTTGATTAATACGAATCACCTTTTCACGAATTCCGTCAACTAACTTGGCGCGAACAAACATGCCTGGAAGTAGCGTTCTTTGTGGGTTCGGGAAAAGGGCACGCACGCGCACCGTGCCAGTGGATTCATCGACCAAAGCGTCTTTAAAGGTGAGCAAACCGTGATACGGATATGTTGATCCATCCGATAACGTGATGCTCACATTGGCAGAATCCGCGGGCAAATCCTTCAGGTATCCTGTTTCAAGTTGCTTTTTGAGTTTGGCGAGCGACTCATAGGATTGCGTCACATCGATGTAAATGGGATCGAGCTGTTGGACAACTGTCAAGCGAGAAGCTTGATTGGCTGTAACAAGAGCGCCAGGAGTCACTTCAGAAAGAGAGACCTTTCCTGGAATCGGACTCTTAACTTCGGTGTAGCGAAGGTTCTCTTGCGCTGTTGTAAGAGCCGCTTGCGCCGCTAAGAGATTGGCTTTGGCGACTTTTAACTGAGCCTGTGTGGTTTCGTCGGCCTGTTTACTCACAGCCTGTGCCTTAAGTAGCCCGCTTGAGCGCTTCGCGTCAGCTTTGGCTAACTCAAGATTGGCCTTGGCCTGTTCGACAGAGGCTTGAGCTTGCGCGACGGCTGCCTTGTAAATTGTCGGATCGATCTGGTAAAGGGATTCTCCCTCTTTCACTTCAGCGCCTTCTTCAAAAAACCGCGACTTGATAATGCCCGAGACCTGAGGACGAACCTCAGCAACACGGAAAGCATTCGCTCGCCCTGGAAGCTCTGAATAAATCACCGCATCGGAAAGTTCAACGACCTGAACACCAACGGGAGTGGCTCTCACCGTGGGAGCTGCCTCTTTATGACAACCCGAAAGTCCCGCGACCATAGCTGCGGCCAAGCTTAAAACGACGATTTTCGATTTGGCTTTCAACACCATCACACCATTCTCCTAGAGAGGGTTTATTCCTCTAATTTCACAACTTGTGTTCAGCCTAAAGGGAGATTTTTCTCCTTGACTGAACGAAGGTTCAGCATTGTACTGAATTTAAATTCAGTTGCTTGGTGGTGTGACCAACTTTTACATATTTTTACCCTCGAAGTCCTTAATTAACACATGCGCTAAGGAGATTTCCCAATAAAAAGGGCGGTGTCATCCGCCCCTGAAACGTGCCTTTTGAAAACTTCCCTTATTCGACTGTCACGCTTTTCGCTAGGTTGCGTGGCTTATCGACGTCGGTCCCGCGTTTTAACGCTGTGTGGTAAGCCAGCAGTTGCAACGGAATTACGTGCAACATCGGGCTTAAGTCGCCACTATTTTCTGGCATACGAATCACATGCATCCCCTCGCACGAGAGAATGTGCGTGTCACTATCGGCAAAGACATAGAGTTCACCGCCGCGAGCCTTGACCTCCTGCATGTTGCTCTTAAGTTTCTCAAGCAGTTCATCATTGGGTGCAATTGTCACCACAGGCATATTCGAGTCCACTAGCGCCAAGGGACCATGTTTTAATTCACCTGCTGGATAGGCTTCTGCGTGAATGTAGCTAATTTCCTTAAGCTTTAACGCGCCTTCCAAGGCAATCGGGAAATGCAATCCTCGCCCCAAAAAAAGCGCATGCTCTTTACTCGCAAAGCGCTCTGCCCACGCGATGATTTGCGGCTCAAGCGCTAAAACGCCTGACAAAGCTTTCGGAATGTGTCTCAAGTTCGTTAAACGTTCTTTTTCACTCTCCGCGGTCAAACGCCCGTTTAACTTAGCGAGCACGAGTGTCAAAAGATAAAGCGCTACAAGCTGCGTTGTGAAGGCCTTGGTGCTTGCAACACCAATTTCCACCCCCGCTCGCGTTATAAAGTGAAGCGCTGTTTCTCGCACGAGTGCGCTCTGCTCGACATTACAGATTGCCAGCGTCTTATCCATTCCGAGCTTTTTGGCGTACTTAAGAGCGGCAATGGTGTCGGCGGTTTCGCCAGACTGAGAAATTGTCACAACAAGCGTATCGTCTGTTGCTATCGGCGTACGGTAACGATATTCGCTAGCGATTTCCACCGAGACTGGTAGTCCTGCAATCGCTTCAAGCCAATAGCGAGCAGTCGATGCCGCATAAAAGCTTGTTCCGCAGGCTAAAAGCAAGATGCGATGCGTCTTTTGAAAAATGTCTTTGGCATCCTTACCGAAAATTTCTGGGCAAATGGTTTGCACCGCATCGATTGTGTCAGCAACGGCGCGTGGCTGCTCAAAAATTTCCTTTTGCATATAGTGCTGATAGGGCCCGAGTTCGGCAGCTCCCGCGTAACCCGCTAGCGCAATCGCTTTGCGATTGACCTTAACGTATTCGCTGGCTTGATGCGCATAGATGACGTAGTCTTCGCGCCCTAGATCCACAATATCGCCTTCGGCTAGATACACAACTTTTTCTGCTTCATTGGCAATGGCCATCGCATCGCTGGCGAGAAAGTTTTCTCCCCGTCCCAATCCAAGAACTAAAGGAGAGCCTTGCCTTGCCCCAACAAGCCTTCCTGGCTCATCTTTGGAGAAAACCGCAATCGCATAAGCGCCGCGCACGCGATTTAATGCCTTTTTCACGGCTTCTAATAAGTCTCCTTCATAGCAGTGATTGACAAGTTGGGCGAGCACCTCCGTATCAGTCTCGCTTTCAAACTTCACGCCGTTTGCAATCAATTCATCACGAATTTCGGCATAGTTTTCGATAATGCCATTGTGCACAAGGGCAATGCGCCCTCCTGCAACATGCGGGTGGGCATTTGCGACAACGGGACCTCCGTGGGTTGCCCAACGGGTGTGAGCAATCCCCATTGTGCCGTGTAAGTGCTCTTTTTGAGCTTGTTCGCAAAGGGTGGCCACGCGAGAAGTCGTGCGAACACGATGAATTTCTCCTTTTTCGCAAACGGCAACGCCGCAACTATCGTAACCACGATATTCCAACCGTCTCAAACCTTCTAAAAGGATAGGCACAACATCGCGTGTGCTTGTTCCTGCAACAATTCCACACATAAAAATCTCTCCTAGATTTTTTGACGGTTTAATTCGTCTCTTTCTGTGGGCGCGTCCAGTTCTCGACTGTGACTTGACGCACGCGACTAATTGTGAGTTTCCCAGCGGGAGCGTCTTTCGCGAGCGTCGTTCCCGCACCAAGGGTCGCTCCCTCACCGACTGCAACAGGGGCGATTAATTGCGTATCCGATCCAATAAAGGCATCGTTACCAATAACGGTCTTGAATTTATTGACGCCATCGTAGTTACAAGTGATTGTGCCTGCGCCAATGTTGACGCGCTCACCCATCTGAGTGTCGCCAATGTAGGACAAGTGATTGACTTTGGAGGCCTTCCCGATTGTGGACTTTTTAATCTCAACAAAGTTTCCAATGTGAACATTTTCAGAAAGATTCGCCCCGACTCTTAAGCGCGCATACGGTCCCACAATGGCGTTTTCAGCAATCGTGGCACCAACAATGTGAGAAAACGCTTCAATTTTGGTTCCTGCCGCTATCGTGCTATCGCGAATAACGCAATAGGGGCCCACACAAACGCCGTCCCCAAGCGTAACCTCGCCTTCGAATACGCAACCCACATCAATGCTGACATCCGTACCACAGGTGAGTTTCCCACGAATATCTAAGCGAGAAGGGTCGGCTACTGTGACACCACTATCGGTTAAGCATTCGGCTTGGTAGTCCTGCCAAATTCCTTCAAGGCGTGCAAGCTGCGTCTTTGAATTCACTCCCTCAACTTCAAAACTGCGTCTTGGGCGCACCGAATTCACCCGCACGCCATCTCTTACGGCCAATCCAATGACATCGGTTAAGTAATATTCTCCCTGCGCGTTGCTTGCTTTTAATTCAGAAAGCCATGAGGCTAGACGCTCTGTTGGAAAGAGCATGATGCCTGTGTTGACTTCACGAATTTGCTTTTGTCCTTCGGTGGCATCTTTTTGCTCGACAATCGCAACGATGCGGCCCTTCTGACGCAAGATACGACCGTATCCTGTGGGATTGCGCAAAACAGTCGTTAGTAGCGCCATTCCATCACCAGCAACGGCAGTTAAGCGAGAAATCGTTTCGTTTTGAATAAGCGGAACATCGCCTAACAAAACGAGCGTCTGTTCGGCGGTCATATCCAATTCAGGCAATGCCTGCTGCAAAGCGTGACCCGTTCCGAGTTGCGGCTCTTGCAAAACAAAGTGAAGGGCGCTTCTTTCTTTGAGGCTTTCTTTAACAGAGTCAGCCAAATGTCCGACGACAACAATCGTTTTCGCAACCCCCTCAAGAGTGGCGACTGTGTCTAGGACGTGTTCAATCATGGGTTTTCCAGCGAGTGGCTGGAGCACTTTCGGCAAGCGCGAATGCATACGCTTACCCTGACCGGCGGCCAGAATAACGACATTCATCATTTTGAATTTTCCTTTGTTTTACGCCCTTTTTTAACAAAACTTTTTCGGGCGGGTTTGCACTAAACGCGTCATATTCTACTTGAGGCTTCCCGATAGTGACAGCAGGCCGCAGAGACGGCAATAAAGTTAATCCCAAAAGCAAAACAGGGCTCGATTGCTCTTACCCTGTTTTAATTTCCTTCCTAGATTGTGAATCTTATCTAGATTATGAATTAGGCCTGAGTTTGCATTTGAGTTGCCACGGCCCAGCGACGATAGCGTTCGTTGTAACGTGTCGGAACAAGGCTACCCACAACCATGCCAAAGCAAGCCACAATGAATCCGCCTAAGACGCTCGGGAAAACCTCTCCCAATGGGGTCACTGTCAACACAGTCCAAGCAATCGCTCCCAACACAATCGAAGTCCAAGCGCCTTGCGTTGTTGCCTTCTTCCAGTAGATACCCGCAACAAGCGGCCAGAAGGCTCCGACAACGGGGAACTGATAAGCCATAGCAACCATATCGTAAATCGCTGTTCCTTCAAACCAGAGACTGTAGGCCAAAACAGCCGACGCAAAAATCACCAGCGCTCCACGGAAATACAGCAATTCCTGTTCAGGCTTAATGTTGATGTAATTGCGTAAGACGTTATGCACAAACGTCGTTGTGGGAGCAAGCATCGTAGCCGATGCTGTAGACATCACAGCCGAAAGCACGGCGCCGAAGAAAAGCACACGAAGCCACACGGGCATGTAATCGCGCACGAGTGTCGGAAGTAGCAGTTGCGGATCGCTCTTTAAGAGTTCCTGGCCAACGCCTGGCATTGCAAGAACTGCCGCGCACACGATAAACATCGGCACGAAAGCAAAGAAGATGTAGAAGATGCCGCCCATGATGGGACCGCGCGAAGCAATCTTCTCGTTTTTCGCGCTCATCACACGTTGGAAAACGTCCTGCTGTGGAATCGAGCCAATCATCATTGTCATCGCAGCAGAAATCCAGAAGAGCCAGCCGTGAAGTGTCATTTCCGGGAAGACGCGGAATAAGTCGCGACTCTGAGCGAAAGCAATCACCTCGCTCGGACCTCCTGCCATGCCGCCAGCGACATAAGCAACAGCCGCAAGACCCGCAATGATGATGGCCATTTGCATAAAGTCTGTGAAAGCCACAGACCACATTCCGCCGTAAACCGTATAAAAGAGAACGACGAATGTGCCAATCATCATGCCAAGAGAAACGCTAATGGCACCTTCTGTGAGTAGATTAATCACAAGGCCTAAAGCTGCGACCTGAGCGCCAACCCACCCTAAGTAAGAGAGAATGACAAAAATCGAGCACGCCAGTTCAATCTTCTTACCAAAACGCTTGCGATAAAAGTCGCCGATAGTGAGAAGATTCATTCTGTAGAGCTTACGGGCAAAGAACATGCCCACGAGAATGAGCGCCGCGCCAGAACCAAAAGGTTCCTCTACGACACCCGCGATGCCCCCTTCGATAAACCGTCCTGGGAGTCCCAGAACTGTTTCACTACCAAACCAGGTGGCAAACGTTGTTGCGATGACCATTGCCAAAGGCAACGAACGTCCAGCTAAAGCATAATCGGCGGTATTGTTTACGCGGCGAGCCGCCCACAATCCTATGCCGATCGAAACCAGCATATACAGGCAAACCAGTACGATCAGGCTAGTCATTAGCAAATCTCCAAAAAAAGCGTAACGACTTAGGTTCTTGTAGGAGTCTTTCTCAATGCGTTTTTTCTGCATCGGAAGACAGGAAATTTTTTGCGGGGCGCAGTATACGAAGATATGAAGAAAAAATTCCCTGAGAGGGAAATTATTTTTTAGAAATCTCCCAAAGTTTGACCTCGATGAAACTTTGGCCAATTTCTGGAAAAAACTTGACTCGATTTTCTGTGATTTCTGAGCGCTTGAAGTTGGCAGAAAAGCCTGTATTTATGCGGCTTGACGGGAATCAGGGGGATGACAAGGCGCCTTCAATGGCAAAATTAGTTGTCGCATCCGTGCAACAAGCCCGTTTCAAACGCCAAATTTTCCTGTAAAAGGGCCGAGCGTAAAAGCCCGGCCCGCATAGTTTGATTTGTTTTAAAGCGAAGAACTCTACATCTGCTCAAGACCAGCAAGAAGCCAACCTGTGGAGCCATCAACGGCCTGAACAAGTAACCACCGTTCGTGCACTTCTTCGAATTCACCATTAATTTTCATAGCGCCTTCGAAGGCCACAACAGCAACGTATTCATTTCCTTCTTGTGTAATGCCAAGAAGCTTGGTGGTGAGATTGACGACTTCGCTTTTCTGCTCGGCGTATCCGTGATCACGCAGTTGATGCGTTAAGGCGATAAAGAAATCATCTGTCATAAAGTCAGCAACAGGGACAACGTCGCCCTTATCCCACGCTTTCTGTAGGCGAATAAAGTTCTCTCTTGCCACATTCTCAAAGCCCTTAGCGTCAAACCCAGCAGGAACTGTGAGGCTTTCTAGACCAGCTTCTGTTGAGAAGCTATCCATAACGCTTCCCGGACGTGACTGCCCCGGCTCATACGCGGCCGCTGACTCACTTGCCCCATAGGATTGCGCGGTTTGCGCTTGCGTATAAGCTTGCGTCGCACTTTCTCGCACCCGTTTGAGAATAAATAGGCCAGCCACAAACCGTATGGCGTAAAAAATGACAAAAGCCAAGAGTAGAGCGACAAGAATTTGCGCAAATTCTGCCGAAAGACCTAACGCACTCATCAGTGCTGTTAGACCAAGCGCTGCCGCAATCCCCATAAACATGCCACCCATCATCGGGCGAGTGCTTGCCGCCGCTGCCGCAGTTCCTGTCTTTGCTGTCTGTTGCGCCGCGCCAGGACGAGCTGCATTGGGCGCGGCTTGAGAAGCACCAGGAGCCGTCTTCCCTGCCATCGCGGGCTTGGCTGGCGTAGCCTTTTGAAAAAGGCTACTCGTGCTACGGCCAAAGCTGCGGCCGCCACCAAAGCGCATCGCTGCGTCAGCCT
Source organism: Bacteroides caccae (assembly GCA_963590825.1). GTDB lineage: Bacteria > Pseudomonadota > Gammaproteobacteria > Burkholderiales > Burkholderiaceae_F > Duodenibacillus. Next base: position 19,549 of record CAVAQL010000002.1, on the reverse strand, counting down.
CAGGCGTTAAGGAAGCCAGCATAAGAACGACAGCAAATAGTGCGAGAAGTTTCTTCATAATCATCCACTCAATTTTGAGTTAAAAAAGGGGTATATAACCTATATAGGGTTGTTTTCTTCGATTTCAACCCTTCATTCCAATATGTAGGGCACAAACACCAAAAGTGAAGTTTTTCCATGAGACATTAGCAAAACCCGCTTCACGCATCATCTTCGCGAGCGTCTCTTGATTCGGGTGCACACGGATTGATTCGGCTAGATACCGGTAGCTCTCGGCATCTCCTGCGACAAGTGCTCCAACGCGAGGCATCACAACAAAGGAATAGAAATCATAGAAAGGTCGGAAGATTTTCCAACAGTGACTAAATTCCAAAACAAGCACGCGGCCCCCTGGTTTTGTCACACGAAGCATTTCGCGAAGTGCGTTTTCTTTGTGCGTCATGTTTCTTAAGCCAAAGGAAACCGTCACGACATCAAACGTATTCTCCGCAAAGGGGAGCGCTTCACAATCGCACTGCGTAATTTGGATATTTGTTGCAGCGGCTTTCTTAACGCGCTTAGCGCCTTCTGAAAGCATGGCGTAATTAATATCTGTGGCCCAAACTTCACCCGTTTTGCCAACTTTTGGGGAAAACGCCAAAGCAAGATCACATGTGCCTGAGGCAATATCGAGAACTTTGTAGCCCTCTTTGAGGTTTGCCTCGTTAATTGTGCAATGTTTCCAGAAGCGATGAAGCCCAAAACTTAAAAGATCATTCATTAAGTCGTACTTGGCCGCAACCGAATCAAACACTTGCTTGACATCTTCAGCTTTTTCCGACTCAGGCACTTCACGAAATCCGAAAGCGACCTTTTTTTCGTCAGTCTCTTTTTTTTCTGAGCTCACAAACGTTTTCCAGAAAAAAGTATCAAAAACCGAGCGCCTTCCCGTGCTCGGCTCATTTATTGGTGCCTCTGGCGGAACTCGAATCCACATCACAGCCTTCGGAGGGCCGCATTCTATCCAGTTGAACTACAGAGACAGTGCGCGCAATTATACCTGTCGGCTCTACGTATCTTTAGAACTCGGTTGGATCGACTTCAACGGTCCAAGCCACGCTCGATTCTCTATCGAGCGCCGCAACCCACGCGCTAAGAAAGGCATGAAGATCCGTGTGCGTTTTCGCTTCCACTAAAAGTTGGGCTCGCTCTTGATCTAAAAGACGCATCAGTGTCATAGGCACAGGGTCATAGAGCCACACATTTTTCTTCGGAATTGCCTTTGCTTTTTCTTTGGCTCTTTCTAAAAAGTCCAAAGACTTTTCTAGCGTTTTCGATTGCGCAAGAAGTCTTGCTTCATAAACAAAGGGCGGCAACTGTGCCTCGCTTCTTTCAAGCAGGGCACGGCTCGCAAACGCCTCATAGTCTTGTGCAACAAGTTCTTGATAAAGAGGATGCTCGGGAAAACGTGTTTGCACGAGGACCCGTCCCTCGTTACCGAAACGACCAGCGCGTCCTGCTACCTGCAAAAGAAGGCAAAAAAGCCTTTCTTCAGACTTAATGTTGGGGTTGATGAGCAAGGCGTCCGCATTCAAAATCACAACAAGCCCCACGTGCTGAAAGTCGTGACCTTTCGAAATCATTTGCGTGCCCACAATGATGTCTGCTTCACGCGCGTGTACTTGAGAAAACGCCTCTTCTACCTGGCGCTTTGTTCTTACGCTATCGCGATCGATGCGCAAAATTCTCTTTTCGGGCCAGAAAGAAACGATGGCCTCTTCAATCTTTTGTGTGCCGCTACCCAAAACTTCAATATCGGCATTACCACAGGTCGGGCAATGCGTCGGGACGGGATAACTTGTTGAACAATGGTGACAGACCAGGCGATTTTCTTTTTTGTGGTAAACGGTAAAGCCCGAGCAATGTGCGCAGCGACTGACCCACCCACAGGCAGGACACGTTACTGTGGGTGCATAACCCCTACGATTAATGAAGACAAGGACTTGTTCGCTTCGGGCAAGTGCCTCATCGATTGCTTGGCGAACACTACCTGTGAAGATGGCCTGCCGCTCTTTTCTTTTATCAACAATTTCAATTGTAGGTAGCGTTGCCGCTTCAATAGCTCGATGCGTAAGCTTTAACAAGGGGAAAGCCCCGCTTTGAACCTTTTGCCAAGTCTCAAGCGACGGGGTGGCCGATCCCAAAACACAAGCCACGCCATTGAGTTGCGCTCGCTTGATCGCGAGGTCTCTAGCCGAATAGCGCATTCCGTCACCCGCTTTATAGCTTTCGTCATGCTCCTCATCGACAAGGACCAAGGATAACTGTTTGAAACTTGCGAAAATCGCAAGCCGCGTCCCCACAAGGATTCGCGCCCTGCCCTCGTGAATTGCGAGCCAATTTTGGGCTCGCTCTGAATTGCCAAGCGCCGAATGCAGGGTAACCACGGTTTCCTCGGGGAAACGTTCTCTGACGCGCGTCTCTAACTGAGGCGTTAAGTTAATTTCCGGGACAAGAAGGAGAACTTGGTTTTCGCGATTCTTTTGGAGCGCCTTTTCAATCAGGTGTAAATAAACCTCGGTTTTACCAGAGCCTGTCACACCAAAAAGGACAAAAGGAGCAAAACCGACGGCTTTATCGACTTCAGCAATCGCCCTTTCTTGCTCTTTGTTTAATGCGGGTCTTGCCCCCTCTTTCACTTTTTTCGCCTTAAGGTTGCGAATTCTCTTTAAGCTCGCTTCTCGCCTTGCACGAGGCACTGTCCGGAAAAACACAGGAAGCGAACCAACGGCTGCCTCTCCCCAAGAGCGAATGTAGTAATTGGCTGTGAACTTTGTCAGCTTTAGCCACTCTTCACGCAATGGCTCGGCCTCAGCAAGGACTCGAATGATTTTTTTGAGTTTCTTTTGCTCAACTTGCGTGTGCGTGGCGACTTGAACGACAATGCCAACGAGTTTTCTTGTGCCCAACGAAACAAGAACGCGGTCGCCGACGGCGATTTGCGTCTCCTCGTCAACGCGATAATCCAAAGGTCCCAAAGGAGCCTGAACGATGACGCGAACAAATTGTTCCGTAAGCGTATGTGGCATTGTGTTTGCTAGCCCTTGTTAGAAGGCAAATTGTTGGTTTTTCATGGGCTTTCACCCAAGAGCATTGCGCTTTTTCCTCTTCTCCACAGCCTGTGGAAAACTTTGTGAAAAACTCTCTTTACTGTTCTTTTCCTACTTGTATGGCTCTTTTTTTCTGGAGCGGTTGATAGTTATAAGATTTCTTTAAAATCAGACGATTTCGCGCTTTTCCTGTTGGAAATTTTCTCCGATAAATCTCGATTTTCGGTATTTTCCCTAATTTTTTGCCTGTGGAAATCTCGTGCCTATTTTCCCCCGTGATACGCCTTCGAGGCACTGTGAACACAGTCCACAAGCGCCTTTACAGCCTCGGGTTCGGTTTGCTGCAAAACGCCGTGTCCAAGATTAAAGACGTGACCTGAACCAGCCGAAACTTGCCCAAAGTCCTCTAGGATTCTCTTGGCCTCTTTTTCGATAGCCTCATCTGTGGCTAAAAGCACGGTCGGATCCATATTGCCTTGTAGGCTTACAGCATCTTTTGTTCGAGCTCGAGCCAAAGATAGGGTATTGGTCCAATCTAGCCCCAAGCAATCTGCGCCGCTTTGACTCATTTCTTCAAGCCAAAGGCCTCCGCCTTTTGTAAAGAGGATAACAGGAATCGAAGGATTCTCCTTTTTTAGCGCCTCAATAACGCGCTGCATAGGTTTAAGAGAGAACTTCAAAAATGCCTCTTTTGTAAGCATTCCACCCCACGTATCAAAAAGCTGAATCGCTTGAGCGCCCGCTTTAACCTGAGCAATTAAGTAAGAAGCCACAGAGGCCACATTAACGTCAAGGATCTTCTCAAACAAATCGGGCCTTGAGTAAAGCATCTTTTTGGCAATCGGAAATTCTCTTGAGCCTGAACCCTCAACCATATAGCACGCTAAGGTAAAGGGGGAGCCAGAAAAACCAATCAGTGGAACTCGCCCATTAAGTGCCCGACGAATTGAGCTAACAGCATCCATAACATACTGCAACTTGTCGCTTGGATCTGGAACGAAAAGCGCTTTCACATCTTCATCCGTTCGCACAGGGTGAAGAAATTTCGGGCCTTCGCCTGCGACAAACTCCAAACCAAGTCCCATCGCATCAGGAATTGTGAGAATGTCAGAAAACAAAATTGCTGCGTCTAGTCCAAAGCGTTCCACGGGTTGCAACGTCGCAACGGTGGCCGCTTGTGGGTTTCTTACCAAACCCATAAAACTTTTGCACTGAGTGCGTAATGCTCGGTACTCTGGCAAAAAGCGTCCTGCCTGTCTCATGAGCCAGATTGGGGTATATTGTGTGCACTCACGCTTTAGGGCACGTAAGAAAGTATCGTTTTGCAATTCCATGGCTTCCAACCCAGTTTTGAATTTAGCTCCTAGCTCTTCGCCTTGCGAATGGGCCGTTCCTACAAACGAGGGCGTTATCGTAAGCGTACACGTTCGTCCTGGAGCCAAAAAAGACGCAACAATGGGCTATTTTAACGGACGCCTCAAAGTTAGCCTTGCCGCTCCCCCTGTTGACGGCAAAGCCAACGAACGCCTTGTCCGTTGGCTTTCAAAAAAACTTGGCCTTTCTCGCAGTTCGGTTGTCCTTTTATCTGGTCAAACGAGCCGCGATAAGCGTCTCCTCGTTAAGGGCCTCTCTTTGGAGGCACTTCTTAAAGCGCTCGCTTAGCGAACGACTAGCACGGGGCGATCTGCACTAGCGAGAACCTTCTGTGTTTCCGATCCCAAAAAGACCGATTCAATCGAACCCAACCCTCGGCTTGCCATCACGATAAGGCGTGCATTCTTTCGTGCTGCAACCGCTAAGATTCCCAAATAAGGCGCTTGCGCTTCTTCAGCAACGAGTTCACAAGCAACACCTGCTTCTTTGGCTTTTTCAGCAATTTCTGTTAAGCGCTTACGAACATCATCGCGCTCGGCTGTGCGACCAGAAACAACTGTCACCGCCACCAAGGGCAATTTCATTTTTTGAGCCATTGCAATGGCTTCTGTAACGGCCTTATCGGAAATCTTGCTTCCGTCTGTGCAAACTTGGATAACTTCAGAAGTCGACATATCGTGTCTCCTTATTTAATTTCTACCCTATATCCTAATGCAAAAAAACGGAGTCGTCCGAGATTTTTCTCTCCTTTGAACTCCGTTTCTTCGGTTTGGCTGAAATTTTGCCCTATTTGTTTTGGCGCAACTTCTTAATAAATTGCATTTGAGCACTCAAAGCCGAGAGCTTGGCCTGCACACGAGCGATATCAATTTCGCCTGTGGCATTGACGCGAGCCTGTTCGGCCGCTTCGATAGCCTGCTTGGCTTTGGCTTCATCCAAATCTTTACTACGAACAGCAACATCAGCAAGCACTGTCACGCGATCGGGCTGCACTTCCAAAATACCGCCTGCGACAAAGATGCTTTCTTCTGTCCCAGCAGTCGTCTGAATACGTACAGCACCTGGCCGAATCCGCGTAATCAGCGGCACGTGTCCAGGCAAGATGCCAAGTTCGCCTTCTTGCCCAGGTAGGGCAACAAACTTGGCCTCTCCCGAGTAGACGGAGGCTTCTGCGCTGACGACATCAACCACAATCGTTGCCATGTTTTGCTCCGTTTACTGAATCGTCTTGGCCTTTTCAAACGCTTCGTCGATAGTTCCTACCATGTAGAAGGCCTGTTCGGGCAATTCGTCACATTCGCCATCGACAATCATCTTAAAGCCGCGGATGGTTTCCTTAAGCGGCACGTACTTACCTGGTGTACCTGTGAAGACCTCAGCAACGTGGAACGGCTGCGAGAGGAAACGCTGAATCTTACGAGCGCGTGTAACGGCAAGTTTATCCTCAGGCGAGAGTTCATCCATACCGAGAATGGCGATAATGTCGCGCAATTCCTTGTACTTCTGAAGCATTTCCTGAACACGACGGCAAACGTTGTAGTGCTCTTCACCGATGATGTTCGGGTCAACCTGGCGGCTCGTGGAGTCAAGGGGATCGACGGCTGGATAAATACCCAAGCTTGCGATATCACGGCTTAACACGACTGTCGCATCCAAGTGGCTAAACGTTGTCGCAGGAGACGGGTCCGTTAAGTCGTCAGCAGGAACGTAGACGGCCTGAATCGAGGTAATTGAGCCCACCTTCGTTGACGTAATACGTTCTTGGAGTTTGCCCATTTCTTCAGCAAGTGTCGGCTGATAGCCCACAGCAGAAGGCATACGACCAAGCAGGGCAGAAACTTCCGTGCCAGCCAACGTGTAACGGTAAATGTTATCAATAAAGAGCAAGATATCGCGCCCTTCATCACGGAAGGCCTCAGCCATCGTCAAGCCCGTTAAGGCAACGCGCAAACGGTTTCCTGGGGGTTCATTCATCTGACCGAAGACCATGGCCACTTTATCAAGAACCTTGGATTCTTCCATTTCGTGATAGAAGTCATTGCCTTCACGGGTACGTTCACCGACACCCGCGAAAACGGAGTAACCGCCGTAAGCCTTCGCGATGTTATTAATAAATTCCATCATGTTGACGGTCTTGCCGACACCAGCGCCACCGAAAAGGCCAACCTTGCCGCCCTTAGCAAACGGGCAAATCAAGTCAATGACCTTAATGCCAGTTTCCAAGAGGTCCACAGAGGGACTTAACTCGTCGAACTTCGGCGCTTCACGGTGAATTGTGCGACGTTCTTCTTCGCCAATGGGACCGCAATCATCCACAGGGCGTCCTAAGACGTCCATGATGCGGCCCAAGGTCTTATGTCCCACAGGAACCGAGATGCCAGCGCCTGTCGCCTTGACTTTCATGCCGCGACGCAATCCGTCTGAAGACCCCATCGCAATCGTACGAACAATGCCGTCACCTAATTGCTGCTGGACCTCAAACGTAAGGCCTGCTTCTGCTAGCTTGTTGGTCTTGTCCTTTTCGAGAACAAGCGCTTCATAGATTTGCGGCATTTCATCGCGAGCGAACTCGATGTCGACCACGGCGCCGATAACTTGAACGATTTGTCCGATACTCATAGTATTTTCCTCGGTCCTCAAATCTTTTATGACACGGCGGCCGCACCACCGACGATTTCGGTGATTTCTTTTGTAATGCCGGCCTGACGAGTCTTGTTGTAGACGAGTTGTAGCTCGTCAATTAAGTTCTTCGCGTTGTCCGAAGCCGCTTTCATCGCGACCATACGGGCTGACTGCTCAGAAGCCATATTTTCTGCAACTGCTTGATAAATAATCGTCTCGACGTAGCGCTTTAAAAGCTCGTCGAGCACCGTCTGCGCATCGGGTTCGTAGACATAGTCCCACGAATAGTCGCGCTCTTTTTCATCAAGCGTTTGAAGCTTTTCGCTCGTAAGCGGTAGTAACTGCTCGATTACGGGCTCTTGCTTCATGGCGTTAATAAAACGTGTGTAGGCTAAGTAAACCGCATCGACCTTGCCTTGGCTATACGCATCCAGTTGTGCACGAATCGTCCCGAGTAACTTCTCGAGATTGGGCTTGTCGCCTAACTGAACGGCTTGGCTTGTGACATCCAAGTGCATATGGGCACAGAAAGCCACGGCCTTATTGCCAATTGCAGTCATCGTCAGTGTCTTGCCCTCTTCGTGTAACTTTTGCAAGTGAAGCAAAACGTGACGCTGAATGTTTGTGTTAAGCGCACCGGCAAGGCCCTTATCGGTTGTAACCATAATCATGGCCACCTTGCCCGATTCCTGCGGATGCTTTTCAAGGAATGGATGCTTATAAGACGCACACGATGCGGCCAAGTGAGCGATGATGTTACGCAACTTGTCCGCATAGGGACGCGTCTGGAACATCCGCTCCTGAGCCTTACGCATCTTTGAGGCGGCCACCATCTGCATTGCCTTGGTAATCTTCCGCGTATTTTGTACGCTTCGGATTTTTCCGCGTATTTCCTTTGTGCTAGGCATGAAGGTCCCTCAGCTCTTTAAACGGCCACCGTCTTTTTAAATTCCGTAACGGCCTGTTGTAACTCAGCACGATCTTCATCGGAGAGGACTTTCTTCTCTTCGATTCGGTCAATCAACGCTTGATGGTGTTGCTTGAGATATTCACGCATGTCTTTCTCAACAGAAAGAGCCTTCTTCACAGGAATATCGTCATACATACCAGCTTCAACGGCAAAGAGCGTTACGGCTTCTTCCCAAACCTGTAGCGGCTGATACTGCGGTTGCTTCATCAATTCTGTAACAACGCGACCGCGATCGAGTTGCTTACGAGTTGTTTCATCCAAGTCGCTTGCAAACTGCGCGAAGGCTGCCAACTCACGGTACTGAGCAAGCGCCAAGCGAACGCCACCACCTAACTTCTTAATTACTTTCGTTTGCGCGGCTCCACCGACACGGCTCACGGAAATACCCGGGTTAATAGCCGGACGAACACCCGCGTTAAAGAGGTCCGTTTCTAGGAAGATTTGGCCGTCGGTAATCGAAATCACGTTCGTCGGAACGAAGGCCGTGACGTCGCCTGCTTGCGTTTCAATAATTGGCAATGCCGTCATCGAGCCTGTCTGACCCTTAACCTTACCTTTTGTGAAGCGTTCAACGTACGCCGCGTTCACACGCGCTGCACGTTCAAGCAAACGGCTGTGTAAGTAAAAGACGTCGCCTGGATAGGCTTCACGTCCTGGCGGACGACGCAACAACAAAGAAATCTGGCGATACGCCCACGCCTGCTTTGTTAAGTCATCGTAGACGATTAAGCTATCTTCACCGCGATCGCGGAAGTATTCGCCCATCGTGGCGCCCGCATATGGGGCGATGTACTGCATTGCAGCCGATTCAGAGGCCACAGCCGCCACAACGATGGTGTATTCCATAGCGCCGTGAGCTTCAAGCTGGCGCACGACGTTAGCAATCGTACTGGCTTTCTGGCCGATAGCGACATAGATACAGATAAGGTTCTTACCCTTTTGATTGATAATCGTATCAATCGCGATAGCCGTCTTTCCTGTCTGGCGGTCACCGATGATCAATTCACGCTGACCACGTCCAATCGGAATCATCGAATCAACGGCCTTAAGACCAGTCTGCACAGGCTGACTCACAGACTGACGGTCAATAACGCCAGGAGCGACCTTTTCAACAACGTCGTACTCTTTCGTCTTAATCGGTCCCTTGCCGTCGATGGGCTGACCGAGAGCGTTTACAACGCGGCCAATCAGTGCACGGCCCACAGGAACAGAAAGAATGCGACCAGTGGTCTTAACCGTATCGCCTTCGCGAATATGCTCGTAATTACCAAGAATCACGGCACCAACGGAATCGCGTTCAAGGTTAAGAGCCAAACCAAAGGTGTTCTTTGGGAATTCAAGCATTTCGCCCTGCATCACGTCCTGAAGGCCATGAACACGGCAAATGCCATCGGTCACCGTCACTACGGTGCCTTGGGTACGGAGATCAGTCGAAACGCCAAGATCTTCAATTCTTTTCTTGAGCAGTTCGCTAATTTCGCTAGGATTGAGCTGCATTTTTTACTCCGAAATTTACGCTGTAAGGGCCGTCTGCATCTGCGAAAGCCGAGCACGCACCGATCCATCGAGAATCTGATCGCCTACGCGAATACACACGCCACCAATCAACTCGGGGTTGACCGTTACGATCGGATTGAGTTTTACGTCGGGAAACTTCTTTTCTAAACTTTTAACGAGCTGAGAAACCTGCGTCGCTGTCATCGGAAAAGCGCTTTCAATGTGCGCATCTTCAATACCAGAAGCGGCATTCACTAAACCCTTAAATTGCTTGGCAATTTCGCCAAGCACAGGGAGTCGCCCATTTTCGATGACAACCAAAAGAAGCCCTTCAAGTTCCTTGGGAACTCCCCGTCCAAGAGACTTCTTTATCGCTTCAAAGAGCTCTTCTTTCGTTAACTTTGGATCGCTAACGAGAGGAGCCATTTGAGCCGAAAGAATCACTTCCGAAAGAGCATCGAGCCCTTCGGAAATGGTTGTGACCTTCGAGGCCGCTGGCTTCTTACCAAGGGCTGCCCATAGTCCATGAGCATACGGCCGTGCAATCGTTGAAAGTTCAGCCATAGTTACAGTTTCGCCTTCAGTTGTGCCAAGAGCTTCGCATGCGTCTTCGCATCGATTTCGCGCTCGAGAATTTTTTGTGCACCTTCCACAGCAAGAGTGGCTACATCCGAGCGCAATTGCTCGCGCACACGATCCATCTCTTGAGCGGCTTCTGCCTTAGCTTCAGCAACAATGCGGTCGGCTTCGACCTTCGCCTGTTGCTTGGCCTCCTCGACAATCTTCGCACCGCGCTTTTCTCCGTCGGAAACGATAACAGAAGCACGCGCACGTGCTTCAGCCTCGATTTCACGGCCTTTGATCTGCGCATCATTTAAAGCGTTGTTGCCCTTTTCTGCCGCAGCCAATCCATCGGCAATCTTTTGCTGACGCTCTTCAATCGCCTTAATCAGCGGCGGCCAAATGTACTTCATCGTGATAAAACAGCCGATGAAGAACACGACCATCTGTACAAACAAAGAGGCATTAATGTTCATTATCGAAACCCCATTGGGCTAACTTGCAACCGAAATGTTCGGCTCCGCTGTCTAGCCCCGTCATTGATGAAAAAATTCAATCAGCCGACGAACGGGTTCGCGAATGCAAACATCATGGCCACGCCGACGCCGATAAGGAAGGCCGCGTCAATGAGGCCTGCCAGAAGGAACATCTTCGTCTGAAGTGCATTCATCAGTTCTGGCTGGCGAGCGGCGCTCTCGAGATAACGAGAACCCATAACGCCGATGCCCACGCATGCCCCGAGGGCCCCAAGACCAATAATGAGGCCACAGGCCAGAGCAACCATCGCAACGTTAGTCATTGCAAACTCCTTAAAGTTTTCCGTTTAGGAAAGATAAAAATCAGTGCTCCTCATGAGCCTGGCCAAGGTAAACCAAGGTCAGCATCATCATGATGAACGCCTGCAATAAAACAATCAAAATATGGAAAATCCACCAGCCAAGTCCTGCGACAATCTGTCCAAATACAGACAGGGTGCCACCGACAAAGCCAAAGGACATCGCAAATCCGCCGAGAAGCGCAATTAAGAAAAAGAGCAGTTCGCCTGCATACATGTTTCCAAAAAGTCGCATCCCCAAAGAAACCGTTTTCGCAATATATTCAATCAGATTTAATGCAAAGTTAAATGGCCAAAGAAGGACTTTGTCACCAAAGGGCGAGGCATAAAGACTATGCAAAAAGCCCATGGGACCTTTGATTTTTAAGCCATAATAAATGCACAAAATCAAAACGCTAATGGAAATACCCATCGTGGCGTTCAAGTCCGCTGTTGGAAGCGGACGCAAATAGTGAATTCCAAAGAATCCCGCAATCCACGGCAACAAATCAACAGGAATTAAGTCGATTGCGTTCATGAGTGTGACCCACACGAACACCGTAAGAGCCGCGGGAGCAATAAAGGTTCTATCGCCATGCACAATCGATTTACTTTGCTCTTCAACCATATCAACAAGCATTTCAACAGCACACTGCCATTTACCTGGCACGCCACTTGTTGCCTTTGAAGCGGCTTTTCTTAAAAGCCAAAGACTCACGCAAAGAATGAGAATGGAAAAGAAGATTGTGTCGTAATTGAAGACTGAGAAGTCCACAATCGATTGCTTGAGAACCGAGGCATTGTGCTGCAAATGGTGCAGCATATAACCAGTCGGAGTGAGTGCATCGCCAGCCATATAAGCGAATCCCTTTTTTCTCTCTATTTCCCAACCATAAGCGCAAAACTACTGAATGCGCCAATTGCAATGCCAAAAAGCATTGCAGGCCAATTTAACCCGACGTAGAACTTGGCTACAACAAACATCAATAGACAAGCCACGATCAATTTCAAAAACTCAAAGAGCAAAAGAGCGACTGAATTTGCGCTTCCTTTGGCTTGAGCTATAAGCAAGTAAGCGGCTAAAGCCGTATTCGGAACGACAACGCAACCTCCTCCTGCCAAACAGGATAGGCCGCTATTGAGCCCAAAAACGAGACCGACGCCCAAAGTTGCCGCAAAAACAAGGCAGAACTGCCAAAAAATCACGCGAGTCAGCGTGCGTCGATTCACTCTAACCTCATCATCTTGAGTTTTAACGTATTGTAAGAATTTGTTCGTACTTTAACAACTAGTCAACTAGGCTAGTAAAACTACGCCTATTGGCTAGATTTTCTTACTCCTCAGGGCTTATCTTCGAAACAATAGCGTCCAAGTCATCTAGGTCAGCAAAGTCAATGACAATCTGTCCCCTACCCTTGCGTCCGAGAACAAGACGTACGGGAGCACCCAAAGCCTCTGAAAGGCGTTCTTCGAGAATCTTATCGTCACGACTCTTTTTGACGACTTTCTTCGCGGGTTTCTTCGTTTTTTCTTCTTTACGACGCTCAGAAATCTTCTCGGCTTCCCGGACGCTTAATTTTTTAGCAATGATTTCATTGGCTAATTCAAGCTGCTCGGCACCCGTTAGCGGTAAGAGCGCACGAGCATGCCCCATTTCAATACGATCGTCCATCAGCAAACGCTGCACGGGCTTGGCTAAGCTCAGCAAGCGAAGTAAGTTACTCGTTGCAGGGCGACTCCTGCCAATTGCCTGCGCTGCTTGCTCGTGGGTGTACCCAAATTCATCGATTAGACGACGAATTCCAAGAGCCTCTTCCATTGCGTTGAGGTCTTCTCGCTGCATGTTTTCAATTAAAGCCATCGCGAGTGCATCTTTATCCTGCACGCGACGCACAATCGCAGGAACGGTTTTACGCTGAGCGATTTTTGAGGCACGAAAACGGCGTTCGCCAGCGATAATCTCGAATTTTCCGCCCTTGATGGGACGCACCACAATGGGGCTAATCACGCCCTGCTCTCGAATTGAGGCGGCTAACTCATTTAAGCGCTCCATTTCCATGCGGCTACGCGGCTGGTACTTGCCAGCAACGAGCTTGTCGATCTCAATTTCGGAAATCACATCCTTATTCGCAGCAACCGCTGGAACATCATCACCTAAAAGAGAAGTCAATCCACGGCCAAGGCCCCGTCTTTGTTTCTTCGCGACCATTTATTTCTCCTTTTTCCTGCGTCCATTACGAATTCCTACTCGGCTAAGCACTTCTTTACCGAATTCCACATAAGCCCGAGCTCCGCGGCTCGAGGGCTCAAAAAGCACACCGGGCAACCCAAAGGAAGGCGCCTCTGCTAAGCGCACATTTCGTGGAATAACCGTGTCAAACACACGATCACCAAAGTTTTCCTTGAGTTGTTCACTGACCTGCTGCTGCAAGGTCAGTCTCGGGTCATACATCACACGTAAAAGCCCAATTAAACGCAATCCGTCGTTTTTGTTGTAGCGCACACGTTTGACTGTGTTTACTAGGTCACTTAATCCCTCTAAAGCAAAGTATTCACACTGCATTGGGATAATCACGCCGATTGCTGCGCAAAAGGCGTTAACCGTAACCACAGAAAGCGATGGCGGGCAGTCGATGAGAATAAAGTCATAGTCCTTTGTGAGCGGATCAAGCGCCTTTTTCAGTTGTTCATCGGGCTTAGCAAACTCAACAAGTTCAATTTCAGCGGCCGAGAGCTCGCGATTCGCAGGCAAAACGTCATAGCCACTTTGTTCGGCTTTCACAATGGCTTTTCTGACATCAGCCTTACCAATAAGGACCTCATAGATGGTGGGATTGCACTGCGCTTTTTCGATTCCCGAACCCATTGTGGCGTTACCCTGGGGGTCAAGGTCCACAAGCAGGACTTTCTGCCCTAATTGCGCGAGAGCGGCCGCCAAATTAACCGTTGTCGTTGTTTTCCCAACGCCCCCTTTTTGGTTAGCAATACAAAAAACTTTTGCCATGCTTTTTCTCCTTAATGAGGCATGCTCATCCACAAACCACTAAATCCTGTCCAGAATATCGAGACACCGATACAAATCAGAATGAACGCGAAAATTCGCGTAAAGGCGTTCGCGCCCACTGCACCCAAAACGCGAGTAACACCGTCGCTATGCGCATAACAAATCCAAATCACGAGGCAATTCAGCACAATGCCCGCAAGGCACCCAGCGGTTTCCGCAAACCCATGCATCGGTGTTGCGCCAAAGGCTACAGCAACAGAAATCGACCCAGGGCCTGTCGTGATTGGAAGCGTAAATGGATAAAACGCCATTTCTGAATACACGTGCTTAATCGGAGCATGGTCTTTGACTGAAGATGAGCCATCGGCATCGCCTTCGTGCAAAACACGCCAGCCCGTACTAAACAAAACGATTCCACCGGCAACACGCAACACGTCAATTGAAATCCCAAAAAAGTTGAGAATGACATTGCCCACGTAAAGGCATACCAAAAGCACAATAAGGGAGTAAAGCGCAATGCGTCGAGCAAGTTTCGCTCGCTCTGCGTGCTCGAGACTCGTTGTCATAGACAAAAAGAGCATCGAGCCTCCAAAAGGATTAATGGCAGGCAAAAAAGAAGAGAACACCATTAAGAGTGTCGTATAAAAGCTCAAACCTTCAGAACCACTGAACATATACTTCTCCAAAAGCGCCGTTTTTTATTTCTCTAGTCTTTTGATATAAAAGGCTTTTTCTGCCTTTTCCTTAAAAATAAGCGTTTTTAAATCGCCTCAAACATTTCAAACTGATGTTCCGATGGGCTCAATTACGATTAAACAACGCTCCGAATTAAGTCCTGGAACGTAAAGTTGCTGCTTTTTCACCACCTTCACATCGCAGGAAAGTTCCGCTATTTCTTCCCGAGGGTCCTTTCCTTTCATCAAAAGCCATTGACCATTGGGCTTTAAAAATCGTCGCGTTAGCAAAACTGTCTTAGCTAAAGAGGCAAACGCCCGAGAAGTCACGGCATCGAAACTTTCTCCTGAGTAATCCTCAACGCGCGTGTGGACAACCCTCGCATTTTGTAGCCCCAATTGCATAAGAACTTGCTGCAAAAAAACAGTCTTCTTTTGTACTGCGTCAATCATCGTCACCTGGATTTGTGGGAAAACCACTGCGAGAGGAATTGCAGGCACCCCTCCTCCGCTTCCCACATCAAGTACCGATGCGAGAGCCCTCTCTTTAATCGCCGCAAGAAAACTAAGCGCATCCAAAATATGCTTTGTTAAAACGTCGTCTTCTGAAGTAATACGTGTAAGGTTGTACACCTTATTCCACTTCAGTAAAAGATCGCCATACGCCTTTAACTGCTCACCTTGTCGCTTTGTAAGCGTAAGTCCAAGCAAGCCTGCATCGCAAACGATTCTATCGGCGCTCAACCCACTCACGACTTACCCCACTTTAAGCGCTTTAAATGCACCATCAGTAACGAAATCGCCGCAGGCGTCACACCAGAAATACGCCCTGCCTGCCCCAAAGTCTCGGGGCGCACTTGCTTAAGGCGCTGACGCACTTCAAAGGAAAGGCCCGCCACAGCGTCGTAATCCATATCTTCAGGCAATTTCGTCTGTTCGTGCGCTGCTGCTTTCTTAATTTCTTCTGTTTGCCGATCAATGTAGCCTTTGTATTTAAGCGAAATCTCAACCTGTTCAATCTCGACTTCGTCGTTTAATGTTTCACGTGAAACATTTTCACCGTTTACCTTTTTTAGCGTGACAAGATTCTTGTATTGCACCCTTGGGCGAGAAAGCAAAGCTGCTAAAGAATATTCGCGTTCGATTGGACTACCTAAAACACGCTCTGCTTCTCCTGGCAATAAGCCTTGTGGTGTGACCCAGGTTGACTTAAGTCGATTTAATTCTTTTTCGACAGCTTCGTGCTTTCTTTGGTATCTTGTCCACTTTTCATCGTCAAGTAATCCCATTTCTCGTGCTTTCTCGCAGAGCCTGACGTCAGCATTATCTTCACGCAAAGACAAACGATACTCAGCACGACTCGTAAACATCCTGTAAGGCTCTGTGACGCCACGCGTTGTCAGGTCATCAACCAAGACGCCTAAATAACATTCACTGCGTAGTGGTTCCCATGGCTCTTTACCTAGAACCTGAGCGGCGGCATTCGCACCAGCTAATAGACCTTGAGCTGCAGCTTCTTCGTAGCCAGTTGTACCGTTAATTTGACCGGCAAAGAATAGCCCTTCAATGGATTGTGTTTCAAACGTTCTCTTTAAGGCTCTCGGATCGTAATAATCGTATTCAATCGCGTATCCTGGACGAACAAGATGCGCATTTTCAAGGCCAGGAACACAATGAATCATCTCGATCTGGACATCATAGGGAAGTGATGTGGAGATTCCATTGGGATAAAAAAGATTGGTTGAAAGTCCCTCAGGCTCCAAAAAGATTTGGTGTGAATCTTTTCCTTTGAAGCGATGAATCTTATCTTCAATCGATGGGCAATAACGCGGCCCAATTCCCTCAATAACACCTGCATACAAAGGAGAGCGGTCTAGATTATTCATGATAATCTCATGCATCTTTTTATTTGTATGCGTAATCCAACAAGAAACCTGTCTTGGATGCTCAATACCAGGTTCCATCAATGAAAAGGAGGGGACGGGTTCTAAATCGCCTGGCTGTTCAATGCATTTTGAAAAATCAATCGAGCGCCCGTCAATTCGTGCGGGAGTCCCTGTCTTAAGACGCCCCTTAGGCAATCCGAGCTCTTCTAAGCGCTTAGCTAAGCGTAGGCTAGGGGGGTTAGCAACACGGCCCGCTGGGTAATGCTCCAAGCCAACATGAACAAGTCCGTTTAAGAACGTTCCCGCACAAAGCACAACCGCTTTGGCACCAAATTCAACACCAATTTTTGTACGCACACCCGTAACATGGTTATTTTCAACCAAAATATCATCAATCGATTGTTGAACAACGAGTAAATTCTTTTGTTTTTCGATACGGGAACGCATAACCTGCTTATAAATAGCGCGATCGATTTGCGCACGCGTTGCTCTAACCGCAGGTCCCTTCGATGCATTAAGGATGCGAAACTGAATTCCCGAAGCATCTGTCACGGCGCCCATAGCGCCGCCCATGGCATCGAGCTCTTTAACAAGATGTCCTTTACCAATTCCACCAATAGATGGATTGCATGACAACTCACCAATCGTGTCAATGTTTTGTGTAATTAGAAGTGTTTTGGCACCCATCCGTGCTGCGGCAAGGCAAGCTTCAGCCCCCGCATGACCACAGCCGATGACGATGACATCAAATAATCCCATGCTTTGCATTTTCTATTGTTTCACGTGAAACATTCAGGTCTGATTTTTAAGTAGGTGACATTCTAATAGGCTAGATCGATACCAGCCTAACTTCTTGGCATTTTTCCGCTATAGGACGTTACGGCTTTTTAGGAAACGCCAAGATAAGGCATTTCACACACGGCTATGACTTTAGTTACCGACCTCTCTTATAGCGACCAAAAACCCCATGCATTGTTTCACGTGAAACATTCGGCTTTTTGGGTAGCCTCAGCTCTAACCAAAGAAGAGGGGAGATGCGCTATCGAGATTATTTCCCAATACAGAAAGTCGAGAAGATTCGCCCGAGGATGTCATCGGGCAACGTTTCTCCAACAATCTCGCCTAAGGCATTGCCCGCCAAACGCATCTCTTCTGCCGCGAGTTCTAGATTCATTGTTTGAAGATTAAGGCTCACGCTCTCCAAACTTGCCTTGGCCCGAGCTAGACACTCTAGATGGCGAGTTCTCGCAAGAAAGTCTCCTTCGCTACTTTCAGTGCCAGCCAAGGCTTTCAGTCTTTGAATCAGGGTATCGATGCCGGCCCCAGTCTTTGCTGAAATTGCAATCTCTCCATCCTTAAAAGAGGGGGTTTCTGGGCATAAATCAATCTTGTTGACAACATTTAAATACGTCACGCCGCTACGGATATGACCGACTAAAAAGTCTTTTTCCCTTTGATTTTCAACCACTTTTTCTACCGAGGCATCTTTTAGGAAAATCACAACATCGGCGGATTCCACCGCCTCTTTTGCCCTTTGAACGCCCAAGGATTCAACAACATCTTTGGTTTCCCGCAATCCTGCGGTATCCGTTAGCTTAAGTAAAAGTCCATCTAACACAATCTCGCACTCAATGCGATCGCGCGTTGTTCCTGCAACTTCGGTAACAATGGAAATATCGCGACCAGCAAGCGCATTCATAAGAGAGCTTTTTCCGACATTAGGCTCTCCAACTAAAACTACATTGAGCCCGTCTCGTAGCGTTTTTCCGCGCATTGCGGCTTTGTTAATCCTCTCAAGACGCTCAAGAAGAAGCGAGACGTTTTGGCGAATATTTCCTTTTTCAATGAAATCCACTTCTTCCTCAGGAAAGTCTAGCGTTGCCTCCACATAGGTTCGAAGAGAGAGCAACTCGTTGTTTAACTCCTGAATTTCCTTAGAAAAAACGCCTTGTAGCGAGCGAGAAGCGGCTCGAGCTGCCGCTTCGCTCCCGGCGTCGATTAAATCGGCCACGGCCTCAGCTTGCGCTAAATCAATTCGTCCGTTTAAAAAAGCTCTTTCAGTGAACTCTCCAGGCCGAGCAATGCGAACGCCAACAGAAGATCCTACTTCGAGAATCCGTTTAATAATCCGCTCAACAACGATTAATCCCCCATGCGCTTGAATCTCGAGAACCGTCTCGGCTGTATACGAGTGTGGGGCAGGGAAGAGTAGAACAATCGCCTGATCAATGAGATTTCCTGCGCTATCTTTGATTTCAGCAAGATGTGCATGCCGTGGCTCTAAGGATTTATTCTCAAAAAGAGCCTTAGAAATAAAGGAAATATCGTTGTCTTCGCCTGAAACGCGCACAATCCCAATGCCGCCTCGTCCAGCGGCGGTCGCTCTTGCCACAATCGGTTCTGATTTCTCTTGCATTTTTTCTTTTCCAACCAACACATTTCTCAGAAACAGTGAATTCTACTAAGATAAGCCTTGTTTCCTCTCTTTTTGGATTAACTATGTCGCTTAAGGGACCCTCTCGATACTTTGGAGCACCACTTGTTGGCGTTTGCGTTGCTGTCCTTGTCTCAGTTCCAATCAGTGCCTTTCTAGCAGGCGCAGTAGGGGACACCTATGAAGCGCGCGTTGCCGTCTACGGAGGGCTTCTCCTGTGGATTGTCGCTGGAGCTCTGAGCGTCTTTTTTATCTCCAAAGATAGCGACCGTTGCACCTTGTCTATGCGATGGCTTTTTTTGTGGTTTATCAGCGCTTGGCTTTGGCCAATCCCTCTAGCGATGCACCTCAGAAGAAACCGCCTAAATCAAAAGAAACCCACGGATTTACCTTAAGAAAAGCCCCGTCCAATCTCTTAGACAGGGCTATTCGTTTCCGGCTAAGAAATCCGCTATTTCTTTACCTTCTTTGCGACTTTACTCTTGTCAGGGAAAACTTCCTTTTCGTTTGCCGCTGCAATACGACGAGCTCTTTCGCTAGCAATCTGGCGATTAACAAACCACTGCTGCGCAATCGAAAGAACGTTATTGGTTAACCAATAAAGGACCAAGCCTGATGCGAAGA
>CAVAQL010000001.1:6150-56915 GCA_963590825.1 Bacteroides caccae | reverse complement strand
ACCTCTTCAGAAGCGAGGGGGCGAATTATTGTCAATGTTTTTTGGCTTGTCAATAGTGAAAGAACCAACCACAAGTTTTTGTAGTTTTTTCTTTTTGCTCCCTAAATATGGCAAAACGCGTTATCGTGCCTATCAGACATTCGGAGGCCCTATGATTCTTTATAACGTTCGACCAACTGATGCAAAAGCGCATCTTTTTACCGTTACCATGTCATTTAAGGCACAAAAAAGTGGGCCTGTTTATCTGAGGCTACCGACATGGATTTCGGGTTCGTATCTCATTCGAGACTTCGCCGCAAACATTTACTGTGAAGTTGCCTCTCTTGATGGGGAAGAAGTCCCGATTGTCAAAAAAGACCTCTCTTTATGGGAAATTCGCGTCCCTTCGGATTGGATTATCGCGGAGGATGCCTACTTTTTTGTGATTTACACCGTGTGGGCTTTCGACTCCTCTGTACGAGCTGCTTATCTTGATCAGTTTCGCGGCTTCTTTAATCCTGGGTCGATTTTGATGAGCGTCGTGGGGCGAGAAAACGAAGCCCACGAGATTTACCTTGGCAATATCAAAGAGCCTCTCGGGAAAAATTGGAAAATCGCTACAAGCCTTCCAAAAGGAACCCCAAATCGTGAGAACCTCTTTCACGACGACACTTTTGTGGCGCGCAATTACGACGAACTCATCGATTCGCCATTTGAACTCGGAAAGTTTTTGAGGCTACGGTTTTCAGTTTATGGCGTTCGTCACAGCATCTGTATTGCAAACGCACCCAATGACCTTGATTGCAAGAAACTTGTCGCTGACATTAAAAAAATCTGCACAAAAGAAATTGACTTTTTTGAGCCAGAAACGCATAAAAGTCCCGTCAGTTCGTATACCTTTCTCGTGAACGCTACAAAAGATGATTTCGGAGGCCTCGAACATCGCGCAAGCTCGGCTCTTGCAATTCCAAAAAGATGTTTCCCTTGTCTTGAGAGCAAAACAAAACGCAAGGACTACATTCGTCTCCTAGGACTCTTTGCGCACGAATACTTTCACACGTGGTTTGTCAAACGCATTCAGCCAAGCGAATACGTCCATTGCGACTTTTCAAAAGCCGTTCCAACGCAACTCCTTTGGTTATTCGAGGGCTTTACAAACTATTATGAGTCGCTCTTTCTTATTCGCACGGGATTAATTAATCTCAAGGAATTCCTCTCGCTCATTGGTAACGATCTCACGAGTGTCCTTTCTACAAACGCTATCAACATACAAACGCTTTTAGAGGCCAGTTTTGATGCGTGGATTAAGTACTACAAACCCACATCGAATCGGCCAAACGCGAAGGTCTCGTATTACGTTCAGGGCGCTCTTGCCGCTCTCATGCTTGACGCGAAGATTCGAGAAGATGCGCCCAAACACTCGTTAGACGACGTAATGCGGCTTCTTTGGAAAGACTACGTTACCTCTAAACACTATAAGGGTCTCATTTATGATGATTTCGTGTGGGCAATTAAGAAGAGCACGAAACTTTTTCTATTCGACTTTGTTGACCAGCTTACGCGCACCTACGAAACTCCCGACTACAAGGCCGCTTTACGTTCTTATGGCATCACGCTTAAAACAAAAGAACTTCCTTTAATAAGAAAACTTCTCGGGCTAAAGGGAGAAGAAGTCGATAACGGATACCGTGTTGACATTGTTTACGCCCTTGAGACAGCCGAAGATCTCGGCATCTCCTCTGGCGATGTGCTTTTGGGCCTTGGGCAAAAATGTAAGGGGCCAACCCTTGAGTCTTACTTAGAAGAAAAGAAAGCCGACGACATAGTCGAATTCACTGTCCTACGCGGGACAAAAGAATTCGACGTCGTCGGAAGAATTCTTCCCGGACAAAAGGGAGTTTCCTGTCAGTGTAAAGAACTCACCGAGAAAGGAAAACGCTGGTTAGCAGGCTAACGCTTAGTTCCAACCGAATTCGGTCATCGTGCGGCGCACAGAGTCTTCATCGACTGTTTGCGTTGCACTTGACCCAATAGCGTGGATAAGAACAAAGCGTAAGTCGTTACCCCGAACTTTTTTATCGCCATGCATCACGCGCAGCGCTTCGCTTGCGTGAATTCCGGTAACGCGCACAGGTAGCCCAGCGGCTTTTACAACGCGCTCGATTCGCTTTTCTTCGGCTTCAGATAAGAATCCCAATTGACGAGATAAGGCAGCTGCCATCACCATTCCTGCCCCCACGGCTTCTCCGTGCAACCAGTGTCCGTAACCCGTGATTTTTTCTATCGCATGCGCAAAGGTGTGCCCGAGATTGAGAAGCGCTCGAATGCCATGCTCTTTTTCATCGTCTCGAACAACACGAGCCTTCATATCGCAACAATGCGCAATCACTTCTTCAAGCGCCATTAAATCAAGCGCTCGAAGTTTGGGCATTTCCTTTTCGAGTCGGGAAAAGAACTCTTTATCACCAAGGATGCCGTACTTAATAACCTCACCGAGTCCAGCACTAATTTCACGAGCAGGCAATGTCTTTAAAACTGTTGGATCGATCAAGACAAGTTTTGGTTGATGAAATGCCCCAATCAGATTTTTTCCATACGGTAAATTAACGCCTGTTTTCCCGCCCACCGAGCTATCGACTTGCGCGAGAAGCGTCGTCGGTATTTGAACAAAGCGAATGCCTCGCATCCAAAGGCTTGCGGCAAATCCTGCCATATCGCCCACGACGCCACCGCCCAAGGCAACGAAAACACTGGCACGATCGGCTCCAAGCGCATGCGCAGCATCAAGGATTTTTTCAATCCCTGCCATGTTTTTGAATTCTTCCCCGTCAGGCAATACGCAGGTGGCGATAGGAACTTCAGGTAGATGCTTTTTAAGGCTTTCAAGAACCGGCCTTTCGTAAAGAGGCGCAATCGTCTCATTGGTGACGATTAAGACGCGCGTTGGTTTAAGAGGAGCTATCTCTTTTCCAGCACTTTCGAGCACGCCTTCTCCAATCCATATTGGGTAGGAGCGATCTTTCAATTGAACTTCGTATTGAATCATTGTTTTCCTTTTCGTGCCGTAACGTATGCGACGATTTCTTTAACACGGTCTTGCTCTAGAACCTCTTGCGCAATCTCATGCGGGCTCTTTCGCGTGACACTGACCTTCATATCGCTAACGGCATCATAGATAGGAGCTCTTTCAATCAGAAGCTCTCGCACGCGTTGGACGGGATTCGCTGCCTGAAGTAAGGGACGCGTCGTGTCATTTTTTGTTCTTTCGATAACGTCAGAAACCCGAACTGACAGCTGGACAACAAAGCCTCTTGCAAGAAGCTTATGGTTGACTTCAAACATCGGGGCACCGCCACCCATAGCAAGAACGACACCTTCTTTTTGCGTAAATTGTGCCGTCGCCTGGGTTTCATAGAAGCGAAATGCCGCTTCGCCTTCTGTTTTAAAAATCTCAGAAATGCTTTTCCCCTGCTCGGCGACAATCACGTCATCCATATCAAAGAATTCCCAATTTAGCATTTTTGCCAGCTCTTTACCGACAGTGCTTTTGCCGCTAGCCATCATGCCGATTAGAAAGATTGACTTCTTTTGCTTTTCGTTCATTGCTAAAAACCTATTAAACGCCAACAGGGCGAATACCAGCTTCTGTGAGAATCCAATCAAACAATTTGTCGTGCGCTTCTGCAACCAAATCATCACAACGCAACTTTTCAAAAGCAATCGCAACAGAAATAACGGACTTCTTCTCTTCTTTTCTTTTCGCTAAATAGCGGTCATAAAAGCCAGCGCCTGATCCTAAGCGCACGCCTTTACTATTAAAGGCTAAACAGGGTAAAAGGATAATCTCAGGCGTTATCTTTACATCGTCTTTGGGAATAGCAATTCCGTAGGGCCCAATATGCATAGGGCTCGCAGGGCTCCATTTTGCGTAGTGCATCAACCCTGTTGCTTTATCATCGATAACAGGTAATGCGGCTTCTCGAGAGGTGCTGGCGCTAAGCCACTTTCGAATGGCGCTTGAAATATCGGGTTCAGCGCGAAATGGCCAATACGAGCCAACAACATGGCCCTGCTGCGCGTTAAGCCAATCAACAAGAGCTGTATTCATCGCCTGTTGGTATTCGGGATGATCGCGCATCAGTCTTTCTCTTCGCATGAGAAAGAGCTTTCTTAATTCATTTTTTGTGGGCGCTGTTATCATAGCTAACCGTGTTTCACAAACTATTGGGGATTTCTGCGTGACTCCGCATTCTCCCACGTTTTGCGCTTTTGTTCGCTTGACCTTGGTTGGCCTAGGAGCTTTTTGTCTCATAAACAACGCTTTTGCCGCTCGAGCGCTTGAAGAAACACCCGCGCGCCTTGAAGCCCTAGCCCAAGAAGAAACCGAAGAAAAAGAAGCGCCCGAAGCTGTAAGCGAAGCCGCGCCTGAAGTCTCTTTTGAAGCCGAAGACGCCATCGATGAACCCGTTCCCTCTCGCCTACTTGGTAGCGACACGCGTCAGGCTTTAATTGCCGATAGTGCGTTCTTATCGGCTCGTACGGCTTTCAGAAAGAACCACCCTGAGGCGTTAAAGGAGCTTTCGCAACAAACCAAAGGTCATCCCCTTTACGGGTATGTCGAACTTTGGAATTATCTACTGCAACTCAAAAATGGAAAGGCGAATCCATCTGTTTTATCTGAGCTAAGCCACTTTGCCACAGCGCACGCTGACCAATACGTCGGCGAGCGCGCCCAAGGGGAACTCGCTCGCTTTTACGGACTTAACGACGATGTAAAAAACTTTGAGGCACGTTGGGCAAAGCTTACTTGGCAGGCTTCAGAAGCCGATTTACGTTGCCTACGGGCGGCAATCACGTTGCGCACGAAAAACACAAAGAAAGCACTCGATGATGCGAAAAAAACAATTGTTGCAAGTCCAATTCTTCAAGAAAGGGCCTGTCAAAGGCTTGTTTCTGCGACACTCGCAGCCTCTCCAAAGTGGTCTTGGGACTATCTACTCATCCTTTTACAGAAAAACAAAATTCGCTTAGCCAAAGAATTCTTGAATTCTCCAGCATCGACTACGCTTCCTGTTCAAGCGAGTGCGCTTAAAACTGTTTTAGCCAATCCCAAGAATTGGTATGCGAAAAATAAAAAACGCCTTTCTCGCGTCGCATCTCGTCAATTAGCTGTGGCTGCAATTGCCATTGCCCGGTCTGACACACAAGCTGCCTCTCTCATCGCAGGAAGTGCCTCGGCTCGGCTCGATGCTGCAACCCGCACTCTGATGTGGGGCCATATTGCCTATCAAGCCGCTCTCAATCACGATAAAAAAGCGCCGCGCTACTATCAGAGAGCAGGAAACGCACTTCGCTCCTTGCCGATACTGGTCAATCGCGATGCTGTTTTATCCTGGCATGTGCGCGCCTATCTTCGCGAAATGAATTGGCCTCTTGTTCTTAAAACCATCGGGCAGCTACCGACTTCCATCGCAAAAGACTCCACCTGGGTTTATTGGAAGGCGCGAGCCCTTTGGGCAACAAAAAGAAAAACGCAAGCGAAAGAGCTTTACAAAAAGATTTCTCACGAACAATCTTTTTACGGACTCCTTGCGCGAGATGCGTTAAATCTTCCCTATGAAAAAGGGATGATTACTCTTAATCCGCCTCTAACCGCGGAGAAAAAAGCCTCTTTTGACTCGAATCCCCATATCGAAAGGGCGCGTCGCTTTTATGCACTCGACCTTTTTTATGAAGGAAACCGTGAATGGGCCTGGGCGATGCGCACAATGGGAAAGCGCGAGAGGCTAGAACTGGCGCAATTTGCGTTGGATATAGGGCTTACGCACCGCGCTATCAACACGTCAGCGTCAACGGGAGTGCTTGTTCGCAATCTGGTCTACCCGAAAGCGCACGAAAAGGCCGTCAGAGAAGCCGCCCGTGTCGCTGGGCTTTCTGAGGATTGGCTTTTTGGTCTCATTCGCCAAGAATCGCGCTTTATTTCAACGGCAAAAAGTTCTGTTGGTGCACTAGGTCTAATGCAAGTGATGCCACGAACAGCTCGCTGGGTTGCCAAAAAATTAGCACTCAAGAATTATCAAGATGATGCGCTTACGAAGCTCGATACCAATCTTGTCATTGGAGCGCAGTACTTAAAGCTTGTAAGCGACAATTTCGAAGGCTCCATTCCTCTAAGTTGTGCTGGATATAACGCAGGGCCAAGCCGTGCCGTTCTTTGGAGGTCTCGCCTAAAAAGGACCGTTGATGGGGCAATTTTTGCTGAAACCATTCCCTTTACGGAGACACGCGGCTACGTGAAACACGTGGCAGCAAACACAGCGCAATACATGTTTGGAAAGCCCGACAAAAAGACCTTAACGGAAATTTTAGGGAAGGTTTCTCCTCAACCAAACGCTCCCGTTGCGCTCCCTTAGGGCTCTTTACTTCATCCGTTTTTCTGATTCCAAATCTGTCGTTTCGCTGTAGACTGCCTATCCAAATTGAACCTGCCTCTTGCTTTGGCTTTCCTAAAAAGAACAAAAGCCAATCCTTTTTCTCTTTTATAGATTGTTATGGAAAAATCCTCTTCTGCCGTCAAATTGCTTAGTGAATTACGTGATAACTGCCACGTTCTCTCGGAATTTGTTCCCTTCCGTGCAAAACAAGTCCCTGAGAAAACGGCCCTTCAGCAATTTGATCGCGCTTCAAATCGCTGGGTTGACTATTCTTACAAGTGGCTCGACGAAAATATTCAACTTTGGCGTAAAGCCCTCGTTGCAACGAAGCTCGAACGCGGCGCTCGTGTTGGCATTTTGCTTGGCAATTCCGTTAACGCCGTATTAATCGATCAGGCCACTCTTGCCAATGCCTTAACACCTGTTCCGATGCATGCGATTGATACCCCGAAATCATCGGCGTATCTTTTAAACGATAGTGGCGCTTCGCTTTTTGTCACCAATAAGCTTGAACGCTGGGAAGCCATCGAGCGCACTGGCATTGCACTTGGCGACTTAAAACTTATCATCGTCACGGATGAAGAAACTCCCGAAAAACAAGGCGCAATTCCCGTTATTGGTCTTAAGGATTGGCTCAAAAAGGCAGAAAGCATCGCGGATAGCGATTTACCTAACGGGCCAAAGCCAGAAGACCTTGCTGCCATCGTTTACACCTCGGGAACGACAGGCAACCCCAAAGGTGTGATGCTCACTCACGCCAACATTGTTTCGAACATTGTTGATTCCAGTGAAACCATTACCGATGTGCTTCGTCCAGAGTTTCACCTTCTTTCGTTTCTGCCGCTCTCTCACACGTTTGAACGCACGACGGGCTACTACTTACCGCTTGGACTTGCACTTACAGTAACATTTACGCGCTCGATTGCTTTACTTGGTGAAGACTTCAAAATCATTCGCCCTCATATGCTCATTTCTGTTCCCCGCATTTACGAGCGAATCTATTCGAAGATTATGGATACCATCCGTAAGGCGCCTTTCTTAACACGCCTTGTCTTTAATTTGTGCGTGGATTCGGGCTGGAGAAATCACTGCCGCGACAACAAGATGCCCGTGCCTTTCTCGTGGCTTGCGCCTTTCGATCGAATCCTTGCCCCGATGTTACGAAAAGTCGTCGCCCCCAAGATTCTTGGCGCTTTTGGCGGAAGGCTTGACCTCGCTATCGCAGGCGGCGCTGCTCTTAGTGCCCCGGTGGCCAAACTCTTTTGTGGTTTGGGGCTACACATTGTTCAAGGCTACGGCATGACAGAGTGTTCCCCCGTGATTTCTGTTAACACAAAAAGCCTCAATGACCCGCGCACGGTCGGCAACCCGATTCCTGAAGTGAAATTGCGCTTGGATCCCGTGACAAAGGAAATTCAGATTCAGTCCCCCAGCGTGATGCTCGGCTACTGGCATCGCCCAGAAGAAACCAAACAAATTCTTCGCGATGGCTGGCTTTGCACGGGTGACGTTGGCGAAGTCGACCAATACGGGCAACTTCGCATTCGCGGACGTATTAAGGAAATTATCGTCACAAGCACAGGCGAAAAAGTCCCACCCGTTGACCTTGAAAACGCCTTGGAAGCCGACCCCTTATTTACTCAGACTTGCGTAATCGGTGAAGATCGCCCTTACATCACGTTCCTGACTGTTGTTGATGAAAAAGAATGGGCCGAATTTGCCAAAAAATACAATATTGATCCAAGAGACCCTGAAGCTTACAAGCAACCTGTCGTCCGAGCGGCTATTATGCGTCGTGCCAAAATTGCCGCAGCAGGGTTCCCACATTACGCTTTACCACGCAATGTGGTGGTTTCATTTGAACCCTGGACAATTGAAAATGGCTTATTAACGCCGACATTAAAGATTAAGCGTGGACCGTTAACCAAGAAGTTCCACGACGAAATCGAGGCGATGTACGCTATTCATAAATAGGGACGATATGGGCGAAGCTGGAGCAAAAAAGGATATTGGAAAACTACTTCCCAATTGGGCAATTCATCTCACAGACCGTGTGATGGACTTTTATATTGGGCGCTACTTAACGTGCGACCCGGTGATTCTCGATACGCCTCCAGCTCCCGTCGATGGGCACAAGTACATGCTTTATATGCACGTGCCCTTTTGCAAAACACTTTGCTCGTACTGCACATTTCACCGCTTCCTTTTTAAGGAACATACCGCGCGTGCCTACTTTATTAATCTACGCAAAGAGATGGATTATGTGAAGGCCTTGGGTTACGACTTCACAGGCCTTTACGTCGGTGGTGGCACGACAACAATTATCGAAGAAGAGTTAATTCAAACGCTTGAACACGCGAAGAAACTCTTTCCTTCAATTAAAGAAGTTTCTTGCGAAACCGATCCTCTGCAGATTGCCGAGCCCTCATTTCGGCGGCTCAAAGGTCTTGTCGATCGCATGAGTATCGGCGTACAAAGCTTTGACGATTCCATTCTTAAGCTCACCGAACGCTACGATAAATTCGGTTCTGGCGCTTTGATTTACGATCGCTTAGCCCAAGCTCTTGAACTCTTTCCGACGACCAATATCGATATGATTTTCGGCTTCCGTGGACAAAGCCTTCAGATGCTTGAGCGCGATATGGAGCTTCTCTTAAAACTTAATCCGCGGCAAATCACAACGTATCCTTTGATGGTGACAAGCCAAACGAAAAAGAGCGTTAAAGGAACGATTGCTGCCAAAGGCGACGAGCTTGCCGATCAGTACCGCGTCATTATGAACACGCTCGGAAACCACTACCGTCAGCTAACGAGTTGGACGTTCGGGCGCACGCACGACGAAGGCATCGACGAGTACGTTGTCGATAACGATGAGTACCTCGGTGTAGGGTCGGGCGCCTTTAGCTTCTTAAATAACAATCTTTACGTCAACACCTTTAGCTTGCGGCGCTACGGCGAGCGCATTGCTGCTGGAAAAACAGGTGTCGAACGACAGCGCCTCTTTGATAAGCACGCCGTATTGCAATACCGCCTAATGCTTGGCGTTTTCTCAGGACGTCTATCGCGTAAGTACTTTAGAGACGTCTATCACGCCAATCTTGATACGGCTCTCTTTAAAGAGCTGCTTGCCCTGCGTTGTGTTGGCGCTATCAAAGATGATCCCCAAAATAAAGATCACTTGATTGTCACAGAAACTGGAAAATTCTTAGGCCTTGTAATGATGAAGGCGTTTTATTCTGGAATGGATAACGTACGAGCTCAATTACGTAAGCCGCTAAAAGAAGCCGATATGTAAGATTGCATCGATAAGAAAACGATGCGTCATTTTTGGAGGGCACGAATTATGGCTAACTCCACGATAAAAATTCTTTCCCGC
This sequence comes from Bacteroides caccae, assembly GCA_963590825.1. Taxonomy (GTDB): domain Bacteria; phylum Pseudomonadota; class Gammaproteobacteria; order Burkholderiales; family Burkholderiaceae_F; genus Duodenibacillus. The sequence goes on along the minus strand of CAVAQL010000001.1, from coordinate 47,126 downwards.
ACAGAAACCCCCAAGGGCCTGCGCTTGCACATTGGTCTTTTTGGGAAAAGAAATGCAGGAAAATCTTCCTTAATGAATGCGCTCACGCACCAGTCGATATCGATTGTCAGTGATGTCGCTGGCACCACAACAGATGCTGTCGAAAAGGCAGCTGAATTTGCTCCCTTAGGGCCAGTGGTGTTTATCGACACCCCTGGGGTCGATGATGTCGGGCAGTTGGGACTTCAGCGTGTCGCACGAGCAAAATCAATCTTTTCTTGGGTTGATTTGGCGCTTATCGTAACAACACCCAATAGCTTTGGACGTAAAGAACGAGAACTACTTAACCTAGCAAAAGAAAAAGCGATACCGAGTCTTCTTGTTTTTAACAAAACAGACGATGAGGCGATCAGTGCAGAGCTAAAACAAGCGCTTTTACGTGAAGCGATTTCTTATAACGAAGTTTCGGCAAAAGACAATTTAGGCATCGAAGAACTTCGAAGCCAAATGGTGAAACTTCTTTCGGAGAAAATCGAACCAACGCCTGAGTTTCTTTCGGGTCTCGTGCATCCGGGCGACACGATCATTCTTGTCACGCCAATTGATACAGGAGCTCCCAAGGGGCGTCTTATTCTTCCTCAGGTGCAAGCGATTCGTTCAATCCTTGATGCCGATGCCAAGTGCCTCGTTGTGCGCGAAGACCGTTTAGCTGAAGCCCTTGCCAACGAAAAAACACCCCCGGCTTTTGTCATTACCGATAGCCAAGTGGTGAAAAAAGTCGTTAGCGTTGTTCCTGCGTCGATTCCTGTCACAACATTTTCGATTGAAATGTCTGTGATGAAATCAGACTTGATTGAACTCGCTCGGGGAGCGGCAACTCTTAACTTTCTTACCCCTGGCGACAAGGTGATGATTTGCGAAACGTGTTCACACCACCCGCAACCCGATGACATCGGAAGAAAGAAAATCCCTCGCTGGCTAGCAGAAAAAGTCGGAGGCGCTCTTGAGACCGACGTTGTTGTTGGAAAAGACTTTCCCGATGACCTACGCGGCTACAAAATCATCCTTCAGTGCGGCGGTTGTGTTGTGACGCGACGGCATATGCTCGCTCGCTTATATGCCGCAAAGGAGCAAGGCGTTCCCATGACAAATTACGGCATTGCCATTAGCTTTTTGCAAGGCGTCCTCGTTCGTGCGCTTGAACTTCACCCCGAAGCTCTAGCTGCCTATAACGAAGAACTCAAAAAACTCAAAGGCTAGCCTATGGCGTCTACGGCACTTTCTGCGTTACTTAAAAAAGAGCGCTTTAGCGATAAAGAGCTTGCCCTTTTGCTTTCCTTAGAAGAGAAAACGGAGTGCCAAGCCCTTTATAAAGAGGCCTTTAATAGAACAACAGCTGTTCTTGGCAACAACATCTATATGCGTGGCTTAATTGAAGTGAGTAACGTCTGTGTCTACGACTGCCGGTATTGTGGCATCCGAAAGCATAACGAGTCACTCACGCGCTTTACGTTAAGTCAAGAAGAAATTCTTCAGGCCGCAAAGAAAAGCTTTGAAGCGGGTTACCGCTCCGTTGCCCTACAAAGTGGAGAGCGCACAGACGAAAAGTTCGTCGATTTTATCTGCGAAGCTTTAAGAGGCATTCACGCCTTAAGTCTATCGATGGGAATGAAAGACGGTTGCGGGATGACGCTTTCATTTGGCGAGCAACCGATTGAAACCTATGAGCGTTGGGCCAAGGCGAGCGGCAATCGCACTGCGTTACGTTACCTACTGCGCCTTGAGACAAGTAACCCAGCACTCTTTAATCGCATTCACGGCGCTGGAAAAAGAAGAAAGAAGTTAATTGAGCGTTATCTTGCTCTTGGCGATTTACGAAGCGCTGGCTACCAAATTGGCACGGGCGTCATGATTGGGATTCCAGGGCAAACCATTGAAGATCTCGTTTCTGACCTTCGAAGCTTCGAGGCAATTGATCCCGATATGTTTGGGATGGGCCCCTACATTGAAAGCGAAGGCGGCGACATGGTAGGCGAAGGCATGCTCGAGCGTGATTTACTTTTGTCTCGCACGCTAAATATGCTTTCAGTGACGCGTCTTCTTTTCCCGACATGCAATATGGCCGCCGCGACGGCTCTCGAGGTGCTTATCCCAAACGGACGCGTTCTCGGCGTATTGGCGGGCTGTAACGTTCTGATGCCCAATGTCACACCAGAACGAGCAAGAAAGGACTACCGCCTGTATCGCAAAAAAGCCGATGCGGAAAAAGAGTCCGTCCCTTTGTCTGTGCTTGAAGAATCCTTAAAAGCAACGGGGCGCGTTATTCGCAAAGACCGTCTTGGTTCTTCGATGCATTTTCGGCGTCGCACGAATCTGCCGCGTGACTAAGAATCGCCTCTGTGATAGCGCTGATGCTATCGTAAACTGATGTGATGCCCTCTTTTTGCGCCCAAACACCAATGGGGTCTTCTCCGTTATAGCCTGTGGTGACAAGGTACACAGGGATTCCGGCATTTCTCGCCGCAAGCGCATCATTAGCGCTATCGCCAACCATCACAGCGCTCTTAAAATCCACACCAAGTTTTTCGCAGGCAAGCCAAAGCATTTCTGGAGCAGGCTTTACTGTCGGTGCGTCTCCTGCGGCAATAACGACGTCCACGTATGGCGCAAGACCCTTTTCTTTCACAATTGCTTGGGTCATGCTCTTAGGCTTATTGGTGACAATCGCCAACAACAAGCCCATTTGACGAAGCCGCGTAAGACTTGCGAAAACATCGCCGAAAACCTCGCTATGCGAGCTTCCCGATTCGACCATAATGCCGCAATAGATATCGATAGCCTGATCAATGCGTGCTTTGCTCACGGCGATGCCTCGCGCTTGAAAAACACGTTCCATTAAATCAATAACACCCTGACCGACCATTGTGGAAACTTCCGCAACAGTCAAAGGAGGCTTACCAAAAACTTCGTCAAGCATCCGATTTAACCCATACGTTAAATCGGGGATTGTGTCTACGAGTGTTCCATCTAAATCAAACAAAGCTGCTTTTATTTTCATTTTTTCCGACCAGACTCTGTTGTTTCGCGCGGTGTGATTCTAAACTTCGGGCGTCCTTATTAGAGGAGTTTGGCTATGTCTTTTCTTCAACAATACATCGAAGATCTCCGTGAACTCGTCAACCTCGATGCGGGCACGGCCAATACGGCAGGTGTGACGAAGGCTGCCGAAATTATGTTCCGTCATTTCGAGTCGATTGGTTTTCATTGTGAACTCGTCGATTTCGGTCCTCGTGTCGGCTCAGGGCTTCTTGCCACCAATAAACCCAATGCCGATCATTACGATGTGCTTTTTAACGCACACCTAGATACGGTTTTCCCTAACGGGACAGCGGCAGCACGCCCCTTTTCCATCGAGGGTTTTCTAGCGCGAGGCCCTGGCTGCGCTGATTGCAAAGCGGGAGTCCTTTCGATTTTCTACGCTCTGAAACACGCGCGAGCTGAAGACCTTGATCGTCTTTCCATTGCTGTGGCTTACAACCCCGATGAAGAAACAGGGTCTCTTTTTTCTAATACGTGGCTCTCTTCTTTAGGCGAGAAATCCTCCTGCGCTCTCGTCTGCGAAGCAGCGCGCCCAAACGGGGCGCTCGTGCGTTCACGTAAAGGCATTTCGATTTATACCGTGAAATTCTTGGGACGCGCCGCGCACGCTGGCAATAACCCTCAGGATGGTCGTAGTGCGTTGCTTGCCGCTTCTCGCTTTGTTTTAGAAGCCGACAAATTAAACGACTACGAAAAAGGCTCGACCATTACAGCGGGTATTTTCCAGGCAGGTACCGTTAGTAACGTCATCCCCGAAAACGCCTATGTGGAATTCGACTCGCGCTATTGGACAAACGAAGAGCAGCTCAAACAAAAAGAAGCACTTCGCGCCTTAGCCGAACAGAATTGGGGCGAAGACGTTGTCACAACATTCGAGCAAAATACGTTCAAGCCCGCGATGCCTCTGTCGGATGCAACGAAAGCTCTTGCAGAAAAGATTTCTAAGGCCGCTGAGGAAGTCGGATTTGTCGCGGAGTTTGTTGACGCAGGCGGAGCCTCCGACGGAAACAACCTTGCTCTGATGGGAACACCTGTTATTGATGGGTGTGGACCCGCGGGCGGAGACTTTCATACAGACCACGAGTACTTAAGACTCGATACGGTTGAGCCTCGCTCTTTAATGCTAAAGAAATTTTTGGAACTGCTTTAAACGCTTCTTTTAGGGAGAAGAGCGCATCGCTCTTCTCCTTTCAATTCCCACCTAGAGAACGGCAGCGAATGCCTTTGCAACGTAGGCAACGTTGGATTCATTTAAGCCACAAATACAAATGCGACCGTTACGAACCGCATAGATGCCAAATTCTTCGGCAAGTCGATCCATCTGCTCAGGAGTAAATCCTGTAAAGGAGAACATGCCGCCTTGGCGCGTGACAAAACTAAAGTCGCGCTTCGCACCAATACGCGCCATTTCGCTTGCGAGAGCCTCGCGCATGGAGCGAATTCTTTGACGCATATGCGTTAACTCTTCTTCCCAACGAGCACGCTTTTCTGGATTCGAAAGCACACGAGCGACAACGCGTCCTCCGAATGAGGCAGGATTGGAGTAATTGGCTCTTGCCAACGCTTCAATTTGCGTCACAATCGCATCGGCTTCTTTCTTATTTTGCGTGACAACCGTCAAGGCTCCAACACGTTCGCAATAAAGACCAAAGCTCTTTGAGTAAGAAGTCGAGACTAAAAAGTTCATCTTTGATTCGGCAAACAAGCGAATCGATGCAGCGTCCGCTTCAAGCCCATCACGGAATCCCTGATAGGCCATATCAAGCAAAGGAACAAGTCCTTTTTCTTGGCAAAGCTCCAACAGAACCTTCCACTGATCGATTGTTAAATCAAATCCCGTTGGGTTGTGGCAGCACGAGTGGAAAATCGGCATCGATCCAGCGGGTAGCGTGCTGACGTCTTCTACCATGCCTTTAAAGTCCACGCCATAGTTTTTAGCGTCGTAATAGCGATACTTCTTTACCTGCATTCCCGCTAAACGCATAATTGCGTCGTGGTTGCCCCAAGTCGGGTTACTTGATGCGCCGTGCGTTGTGCCGTAGACGTTTCGCATAAAGTCTGTGCCCAGTTTAATGGCGCCTGTGCCGCCGAGAGACTGCACCGTGCAGGCGCGTCCCGACTGCACCACTTCGCTATCAGCGCCAAAAACCATCTTCTGCGTTAATTCGCAATAGCTTGGAAGGCCTCGAATCGGAAGGTAGGTATTCGGGATACCCTCTTGGGCAAGAAGCAACTCCTCTTCCTTAACAACTTTAAGAGGCCCTGCTTTCCCGTTTTCATCGAGATAAATGCCAACGCCCAAGTTGACCTTTTCTTTTCTCTTATCGGCTAAAAACTTCGCCGTTACTCCCAAAATCGGATCGGGAGCCGCTGGTTGGATTTGTGAAAAACTGGAGGCGCTCATCACACTTACCCCTTTCATTTCAAACGATTTTGACTTGGACTAATCGAACTTTTGTCCCTGTTCGCGTGTTGTTCGAAACTCGACTTTTGGCCAATGTTTCATTGTGGTCTGCAAATTGTAGATCGAGGTTGCCATATAGCAGAGATTTCCCTCGCAATCTTTTGCAAGGCGTGCAGCCTGTTCGTTACAAAACAGTTTTCGCGTCTCCTCATCAGGGAACACAAGCCAGCGCGCTGTCGATACATCGGTTGCTTCATAAATCGCATCGACGCGATATTCGGTTGCTAGGCGTTGGGCCACAATTTCAAATTGCAACGGCCCCACAGCACCGAGCATGAGATTGCCAAATTCGCCTTCAAACACCTGAATTGCACCCTCTTCGCCGAGTTCCTTTAGACCCTGATGGAGTTGTTTACCCTTTAAAGGGTCTCGAGCCCGAGCAGAGCGGAAAAGCTCTGGCGCAAAATAGGGAATCCCTGTAAACCCGAGCTTTTCGCCCGAAGTTAACGTGTCGCCAATGTGCAACTGCCCGTGGTTGTAGATGCCAATGATGTCTCCGGCGTAGGCCTCTTGCATATGAACACGTTCGTTAGCCATAAAGGTCAGCGCATTTTGGATTTTCATCTCGCGCTCAAGACGCACGTGTTCGACTTTCATCCCAGGTTCATACTTTCCTGAGCAAACGCGCAAGAACGCAATACGGTCGCGGTGCTTAGGATCCATGTTGGCCTGAATCTTGAACACGAATCCCGTAAAGGGTTTTTCTGTCGGCTCAACGCGACGCGCCCCAGCGTCTCGGCCCAAGGGAGAGGGCGCCCAGCGCATCAGCGCTTCAAGAACGTCTTGAACACCAAAGTTATTGATACCCGAACCGAAGAAAACAGGACTTTGCTCGCCAGCAAGAAACTTCTCTAGGCTAAAGGGTTCGCTTGCGCCTCGGACGAGTTCGACGGCTTCACGAACTCCAGGCATTTCCATCGGAAACAGTTCATCGAGTCTTGGATTATCCAATCCTTCGATTAATTCGGTTTCTTTCGCGAGTCTCGCCTGTCCAGGAGCGAATCGGACAAGATGGTTTTTCTCAAGCGAAAACACACCACGAAAGGCCTTGCCCATACCGATGGGCCAGGTAATCGGAACGCACGATAACTTTAAGATGCTTTCGATTTCACCCAATAGATCTAAGGGGTCTCTTACCTCGCGATCCATCTTATTGATGAAGGTGATAATCGGCGTTTTTCTCATGCGGCAGACATTGAGTAATTTGATTGTCTGCGCCTCAACGCCTTTGGCCGCATCGATCACCATCACTGCCGAGTCCACCGCTGTTAGAACGCGGTACGTATCTTCAGAGAAGTCTTCGTGCCCCGGCGTATCAAGCAAATTGATGATGTGACCTTCGTACTCAAACTGCATCACAGAACTCGTCACCGAAATTCCGCGCTGCTGCTCAACTTCCATCCAGTCGCTTCGAGCGTGGCGCGCGGCCTTGCGGCCCTTAACGGCACCGGCTAATTGAATCGCTCCGCCGAAAAGCAGTAGTTTTTCCGTCAATGTCGTTTTACCCGCGTCGGGGTGAGAAATAATGGCGAATGTGCGACGACGCCGCACTTCGGATTCGAGAAGAGACTCTGGCATGGGACGACTAAGACATAATAAAAACGTCCCTTTTGCACGCACGGCATCAGGGACACATTCTTTAAGAAAACATCGGGGCGTATTTTCTCTTATTCCGGGCCTCTCTTGCAATAGCTGAGAGCTGTTTTTCTAAGGAAATCACCTAATTTTTTTGTTTTATTTAATAAAAAGCAGAAAAAACGGCCTTCAGACTTTCCTTCTACGTACATTCATCCATAAAATCCCGCCCCAGTAAGTGGCCCTCGAAAGTGTCGTTCGAGGTGGACTTCAGTCATGGAGAAAAAAATCATGGGTTACTTTCCGCAATGGAAGCTCAAAACCGATGGCATCATCGCACCTGATGAGCGCCTTCCCGCAAATCAAATGGTCGCCTTGGGCATGCAACACGTCGTTGCTATGTTCGGTTCGACAATTCTCGCCCCGATTTTGATGGGCTTTGATCCGAATGTTGCTGTGTTAATGAGCGGCATCGGTACTCTTTTATTCTTTATCATCGTCGGCGGACGTGTTCCGAGTTACCTCGGTTCCTCCTTCGGCTTTATTGGTGTGGTTGGTGCAGCCACGGGTTACGTCATAGGCTCAGGCGCTAATGCGAACATTCCTGTGGCCTTGGGCGGCATCGTCGTGTGCGGCATCCTATACGTCATCATCGGTCTTATCGTGATGTCTACGGGTGTGCGTTGGATTGAGAAGTTGATGCCCCCTGTTGTCACGGGTTCGGTGGTTGCCGTCATTGGCTTGAATCTTGCGCCGACAGCCGTTCACGGTTGCGGTACGGGAACATTCGAATGCTGCATGGCGCTCTTTACAGTGTTGTGCGTCGGCCTTGTCGCGGTCTACACGAGAGGCCTGATGCAAAAACTTCTGATTCTTGCCGGTCTAGCGTTAGCCTACCTCGTCTATGCCATCCTCACAAACGGTATGGGTTTGGGAAAACCAATCGACTTCTCGGTTATCGCTAACGCCGCTTGGATAGGCCTTCCGCAGTTTCACACCCCAGTCTTTAAGTTAAGTGCCATTGTTCTCATCGCTCCGGTTGTCATCATTCTTGTGGCGGAGAACTTGGGTCACATCAAAGCGGTGACTGCAATGACAGGTCGCAACCTTGACCCGTATATGGGACGCGCCTTCTTAGCCGATGGCTTGGCCACAATCTGCGCAGGTTGCGTCGGCGGTCCTGGCGTGACAACGTACGGTGAAAACATCGGCGTGATGGCCGCTAACCGCGTCTACTCAACACTGCTTTTCGTGATTGCCGCGATCTTTGCGATTATCTTAGGTTTCTCGCCCAAATTTGGTGCCTTGATTCAGACAATTCCACAGCCCGTCCTTGGCGGTTGCTCTGTGGTTGTCTTCGGTTTGATTGCTGTGGCAGGTGCCAGAATCTGGGTTGTCAACCAAGTTGATTTCGGTAAGAACCGTAACCTCATCGTTGCGGCTGTGACGATGATTCTCGGCGGCGGCGACTTCACACTGAACTTAGGTGGCTTTGCTCTTGGCGGCATCGGAACGGCAACGTTCGGCGCCATCCTTTTGAATGCCATCATGAGTTTTCGCGAAGATAAATAAAGTACGAAACTTTGAAAAGTAAACTTTCCTCCGAGGCCCATTGCTTCGGAGGATTTTTTAGTCTTTGATTTTCTTAATTTTGAAGACGTAGAAAATCCAAAAGAACCAACTGAGCATCGTTAAGAGCGCAGGCCAGACCGACTGACTATCTGGTAAGTACAGAGCTCTTAAACTAGCCGCAATACAGGTTAGGGCAATGCAACCAATCACAGCGAGCATCAAGCGATAGACCGTGTAATACCATTTTGGATGGCGCGGCGCTTCAAAGGACTGCTCAAAATTCGCCTCTTGGCTTCGCTCTTTTCTCAGGCGTTTTTGTTTACCCATGGCTCTGTTTCCTTTTTCGGTTGCTCTTTTTAGTTTGAGCTTAACCCGAATTGTGCCTCAAGTTTTCCCATCAGGGCTTTGTCTTTTGCAAGCCAAGCGGCTTGGCGCAAATTTTTAATGTTTTGCGGGAGCTCGAGTTTTTCTTTCTCGTGGTACGTGAATAAAACTTCGCTTCTCGCCTGGGAATGCGCCTCAAAAGAAATCGAAAACCGAGAGGCAGGAAGCTCTGCGATAGCAGGAACCTCTTCGATAAATTCTCCATTTTGCGTGAGAACCACACGGTCTTCAAAAGAAAAGGTTGGAAACTTTAATTTGCGACGAAAAATCCGTTTCTCGTCTTGGCAGGTTTCCTCAAGAATTTCGCAATCCTCAAGCGCTTCGATGTAGTTTTGAGGACGCCTGACAAATTCAAGTAGCGCCAATGCAAAACTTTCTATTGTTAGCGAAGTCGGCAGCCGGTGCTCGAAAACAAATTCGTATTCACTCACGATTAACGACCTCGTTGTTTATTGCCTTGAAGATACTTTTCGAGCCACTGACTGTAGCGACTCATCACGAAACTAAAGAAGAAATAGATGGCAGCCACAAAAATGTAGCCCTCTCTAAAGAAGTCTCGCCACGTTGCGTCCCCGAGGGCAAGCGAAAGGCTTCCTGTTAAGTCAAACATCGAAACAACGGTCACCAAAGAGGTGTCCATAAAGGTCGAGAGTAGACTATTGACGAAAGCTGGAATAATCGCCACAAGTGCCTGTGGAAGAATCACATAGCAGTACTTTTGTACGTAAGACAACCCTAAGGAATCTGCAGCAAGAAATTGGCCCTTGGCAATGGTCTGTAAGCCGCCGCGCACTGTTTCGGCCATATAGGCCGACTGGAAAAGAATAATGCCCCACGCGACGCGCCAAAATGGATCAATTCGCACATCCGCAGGAAGCCACAACGGGAAAACAAAGCTTGCGACAAAAAGAACCGTAATGAGTGGCACACCACGCACAAGTTCAATATAGCCAATAGAAAGACAATGAATTATCGGTAATTTACTTCTTCTTCCGAGCGCTAAAACGATGCCAATCGGAATCGACAGGGTCATCCCGAGAAGTGTCAAAATCACCGTTAACGGAAAACCACCCCAGCCATCGGTATCAACCTTCGCAAGTCCAAAGACACCGCCGTACATTAGCGTGAAAAAGATCGCAAATGCGGCAACCCAACCGGCAAAAATCCACTTCGCACCCTGCCGCGTCCAAAGTTTTGGCCACGCGGTAACCACAAGCATTGCAATAATGGCAATCACAGCCATAGCCGGTCGCCACTGCATCTCATAGGGGAAGCGTCCAAAGATAATGAGGCGCCACTTCTCAGCAACAAAGCCCCAGCAAGCGCCGCTCGCCGCATAACAGGCCTGTGCATCAGGGCGAAAGACCGCATCCGTGATGCCCCAACTAAATAGGTAAAACGCGATGATGCTAAAAAGGAATCCCGCGACAACAGTGAGCCCCGTTGCCGAGCGAGAATAAAAAAGCTTGTCGTGCAAAAGCTTCCAAACGCGCGAAGAGTAAGTTTTCGTCATCATCATCGCGGCGCCCGTAGTACGCGCGCATTCAATGCATTCATGCACACGCTAATAATTAAGTTCAAGACTAAGTACACGGCCATAATGATGACAATGACTTCGAGCGCTTGCCCTGTCGAATTAATTGACATATTGCCAACAGCAACAAGCTCTGGGTAGCCAATGACAACAGCAAGAGACGAATTCTTCGTCAAGTTCATAAATTGGCTTGCCAAAGGCGGAATTGCCAAACGCATGGACTGCGGGAAAATGATGTAACTTACGACCTGCGTCTTTGTCATACCCAGTGACAACGCACCATTCCACTGACCCCGCGGCACAGCAAGAACACCCGCACGTACGATTTCAGCGATTGAGGCTGAGGTAAAAAGCGTTAATCCAATCCACAATGCCAAAAATTCTGGGCTTAACGCCGCACCCCCTTCGATTGCAAAGCCATCGATATAGGGCTTACTCCAGCTACCGACAAAACCAAATCCAACCCAGGTAGCCAAGAAAGCAATGAGTCCTGCCCCAATACCAAAAAGCCCTGCAACAAGCTCTGTTAAGCGTCTTAGAAGCATCTCACGCACAAGGAAAAGTACGAGGATGGCGATGACAAAAGAGAACACTAACGCCAAGGTTCCTTGACTTGGAACGGCAATCTGCAAACCGGCTTTCGACAAAAGTGCCCACTGCCCAAAATGCAAGGGGCTCGTTGACATCGGAAGCAATTCGGTAATCACAAGGTAGATGGCAAAAAGCTGAATAATGAGAGGAATATTTCGATAAATCTCAACGTGCGCTGTTCCTAAAAAGCGCCATACGGGGTGCTCGGCTAAGCGCATCAATCCAACGATTACGCCTAAAACAAGCGCTGTGATAATTGAGAAGATTGAAATCCGAATTGTGTTGGCCATGCCGATGACAAACGCATGCCACATAGCATCAGTTGACTGGAAAGGGAAAAGAGATTCTCCGATATCAAAACCAGCCGAATTGACTAAAAACTTAAAGCCACTACGAATATGGCGAGCCGCTAAGTTTTGCGTGACGTTTTCTGAAAGCGCATAAACGATAAAGGCAAGAGCAACAATCGCGAGAATTTGAATCAGCCACTCCTTGCGGCGCCGTGCTGATTCACGTCGTCGCCAAGCTTCATCACCGATTGTTTGCGCCAGTGCTTGCGCCTTCATAAAAAGTAAACTCCAATCCAACGGGAGTGGGCATTATAGAGGGAGACCAAAAGAAGAAATTCCCGCACAAATTGCTTTTCAACTGTGCGGGGCTCTTTTTCGTCAACCTAAATCGTTCGATTTAGCGGATTGGCGGGGCAAACATCAAGCCGCCATTTGTCCAAAGATTGTTCAATGCACGCGGCAAGTTAAGAGGCGTCTTCGGACCAAAGTTCGCTGTCCAACTTTCTCCGTAGTTGCCGACCTGCTTGATGATGCGATAAGACCAATCTTTGTCTAAGCCAAGAAGCTTACCTGCGTCATCGCCCGTTCCAACAAGACGCATAATCTGCGGGTTCTTGCTTGTGGCGCGAGCCTGATCAACGTTGGCACGTGTCAAGCCGTTTTCTTCGGCTTCGACCATCGCGTAAAACGACCAACGCACAATCTGGAACCATTCGTCATCACCACGACGAACAGAGGGTCCCAAAGGCTCCTTGGAAATGGTTTCTGGCAAGATGACGTAATCATTGGGGTTACGGGCACGAGTACGCGCACCAGCTAAGTCGCTCATATCCGTTGTATACGCCTGGCAACGACCCGACAAGAAGGCGCTCTGCGTGGCCTCAGTCGTATCGAACATCACGGGCTTGTACTTCATCTTGTTGGCTGTAAAGTAGTCAGCAAGCGCCTGCACCGAACTCGTTCCAGACTGCACACAGATTGTGGCGCCATTGAGTTTCTTGGCGCTCGAGACCTTTAAGCTCTTTGGAACAAGGAAACCCTGACCGTCGTAGTAGTTAATTGCGGCAAAAACAACACCCAAACTTGCATCACGAGTCAAAGACCACGTTGTGTTACGTGCTAAGACGTCGATTTCCCCAGATTGAAGCGCTGTAAAACGCTGCGGAGAAGAAAGCGGGACGAATTTGACTTTGCTGGCATCGCCCAAAACAGCAGCTGCCGTTGCGCGACACGTGTCGACATCCAATCCGCTCCAGCGTCCCTGAGAGTCCGCCGCGGAGAAGCCCGGCGCTGCCGTGTTGACGCCGCAAATGACATGGCCGCGAGCTTTAACTGCGTCAAGCACGGCTCCTGCGTGTACGCAAAGCGAGGCGGCTGACAAAGCTACAGCGACAGATATGGCGTTTAATTTCATGGCAAAAAAGCTCCTCTGATAAAAAATGATGAAGAAAAACAGCGAGAACGTAACATAACTTATTGTTCGTCGTCCATTTGAAAACAAAAAAACGTGACACTTCTCGCCTAACTTTTGTCTTAAGCTAAAAGTGCCACGTCATTAAACCTAGTGCTTTTCTAGGCTTTTGTTGTTTTTCTTTTACGCGTTGCAGCCTTTGTCGTGGCTTTCGGTTCGGCCTTCTTTCGCTCTTGGAATTCAAAAGCAATCTTTCCCGTTTTTGAATCTAAGACGAGATAGGCCTTGAACTTTCGATGCGTGCGATTGCTAACGAAGCCCATTAGGAGTGAACTCTTTTTCTCTGTAAGAATCTTTTGAAATTCTTGCAGGGAAACAGGCTGCTGCAAAATCACACGACCACAGCGGAAGTCGCACGTTTGCTTATCTTTTGTGTTCTCACAAAAATACGCTGTCGCGCCTTCAAGGATTCGACCACCACACTTCGGACACGTTCCGACAACGGGCAAATCCGAGACATCCTCCTCTTCTTTGGCTTTTTCTTCCTGCCCGAAATCAAACTCGATTTTTTTCTCGTCATTTAATTTGAGCACAGCCGCATACGGACGCCCTAACTTACTGATGAATCCCGTTAATGGACCAACAACGCCTTTCTCCAAAAGTGTTTCCACTTCGCTCACTTCAAAGGTGCGTCCCCCTGGGTGCTTAGGCAAACTGAAGTCACACTTCGGATTTGTACAGGCATAGCGGCGGTAGTTTTCGACGACCTCTCCTCCACACTTCGGGCAACGGTGCTGCAAATGGACGGGATTTTCCACAGGAACCGTGTCACCCTCGTATTGCTTGGCCATTTCGACAATATGTGTTGTCATTTCACGAATTTCACGCATGAAATCGACGCGCTTGAGTTTGCCTTTCTCGATTTGCGAGAGTTTGTATTCCCATTCCCCTGTTAAAGCAGGATTGGATAAAACTCCAATGCCTAATCCCTCAATTAAGGTAAAGAGTTGCTTGGCTTTAGCGCTTGGAACCAAATCACGACCCTCGCGACGCATATAGTTCTGATCGATGAGATTTTCGATAATCGCCGCACGTGTTGCAGGGGTACCAAGACCTTTTTCAGCCATCGCTTCGCGCAAATCATCGTCGTCAACAAGGCGTCCGGCTCCTTCCATCGCAGATAAAAGCGTCGCTTCCGTGTAACGAGCTGGGGGTTTCGTTTCGCAGTCAATCTTCTTCACATCTTTGACTTGGGCTAGCTTCTCCTTATCTAAGCCCTTGGTTGCCAAAGAGCTGTCGATCCCCTCTTTTCCATAGACTTCGAGCCAGCCAGGATTGACAAGAATCTTGTCTTCCGTCTTAAAGTGCTCTTGCCCCACTGTCGTAATCCGTGTGGTGACATCGTATTCGGCCGCGGGAAAGAAAACCGAAATAAACCGTTTTAAAACAAGCTCATAAATCTTCTTTTCTGCCTCGGTTAGAGCTGACTTTGGCGCGAGTAGCGTCGGGATAATCGCAAAGTGGTCGCTAATTTTGGCGTTATCAAAAACGCGTTTACTTAAACGAACCCATTTACCAGAGACGACACGGTCTGCAAAATGGCCCACGTCCGCATTCGAAGAAAGCATCGCCAAGGTCTTATAGACCGTCGGTACATAGTCTTCAGGCAATACACGAGAATCTGTTCTCGGATACGTAAGTGCCTTGTGCTTTTCATAAAGAGCTTGAGCAATCGAAAGCGTCGTTTTCGCTGAGAACCCAAACCGATTGTTCGCTTCTCGCTGTAGTGACGTTAGGTCAAAAAGCTGCGCTGGTAAGCTCGTTGTGCGCTTAGCGGATTCTTCAACCGTTCCTGCCTTTCCTTTAACGCTTTCACAAATGGCTTTGGCTTTTTCGCCATCGAAAATCCGTTCAGCACGTTTTTCTGGATTTTTCGCGTCTTTTTTGAATTTCGGATCAAACCAGCGGCCCGTATAGGTCGTATTTCCCAAGGAAAACGTAGCTTCAATTTCCCAGTATTTTTCTGGAACAAAGTTGTGAATCTCGTTTTCGCGACGCACCACGATAGCCAAAGTCGGCGTTTGGACGCGGCCGACTGTTGTTAAGAAAAAGCCGCCATCGAGACTATTAAAGGCCGTCATGGCTCGCGTACCATTGATACCGACAAGCCAGTCTGCCTCAGAGCGCGAGCGTGCCGCGTCCGCTAGCTTTTGCATCTGCTCGTCGGTTCTTAAGTGGTTAAACGCGTCTTTGATTGAACCTGGCGTCATCGACTGAAGCCAAAGACGTTCAATCTTCTTTTTCGCCTTCGTCGCCTGCATGATGTAGCGGAAGATAAGCTCGCCCTCGCGTCCAGCATCACAGGCGTTCACAATCGTGTCCACATCGGCTCGAGAAATGAGCTTCGCTAAGCTTTTGAGCTTTTCCTTAGTTTTTGCAATCGGTTTTAAATCAAAGCTCGGAGGCAAAACAGGCAAGTGACTAAAGGTCCACTTGCCGCGCTTTACTTCGTATTTTTCCGGGCAGGAAAGTTCCAAAAGATGTCCTAACGCATTCGCAACAATCCAGCCGTTTCCTTCGTAGTAATCGCCTTTCTTTTTCATTCCCCCTAAGACGCGGGCAATATCGGTCGCGACCGAGGGTTTCTCGGCGATAATTAATTTGGTCATGTTTCTCCCTAAAGGGAAATAGGTCTTTCCCTTTCAATCTTGTGACGCCATTTTTTGGGCGCCTTTCTTTTTTATAGAATAACCACACTTTTTAGAAAAAGAAACGTTAAGGCCTCGCAGATTTCATTTTTTCTTTCTTTTCAATGTTTCCTTTCGCCCCTCCTTCCCGTTGGGTTATCGTGGCATTGCTCGAACCTCGTTACTTTTTCGCAAACATTGCCATAAATTACTTTCTTCCATCGCACTCAGAACTCGCTAAACTTCGCCACGCGAAAGATTTGTCTATTTACTCGGAGTTCTAACCGTGGCTGTACTGCCCATTGTTGAGTATCCAGCTGAAATCCTGGCTAAGAAAGCCTTACCTGTCAGTCATTTTGATGAAAGCCTCAAAACGCTAGCTACCAACATGGCTGAAACCATGTACAAAGCTCCTGGCGTTGGACTAGCCGCGCCCCAAGTTGGGATCTCTTTACGCCTCGTTGTCATCGATATTTCCGATGAGAAAAATCAACTCCTTACCCTAGTCAACCCAACCGTTGTTGCCCTCACAGACGAAACCATCGAGGGCGAAGAAGGGTGTTTATCTTTACCTGACTTAACAGAAAAAATCCGTCGTCCAGCCAAAGTTCACGTTTCGGCCTTTGATTTAGAAGGAAAACCGTGCGAGTTCGACTGCGAAGGACTTTTAGCTGTCTGCGTACAACACGAGGTCGATCACTTAGACGGACACGTCTTTATCGATCATTTGAGCTTACTCAAAAGAAGCCGTGCTGTTGCCAAATTAGCCAAATTGCGTAAAGAAAAGGCTCGTGAGAAAAAGCACCCATCGTCCTAGCGCAAAACGCCGCTATAACAGTGCCGCGCAATAGCTAAAGCGATTTCCTCGACAAAAGTCTCTGGAATATCGTGCCCCATCCCTTGAACACTCACAAGTTGGGCGCCCTCAATGGTGCGTTGGAGTTCTTCTGCGGCACGAAGTGGAATTAAACAATCCTTTTTTCCGTGGATAATCAGTGTTGGCATCACGAGTTGCTTGAGTTGCTTTGTGCGTGAACCTCCCGCAAAAATCGCCATCAATTGGCGACGCACGGTTTGCTCCGAGACATTGGCATTCTTAAGCACCTGAAACAAGCGTGCCTTCTCGACTTGGCTATAGGACTCTTGAGGGCTTCCGATGCTTTTAAGTAACTTAAGAAACTTCTTGTAGCTAGCCTCATTGCTTGGCGATGGCCTACACTGACTCAGAATCCCAAGGATTGCCCGCGTGCTACCTAAAAACATTTTAGGATTTCCGCTCGCAGTTGACATACACGTCAAAGAAATCGTTCGATGAGGCGCTCGCAAGGCAAACGCCTGGGCAATCATGCCCCCCAAAGAAAATCCTGCAATATGAACGCGTTCAATCCCTTTTTGATTCAAAAGAGCCTCTACGTCAGAGGCCATATCGTCAATATCGTAGGGGGCCTTAAGGGCGCGACCAAACAGGGCAAACGTTGCTGACTTTATCAATCGGAAAAGGGATATTTTCTCGTCGCTATGCTCACTTTCTCCACAATCGCGGTTATCGGGAGCAATCACATGAAGTCCCTGCCGAACTAGCGTTCGAATAAAGGATTCGGGCCACGCAAGAGAAGGCATCCCAAGCCCCATGAGTAAAACAATCGTTGGCAATGTCGGGTCGCCATACTCTTTAAAGGCTAAACGGCAGGTACGATTCAAAGCGCTTCTCTTTCTCGAAAAATCTAAAGTAGGCAGTAAAATTCAAACGCTTGCAATTATATTTGAGAAGGATTTCTATGCGCATCGCTTTTGCTGGCACGCCTGAGTTTGCTGCTTACGCCCTACACTCTCTGATTGAGGCAGGCTACGACATCCCACTTGTTTTGACGCAACCCGATCGTCCGAGCGGACGAGGCATGAAACTGAAAGCTTCGCCCGTAAAAGAAGTGGCGCTCGCGCACGGCATTGACGTTATCTCACCGAAAACACTCTCAATCACAAAAGATCCCGAAGGAGCTGAAGTCACTCTTAGCCGCTTAGAAGCTGCGAAAGTTGATGCGCTTATCGTTGCTGCCTATGGTCTTATCCTCCCCTTAAGAGCTCTGAATGCCGCCCGTGGCATTGGCAAAACAATTAACGTTCGTTCGATTAACATTCACGCCTCTCTTTTGCCCCGCTGGAGGGGAGCCGCCCCGATTCAACGCGCTATCGAAGCAGGAGACAAGAAAACTGGCATTTGCATTATGCAAATGCAGGAAGGCCTTGACACGGGACCTGTTCTTTTAAGAAAAGAGTTGGAAATTTCCGATACCGATACAGCGCAATCCCTAACAGAAAAACTCACAGAGCTTGGCGGCAAAGCCATTGTTGAAGCCCTCAAACGAATCGATGAGCTTACCCTTAGCAATCAGGATGAGACTGATGCCACATACGCCAAAAAGATTCTTAAAACAGAATCCCAAATCAATTGGAATTTGCCAGCATCTGTCTTAGAGCGCCGCTCGCGCGCCTTTTATCCTTTCCCAGGATTACAAACCAGCTTACACGGAGAAGTCTTCAAGATTCGTGCGGTTCGCACCGTTAACGCAAACGGAGTCCCTGGCACCGTCCTTTGTGCAAAAAAGAAACTCGTCATTGCTTGCGCAGAAGGCGCCATTGAATGTCTTAAGTTACAAAAAGCTGGCAAACCCGTGATGGATGTGGAACCCTTCTTACAGAGCTTCCCCATCACTGAAGGGGATTTGTTGCAATGAGTCTTTCTTTCTCGAATTTACTTTCGCATGCCATCGTCGCGCTATCTCGGTTTGAATCGGGAGAAACGCTTGATAATGCCATTGCCGCTAGCCTAAGAGACAGAAAAGAGCTCCGTCCTGCCCTGCAGGCGATCCTGTACGATTTGACGCGACACTATTTCCTTTGCGACTTACTGATTGCCGAACTCGCACCACGAGCTCCAACCGAGCCGATTCGTCAGACCCTGATGCTTAGCCTAAGCGAGATTCTCATTGCCCCCGAGAAAAGTTATGCTCTTGTTAATGAGACAGTGAATTTCGTCAAATCTCAAGCCGCTTTGCGCTCTGCCTGTGGCTTTGTAAATGCCTGTTTGCGGCGATTTTGCAGAGAAAAAGAGGCGTTGCTCTCTGCGGCCGAGCACGACGAACTCGCGCGTCTTAACGCTCCGCTTTGGTATATAGAAAAGCTTGAGGCCTCGATTGGGAAAAAGGAAGCGGAAGAACTTTTGCTTCTCGCTCAAAAGCCGCCTCGCCTCGTTTTGCGTGTCAATCGCCGCAAAAGCACCCCGAAAGACTGGTGCGCCGCACTGAAAGAAAAGGGAATTTCAGCCCAAACGCTTGGTGAGGATGGATTGCTCATTGAAAAAGCCTTGCCTGTAAACGAAATCCCTGGATTTTCCGAAGGCATCGTAAGTGTGCAAGATGCTGGGGCCCAATTGGCCGCTCGGTTTCTTAACCCTCAGGATGGAGAAACGATTCTCGATGCCTGCGCTGCTCCTGGCGGAAAAACTTGTCACCTCTTAGAACTAGCGGACGCCTCTGTTACTGCGCTCGAGATTAGTGAGGCTCGCACCGAACGGATTCAGGAAAATCTCACTCGATTAAATCTTAAAGCCACAGTACTTACCGCCGACTCAGCCAATCCAGCGCAATGGGCAAACGCTCAGCGTTTTGATGCGATTTTGCTTGATGCCCCATGCACAGCAAGTGGCATCTTGCGGCGTCATCCCGATATCGCTTTTTTGCGTTATCCCGAAGATATCGAAGCGTTGGCAAAACAACAGAAAAAGCTTCTCGAAGCCCTCTGGCCCCTTGTAAAGTTTGGAGGAAGACTTTTGTATGTCGTATGCTCAGTGTTTAGAGAAGAAGGAAAAAACCAAATTGCCGAGTTTTTAAAGCGGCATAAAGATGCACGTGAAAAACCCCTTGGTTCTGGGCTCTCTTCATCGATAACGCTTCTTCCTGCGGACGTAGCGCAGGAAAGGTCCGATGGTCTTCCCCGAATCACGGATGGATTTTTCTACGCTTTACTAGTCAAAGGATCATAGGTCGTGATTTCGCGTCGAGCTCTTTGTAGCGCCTTACTGGCTGCACCACTTGCCCTAGCGGGCTCGCGGCTTGTTTGCGCAAATTCTGCCGACGCACAATTAATGAGCGCCCATCTGCGCCGCATCACCGAAGGCCCCTCGCCTGGTTTGCAGCTCAGCGTAAATTGGGAATTTGACCTTTCTCCTGTTCTAACAGACTATCTCAGACGCGGGATTGCGCTTTATTTTTCCTATGAATTTAGGCTCTTGAAGCCTCGAACACTTTGGTTTGATAAAGAAGTTGCTACTTCAACTTTACTTCAACGCCTAAGTTACAGTCCGCTTTCGCGGCAACTTCGCCTCTCACGCGACGGTCTTGTTCAGTCTTTTGATACGCTCGATCAGGCGCTTTTGCCCTTGAAAAACATTCGCGGCTGGATTGTTGCTGACAATGATGCCATCGAAAACCATTCCGACGTGTTAGCGGAAACTCGAATGCGCCTCGACCTTTCCCGACTTCCCAAACCCCTTCAAGTGACCATCGGCGGCAATTCCGATTGGGTTTTGGAAAGCGAATGGGAAAACATTGTCCTAACAAAAGCTCTCGACAGAAACTAACGAGGTAAGCACGATGCAACGGTGGCTTCGTCTTGGTTTCATTTGTACCGTTGTCGTTGGTGTGTTGCTCCTCATTCACGCAGTTGCAGGAGGAGCCGCCTCCACGGGGCTTGGGCGTTTTTTTCCCGCTTTGCTTGCGCTTAACGTTTGCACGACATTCATTCTTTTATGCATTGTTTTGCGCTTGTGTGGCAAGCTTTTTTTCCGGTGGAAGGCTCACGAATTTGGCTCACGAATGGCATCGCGCCTTGCGCTAACAATCTCCGCCATTGCCATTGTCCCCTGCCTTCTGCTTTATTTGGTTTCCGCTCAATTTATTGGCCGCTCAATTGATTCGTGGTTTGATGCCCGTATCGAGCACGCCCTAGAAGAAGGCGTCACACTTTCGAGCGATATTCTTGAAAATGAACGCAATCGCCTGCTCTTTTTCTCACGCAGGGCCGCTCTCTACTTAACAGACGTCCCACAGAAAAAATGGGACGCTGCGCTCGATAAGCTTCGCGAGGATTTCGAAGCAAACGTTGCTCTTATCTTTAATGCGCAAGGCGTCATCACCAATTCCTCCATTTCTCCAGATTCTCAGGTTAAAGTCGATATCCCCCTTGCTTCTGAACTGCACGATTCTTTAGCCCGCAGTGGCTTTTCTCTTCTCGAAGGCGAGCCTTCCACACACGAAGATCCGATGAGAATCCGAACCATCGTCCCTGTTTATCCAGAAAAGACACTCGCAGAAAACTACTTTTTGCAGTTTTCCAATGCGGTTCCTCCAAAGTTTGCGCAAGGAGCTCGAGAGCTCGTTGAAGGGTACCGAGACTATCAAGAGCTGACGCTGACGCGAAATTCCTTGCAGACCATTTATCGTGTCTCTTTAACGCTGACAATGTTATTAACGCTACTGGCTGCCATCGCCTTGGCACTTTGGTTTGCCCGAACGATGACTGAGCCCGTCATGCAACTAGCAACAGGCACGAAAAAAGTCGCTGAAGGCAATCTCGCTCCGATTCGCGAGTTTGCTGGTAACGATGAAATCAACGCCCTAACGCAATCCTTCAACTCGATGGTTGCTCAGATTGCAGAAGCTCAGAAAATTGCGGAAAGTCAACGACTTGCTACCGAGCGAAGTCGTGCTTATCTCGCGAGTGTGCTCTCGAACATTTCCGCTGGCGTCCTTGTGCTCGATGAGTCGCTTTGTATTTTGATGGCTAACACAGGAGCCAATGCCATTTTGGCGCCCTCCCGATTCACGCCTGGAGAGCGACTTGCCAACATTGAACCAAAACTCTGTGAAGTGATTGCCGATCAAATTCAAGTGGCCGATACGGGGAACTTTCACGTTGACTTTGAACTATCTCGACAGCCTGATCCGAGCATCGCTCTTTTTATCCGCGGATCTCGCCTTGAACTCGAGGGCACCATCGGTTGGGTCGTTGCTTTTGATAATGTCTCGCCGCTGATTGACGCACAAAAAGCGCAAGCCTGGAACGAAGTTGCTCGACGCTTAGCGCATGAAATTAAGAACCCCTTAACGCCGATTCGTTTGGCCGCTGAGCGCTTAGCGATGAAGCTGACCGATAAGCTTGCCCCGACAGATGCCGCTCTTTTAACGCGCGCCACATCGACCATTGTCACTCAGGTCGACGCTATGAAAAAGATGGTCAACGACTTCCGAGACTTCGCCAAACTCCCGACTCCAACCTTACAAAGTCTCAATTTAAATGAACTGATTGAGGAAATGATTGCCTTCTATCATTCAGGAGGGGTCAGCATCAGCGCAAGTTTCGACAAAAATCTTTCTGCCATTGAGGCCGACGCCGCGCAACTGCGACAGGTGCTCTTTAATCTCATCGGTAACTCCATTGAGGCCTGCGCAGAAACGAAAACACCAAAAATTCACATCACAACAGAAAACGTGGTTCACGGGGAAATTACGTCGGCTGTGCGAATGAAACTTGAAGACAATGGCCCTGGGTTTCAACCGAATGTTTTAGCGCACGCCTTTGAGCCTTACATCACGACAAAACCCACAGGCACAGGTCTAGGGCTACCCATGGTAAAGAAAATTCTTGAAGAACATAAGGCAAAAATTACCATTGAAAATATAGCCTCTGAGGCAGGAGACGTCCTTGGAGCACGCGTCAACATTGTTTTCCCAATTTCGAAAAACGAGCTGTAAGGCCTTTTTTTCTTTGATCAATGTCAAATGTTAGCGCGCGCCTTTGCGTGTTTCGCAGTATGATCACACAAGAGGTAATTCGCTTATCTAGAGCGTTCATGTCTTTACAACTTTGTTTTGTCTTGTTTTTCTGCAAAGAGTAACACGCCATGGCGAAAATTTTGATTGTTGATGACGAAATCGGCATCAGAGATCTTCTTTCGGAAATCCTCTCAGATGAGGGTTACACAGTCGAAGAGGCTGAAAATGCTGAGGACGCCCGACAAAAAGTCGCTCAGACCGATTTTGATTTGATTTTGCTCGACATTTGGATGCCAGACATGGATGGCGTCTCTTTACTTAAAGAGTGGAAATCAAACAGGCAGTTCTCGAGCCAAGTCATCATGATGAGCGGGCACGCAACAATCGAAACCGCTGTTGAGGCGACGAAGTACGGCTCTCTTTCCTTCTTGGAAAAGCCGATTTCGATGCAAAAACTTTTAGAAACAGTGCGTCACGGTATCGAAGTCAAGAACCGTATCTTGGCTATGGCTAAATACCGCACTGATCTTCCTGACGAAACCCAGGAGCCTGATCCCCCAAAGCCCGTTGTTCATCCCGACTTGCCAAAATTTACAGTTCCCGGGACAAACATCGAGATTGATTTTCATAACTCATTGCGTGAAATTCGCGAGTCCTTAGAGCGCGCCTATTTCGCAACCCTGATTGAATACGAGGATTCCCAGATTACCCGCGTTGCCAAACGCGCTGGTCTTGAACGAACCCATTTATATCGAAAACTCAAGGCTTTACACATGGAAATTCCGCGGGCATCGAGTGCCGCGAGAGCCTTGCGCAAAAAATAATCAACCTTTTGCCCCATGCGAGTGCTTATTCTTGGTGCGGGACATACTGGCTATGCCGTCGCACAAGCTTTAGTTGGCGAATCTAACGACATCTCTGTTGTCGATGTCGATGCGAGTCGTGTTTCTCAGCTTCAAAGACATTTTGACCTTCGTGGCATTGTTGGAGACGCTGCAAGCCCCGCTGTGCTACGCGAAGCTGGCATTGAAGATACAGATATTTTGATTGCTGTCACCGCTAGCGACGAAACCAATTTGGTGGCTTCGCTCCTGGCGGCCAAGCTTTTTAATGTCCCGACTCGCATTGCACGAGTCCGCCGCAATGAATTAAGCAACTATCCTGCTCTTCTTGGCGAAGAAGGCTTTCACATCACAGATACCATTTGGCCTGAGCAGGCGCTCACTGACACATTACTGCGGCTAATCGAATTTCCTGAAGCGCATCAAGTTGTTGACCTCGCTAGTGGTCTACTCACGCTCATTTCCCTTACGGTAAAAGAACCGAGCCCCCTTATTGGGTTAGAGAGAAAACTGCTTCTTGAAAAACTCACGCAAGCAAACATCGTGAGCGTTGCGGCATTTCGCGATAGCACCCTTTTGGATGAAAATACGCCTTTACTCGCAGGCGACGAAGTGCTGGCCCTTGTCAGCAAGGACAATGTACTTGAAGCGATTTCTCTTATTCATCCCAAAGAAGCCAAAACGAAAAATTTGGTTATCGCAGGCGACGCCAACCTAGCTTTGCGCGTCGTAACAGCTTTAAAAAATCAAACACGCTTTAATATCAAGATTCTCGAAAAAGACGCTGACACGGCGACCGATATCGCGCGACACCTTCCAGAAAGAGTCTTACTCGTCAATGGCTCAAACTTACAAGAGGAAGACCTCGCTAACGTGGATATTGATACATGCGACCTGTTTGTGAGCCTAAGCGCAAAAGACGACACCAATATTATGAGCGCCCTGCTTGCCAAACGCCTTGGCGCTAAGCGCGTCATTGCCCTAGTCGACAATCAGACTTTTGCTGACCTTGTGCGCGACACGAATATCGATATCATCATCTCAAAAACACAAGTGACACTCAGTGAATTGATGCAATACGTGCGCAGAGGAGATATTGCTGCTGTTCATGAATTGCACCATGGGAAAGCCGAATTAATCGAAGTGATTGCCCACGGTAGTGCTGGCATTTCACGCGTGATTGGAAAGAAAATCACCGATATCGGCCTTCCTAACAAAGTGCGCCTTTGCGGCGTTATTCGCGATAAAGTCTTTTTGGCGCCTTCGGAAAATCTGACGATTGCCTCCGATGACCGCCTCATTGTGTTTTTAGCTGACAAAAAGCTCTTGCCTGAAGTTGAGGCTCTCTTTGCTGTTGACGTTGGTTTCTTCTGAGACAAGCAATGTTCGCCAAACTGCGCTACCTACTCTTTCCTGTCCTCAATATTGTGGGGATTGTCCTTTTTTTATTTACCGGCTTTGAGTTTTTAGGGCTTTTTGCTTCGATGGGCTTTAATGACGGTGCGCAGTCGGGCTTTCTTTTTGGGGCGAGTGCCACCTTTGCCTGCGGCATTGCCTTTATTGCTTTGACCCGACACGACAAACGAGATCTTTTGCCTCGAGACGGCTTTCTTTTGGCTACGCTACTTTGGACAATCCTCCCCTTATTTGCTTCACTGCCTCTTTCTTATTTACCCGATATTTCTTTTTCTCAGGCCTATTTCGAGGCAATGAGTGGCATTACGACAACGTGCGCTACGGTTTTTTCCGTTGACCACCTTCCGGAATCCATCCTTTTGTGGAGAGCTCTTTTAAGTTGGCTTGGCGGAATGGGAATCCTTATTTTGGCCATTGCTTTGCTCCCACTCATGAGCGTGGGCGGCTCTCAGCTTTTCCGTTTCGTCAATTTATGCCAAGCCATTCCTTCGATTTCTCCCTTGTTTGGTATCGGGACAAATAAGTCTTCTGTCACAAGTACCGAAATCGGGGCCACTGTTGAAGTGACAAAACTCACGCCTCGCATCGCAAGCACCGCCAAAGGACTTTGGTGGATTTATTTTGCGCTCACACTGACTTGCCTCTTGGGATTTAAAGTTGCCGGCATGACGTGGTTTGATGCGCTCGTCCACGCCTTTTCAACGGTAAGTCTCGGCGGATTTTCTTCGCACGACGCAAGTTTTGCCTATTGGGCAAATCCAACAATTGACTTAATCTGCATTGTCTTTATGCTTCTTAGCGGGTTAAGTTTTACCTTGCACTTTCTTTGCTGGCGACGTAAGAGCATCTCTTTGTACTTTCAAGACCCTGAAGCACGAGCGTGGTTTTCTGTTCTTTTGATTGGTGTTTTGATTGTCACAGGAATTCTTCTCTATCACGAAAGCTACGACTCGACAAAAGACGCTTTCCTTGATGCGCTTTTTAATGTCGTAAGCGTCGCTTCAACCACTGGCTTTAGCAGTACCGATTACAGTCACTGGCCCGTGACCGCCTCAACCCTGATGCTGTGTTTAGCTGCATTTAGTCCGTGCTCGGGTAGCGTCGGTGGCGGCATCAAAATGATGCGAGCGCTTATTCTTTTAAAGCAGCTCTCGCGGGGGTTTTTACAAACACTGCATCCAAAAGCCGTCGTTCCATTGCGTATCAATAGCGTTCCGATACCCGATAACATCGTCTTTATGGTGCTGAACTTTGTGCTACTTTGGGCGGCAACGTTAATTGGGGCAAGTTTGTGTCTGATTGCGAGCGGCCTTGATGTGGCATCGGCCTTTACGGCTGTCTTTGCGTGTTTGACGAATACGGGGCCAGGACTTGCGAACGTGGGACCTGCGCTTAATTATGGGACGCTTTCTCTTTCACAACTCTGGATTTGCGACGTGTGTATGCTCGTTGGCCGCTTGGAGATTGTGACTGTCTTTGTCTTATTTACCCGAGACTTCTGGCGCGTTTAAGGCACTCCCCACATCACGGGAACCCCTTTTTTTATTGCAGCGCCAAGCATCTCTCGCAAAGGGAAGGTGCGCATACCAAAACTAACTTGGTTTTCAAATTGACGCCTCTGCTCTTCTTGTTTATCGAAGGAAGCGTAGTCGCGCCCAGCGAGAGACTCCTGCCGAATCGTCTCCTCAATGCGCTTTCGAGCAATCTTTTCGCGGGAGACCTCGGCTTCAAGCGTCTGAAGAATGCCTTCAAGATCTTCTACGGGCCAACTGCCACTCTCAGAATACGGGCGAGAAAGCACCTTACAGACCTCTTTAAAGGTCTCAGACATCAGAAAAAAGCCCCCTGAGGCCTTAGAACGGAACTCAAGTAACGCCATTGTGGCTTCCTTACAACGAAGCTTTCGAAAAAGTCAGTCTAAGCATTAATTACAAATTGCAGGAAATTACTAGCAATTCCATGCAAGATGCTGCATGTTATCACAAATTAAACAATTTTTAATCCTGTTTTGCCCCTCTAGGTACAGGACTCGAGCCGATACAATCTAAGTCCGATTCATTCTTATAAGGTTCTTTGTGACAAATTCTATTTTGATTATCGCCCACGCGCCGCTAGCCTCCGCACTTCGCGAGTGCGCCATGCACGTTTACGGTAATGACGAGCATACCCTGCGTAGTCTTACCGCGGTTGATGTTAGCCCAGACGCTGACACAACGGCGATTGCAGACTCTATTAGTGCAAAACTTGCCACAGATCTTCCCGAGCGCATGTCAACTCTTATTTTGACAGACGTAATCGGAGCATCTCCGGCCAATATTGCCGAGCAACTTTTGCGTCACGCCGACACGGCTCTGATTACCGGGGTCAACCTTCCGATGGTTCTCACGGCCGTCTGCCACCGTCATAAGGCCTTCGATCAGCTTTGCGCCCTTGTAAAAGAAGCCGGCAGCTACGGCATCACGCTAAAAAAAGCTGACGAATCCGCATAGACGTTCAGACTCCCCTTTTAAAAAAATCACGCCCTCTTACACTTTGCCCTTTGCCTAAGGGCAAAGAAGCACTACTATTACGGCATCTCTCACGTCATTAAAAAACGCAACTTTTACGTCATGCTTGTTAAAACCGTTACAGTCAAAAATCAATTAGGACTTCACGCCCGTCCCGCTGCGCTTCTGACGAAAACCGCCAATCTTTTTGAATGCGCGATTCGCATCAAAAAAGGCGAGAAATGCGCCGATGCCAAATCCATTCTTGCCGTTATGACTCTTGGGGCCAAACACAACGATGTCTTGCGGCTAGAATTTGAAGGCGTCAATGAGATTGCAGCATGCGACTCCATTACGGCTTTGTTTGACTCTCGGTTTGGGGAGGAGGAATAGCGATGGCTGACAATATTCCTACACCAGTAACAGACGAAAAAAACACCGCCCCCAAAGCGGCAACAACTCCGAGCGCCGAAGAAAAAACAACTGCGCAAAAAGACTCCGTGCCAGTAGAAAACACGGAAGAAAAAAAAGCTTCTGCCAAACAAAGCGATGCAAAGCCTGAAGCTACAAATAAAGAAGAGGCTCCCGCAACTCCCAGTCCGCAGACATTTCACGGCATTCTCATTCACGCCGGCGTTGCCGTCGGCAAAGCTCAAAAGTGCACCCCGGGGTCGCTCAATATCCCGCACTTTGCCATTGATAAACAAAAAGTGCGCTCTGAGTCTTTACGTTTGCGTGGCGCATTTTCAGCCGTCACACAAGAATTAGAAAAACTCGTTGATGACCCCGTAGACGGAACTCCAGCGGAAGCAACTGCCTTTCTTGAAATGCATTTGCAAATTCTTTGCGATGAGTCTCTTATTACGAGCACACAAGATATTATTGGTGAGCGTCTTGTCAACGCCGAGTGGGCTCTTGAACTTAAGCTTGAAGAACTGCGCAAAACATTTAGTGAAATCGATGACGAGTATTTAGCCGAACGCGTCGAAGACATTAGCGATGTGTTCGATAGGATTCAGCGCGTTCTCACAGGACGTCGCCAATTAAGCGATGACGTTGAACTTTCGATTGGCGACGATTGCGTGATTTTGTTTGCGGAAAAATTAAGTCCCGCCGATATCGTCGTTTTAAAACGCCGTTATGACGAAGAGTTTTCGGGGCTTGTTCTGGAAGCGGATTCGGCCACATCACACACGGCTATTCTTGCTCGCACGCTAGAAATTCCCGTCATTGTGGGCGCAGCTGGAGCTGTTGAAGCGGTTGAAACAGATTGCCCTGTGCTACTGGATGCGACCAATGGCATTGTCACGATTTTTCCCGACGAAAAAGCACTCGATGCTGCCAAAGAACAAATTCGCGAAGAGAAAAAACTCCGCGCTCGTCTTAAGAAACTTCGCGCCACCCCCGCGGTAACAAAAGATGGTGTGCAAATCCATCTCTTTGCTAACGTCTCGCTACCCGAAGACGTCAATGACGCCGTAAACGTTGGAGCCGAAGGAATCGGGCTTTACCGAAGCGAATTTCTTTTTATGAACCGAAAGACGCTTCCCACAGAAGAAGAGCAACTGGAATCGTATCGTCGTGTCATTCGCCCAATGAAAAATAAGCCCGTGGTACTTCGTACAATGGACTTAGGCGACGACAAAATTCTTGAGGCCTCGGCTCGCGACGAGTTCAATTTAACCACCACAGAAAAGATTGCCTTAAGTTTGGGTAAAAGAGGTTTGCGCTTCTTCCAATCTCACCCCGATCTCTTTGATACACAACTCAGAGCCATCTTGCGCGCTGCCGCTGGCTCTGAGGCTCGACTTCTTTTCCCAATGGTTGTGCATCCAAGCGAAATTGATTTTGCGCGTGAACGGCTTAAAAAGGCCGA
The DNA here is from genome assembly GCA_963590825.1 of Bacteroides caccae. Classification (GTDB taxonomy): domain Bacteria; phylum Pseudomonadota; class Gammaproteobacteria; order Burkholderiales; family Burkholderiaceae_F; genus Duodenibacillus. The sequence continues at coordinate 18,087 of CAVAQL010000001.1, read as the reverse complement.
GGAAGATCTCGAAAAACGTGGCGTGAAATATAAGAAAGACATCCCCATCGGCATCATGGTTGAGGTGCCTGCCGCTGCCATTTGGATTCAGGCCTTTTTGCCTAAGGTAAGTTTCATTAGCCTTGGGACAAACGACCTGATTCAACACACGCTTGCCAATAGCCGTCACGATCCTTCCTTTAATCACCTACACGCGGCAAGACACCCAGCGGTGCTTTTCCTGTTGCGTCACGTGACAAAGTCTGCGCAAGCCGCAGGAATTCCTGTCAACATTTGCGGTGAAATTGCTGGCGAAGCTGAAATGCTCGAACTCTTACTGGGCCTTGGGCTGCGCAACTTCTCCATGCAAAGTGGTCGCATTTTGGGATTAAAAGAAAAGATTTTGGCTACCGATTGCGCCTCGTGCGAAAAAGAGCTCAAAAAAATTATGCAAATGAAAAATGCGGAAAAACTCAACGAAGCTGTCGCAACATTTGGTCTTAATCTTTGAGAAACTTTATGAAACGTGCCCCTCTTAGTTTGGACGAGATTGAGACTTTAGGTGAGCTACTCGCCTCAGTCCCAGATCCCTTTATCCCCATGGAGCCCGATATGCTCGATGGCTTTCTCACAGCAATTGCACTGATGAGAAAGCCCCCTGCGACTGAGGCGTGGTTTCGATACATTCTTGATATTGAAGGACGCGACGTTCGCTTAGAAAAAGTTCATCGCGGCTCCCTTTTACGAGAACTCATTTTTAGGCGTGGTGCTGAACTTGAAAACGCCATCCTTACCCGCAAACCAATCGATCCCATCCTCTTTGAAGACGAAGAAAACAACGACTTCTTAGCGCCTTTACGAGCCTTCTCTAATGGTGTTTTATTGGCTTGTTGCCAATGGCCAGAACTGACGGAAAATTCCAACGATTCAGTTAAGGCTGCTCTTGTTGGGCTTTTACGGTACACCGACTTAGCCAAAGACGATGAAGCGACCCCTGCCCTCGTCGATTCGATGGATGAGGGGATTGTGTTTGCCAATCTTGATGAGGCCCTTGCCGATATTGAAGCTTGCGTCGGGGAAGTTGCTGAGGTCACTCGCCTTTCGGGCAAATAACCCAAATACGCGAATTATTCTTCTTTTCCCATCAATTCTTTTCTTGCACGTCCCGCAAGGAAGACGAGAAACAGCACGGGGATTCCCAATGCGGCTGTTGCGGTAAAGAAATGCGCATACCCAATCGATTCCACGACAAGACCAGAAAAGCCCGCTAAAAGTTTGGGTAAGAAAAGCATGACCGAGGAAAAAAGCGCGTACTGCGTTGCAGAATACGCTTTGTTCGTTAATCCAGAAAGGTAGGCAACAAACGCTGCGCTCGCTAGGCCGCCTGCTAGGTTATCCGCACTCACGGTAAAAATAAGAAATGTTAAATCGTGACCGATGCCCGCTAAAATCGAAAACAAGAGATTCGTCGCAGACGATAAAAGAGCCCCGGCGAAAAGCGTTTTCATCACACCAATTCGCATTGCCACAACGCCGCCAATAAATGCGCCCAATAGCGTCATGATGACACCAAAGACTTTGCTTACAGCGGCAACTTCTTGCTTTGTAAATCCCAAATCCTGATAGAAAGGATTTGCCATCACGCCCATCACAACATCGCTAATACGATACGTGGCAATTAACCCCAAAACAACCAGTGCCCACCAGCCGTAACGTGAGAAAAAGTCGATAAAAGGCATACAGGCTGCTTTGTAGAACCACTCGGAAAACGAACGAACAGGCTCTATCGGTACTTGCTGCGTCTCTTTTGGGCTCAGTAGCGTTGTCGCTAGCCCGACTAACATACTTGCAGACATCACAAGATACGCAACGCGCCAGCCGCCAAGAAGACTTTCTTCAAAGGCTCCTGCGATGGCAAGAGCACCCGCACCTGACCAAATCATGGCGATGCGATAGCCTGTTTGGTAGGCCGCAGCAAAAGCGGCTTGCTCAGTTTCCGTGCCACTTTCGATACGATAGGCATCGATTGCAATATCCTGTGTTGCACCAAAAAAGGCGGTGGCTGTTGCCAAGAAAACAACGCTTGTGACATTTTTTGTTGGATCCGTGAACGCTAAGAGTGCCAACGAAATCATCAAGGCCATTTGCGCGAGAAGCAACCAAGCACGGCGCCTACCCAATGTTCTTGTTAAAAACGGAAGCTTTAATCGATCAACAAGCGGGGCCCAAAGCCACTTCATTCCCCAGCAAAGACCGACCCAACTCATAAAGCCGATGGTCTTTAAATCAACACCGGATTCTCGAAGCCAAAACCCCAAAGTTCCCAAGACAAGTAAGAGAGGAAGCCCTGAGGAAAATCCTAAAAAGAGCATGCGCCATGTCGCAGGCTTCGTGTAAATCGACAAAGCCTTACGCATCCCCGATGTTTTCTCTTGTGTTCTCATCAAACTATGGGCCTCTCAAAAACCCAAATCCACTGACCCAACTGCAAGTCTGCTGGTAACGTCAGTCCTGCAAACGCATCGCGGCTTAGAGCTTCAACACGATTTCCCGCAGCAGCAATCATGCGCTTTACTTGGTGGTATTTGCCACTTGTGATTGTCATCGAAATTTCGTATTCCGAAAGGATTTCGCAATGTTTTGCTGAGAGCGTTTCGTTCTCGTCTCTTAACAATACGCCAGAAAGAAGCTTTTCAATAAGACTTGCATGTGCCTGATGCTTTAATCGAACACGATACCGCTTTTCAATTTTGTGCTTCGGATGCGTTAAACGATGATTAAGTTGTCCATCATCGGTCAGCAAAAGAAGACCCGTCGTATCCGCATCGAGCCTACCGATTGGCTGAAGCCCTCGTCTGCGCAGTGGAGCTGGTAAAAGACTTGAAACACTCGGATAGTCTCTCGGTTTTATCGAGCACTCATAGCCTGCGGGCTTATTGATCATCACAAGCGCCTTCTCGCAATAGGGCCACTGAATGCCGTCGACAGAAAACCATTTACCCTCTGGCTCAACACACGATTCAGGCGTCGCGATTAATTGGCCATCAAATCTCACTCTTTCTTGAGCAATCAGGCCACAACACTCGTGGTGCGTGCCAAAGCCTTGTGTAAAAAGCAATTGCTCAAGATTCATTCAAGCCAATCTCCGTCGTATTCAATCGTAAGAGGCGCATGGTCGGAAAACTTTTCTGCGCTATAAATCGATGCCGTCTTGGCGCTATCTGCTAATTTGGGAGTGGCAATCTCATAATCGATGCGCCACCCGACATTTTTCTCGCGTGCTCTGCCGCGTTGGCTCCACCACGTGTATTGTCCGGGACGGTCATCAATCTTGCGAAACACATCAACCCAATTGCGTTTTGTAAAGCAGGTTGTAAGCCACGCTCTTTCTTCGGGTAAGAATCCTGTGTGATTGAGATTTCCCTTCCAGTTGGCAAGATCAATTTCGTTATGCGCGATATTCACATCTCCGCAGACAAGAATATCTCGCCCGTCTTTGCGTAACGAATCCATGTGCTTGGCAAAGCAATCAAGAAAGCGAAACTTCGCTACCTGCCGCTCTTCCGAACTTGTGCCTGAGGGGAAGTAAACAGAAATCACCGAGAGCTTTTTAAAGTCCACGCGCACATAACGGCCCTCATCATCAAACTCTTTTTCGCCAAAGCCGATTTGCACATTTTCTGGCTCCACTCTCGACCACAAGCCCGATCCAGAGTACCCCGGCTTTTGAGCACAATGAAACCACGCCGAATAATCTTTGAAAGTCTGACACTCTTGAGGGATATCCTTGAGCTGCGCTTTTAGCTCTTGAACGCACAAAATGTCTGCGTTTTCTGCTTCAAACCACGTCCAAAATCCCTTCTTAGACGCAGAGCGGATGCCATTGGCGTTAAAGGTCGTCACTCGCAACATATAGAGTGCCTCTCCAAAGATTCGTAAGCTCACGACGATTTCTCTTGGCGTGAGCTTTTATAACTATCCGGCTAATTTCTTACGCAAGATTTCATTGACTTGGCGCGGATTGGCTTTGCCCTTAGTCGCTTTCATCGCTTGACCAACGAGCGCATTAAAGGCCTTTTGTTTGCCACTACGGAACTCCTCGACCATCGCCGCATTCTTTTGCAAGATTTCGTCAATGATTGGTTCAATTGCCCCTGCATCAGAAATCTGTTTTAGTCCCTCTTTTTCAATAAGGGCATCAACTTCCTGATCCGAGCCTTCCCAAAGTAAGCTAAAGAGCTTTTTGGCGCCCTTGGCATTGACCGTACCATCGGCTAAACGCGCCAAGATTTTCGCAAGAGTCGACGCTTTCACGGGGCACGATTTGAAATCCATGCCTTCGCTACCGTGAACAGCCGCGGCAACCTCACCCATCACCCAGTTGGCGACGAGCTTTTTATCTTTTAGCGTCTCGCTAGCCTCACAGAAGTAGTCTGCAACATCGCGACTTGATGTGAGAACCGCTGCGTCGTATTCGGGAAGCCCGAAATCGGTCACAAAGCGCTTTCTCATCTGATCGGGAAGCTCGGGCATCTCGCTTAAAACTTTCGCCTTCCACTCTGGACTGATGTAAAGCGGCAGTAAATCGGGGTCTGGGAAGTACCGATAATCCATCGAGTCTTCTTTGCTACGCATCTGGCGGGTTTCGTTTTTCTCAGGATCATATAAGCGTGTTGCTTGAATAATCTTTCCACCGCTTTCGATAACCTCAATCTGGCGACGAACTTCGTAGTCGATAGCGTCTTGTAAGAACTTAAACGAATTAATGTTCTTAATTTCGCAACGTGTACCAAACTTTGTCTCACCCATGGGCCGCACGGAAACGTTCGCATCGCAACGGAAGTTTCCTTCCTGCATGTTGCCGTGAGAGATACCAAGCCACACAACCAAAGCGTGTAACGCTTTTGCGTAACCAACTGCTTCTGCTGAGCTTCGTAATTCAGGCTCTGTGACAATCTCCAGTAGCGGCGTTCCTGCGCGATTGAGGTCCATACCAGACTTACCACGCAGTACGCCATGATTGCTTTTGCCAGCATCTTCTTCTAGGTGAGCACGCGTTAGATTGATTGTCTTTAAGTAAGGCTCTCCTTCTTTGGGCTCGACAGTGAACGTTAAGCGGCCGCCCTTAACAATCGGATGCTCAAATTGACTAATCTGATAACCCTTTGGAAGATCGGGATAAAAATAATTTTTTCGATCAAAAATCGAGTGCTCTGCAACCTCGGCACCGATGGCAAGACCAAATTTCATGGACTTTTCCACCGCTCCTCGATTCAAAACAGGCAATGCTCCAGGCAAAGCCAAATCAATGTAGCAAGCCTGCGTATTTGCTTCGGCACCAAAAGCGGTCGATGCTCCAGAAAAAACTTTTGAATTCGTCGAGAGCTGAACGTGCGTTTCTAATCCAATGACAACTTCCCACTGCATATCTATCTCCGTGGCTTATTGGTGTTTCTCAGGATGGCATAAGTGCCACTTTGTTGCCTGCTGATAAGCGTTGGCGATGCGTAGCATTTTGGCCTCAGCAAATCGTGGGCATGCAAGCTGCACACCAATGGGTCGTCCGTTACTGTGAATGCCGCACGGTAAACTCATACAAGGTAGGCCAGCCAAAGAAGCCGGAACCGTGTAAAGATCTCCCAAATACGCTGTCACCGGGTCGCTCTTTGCGCCAAAGTCAAATGCCGTTGAAGTCGTCACGGGGCTTAAAATCGCATCGACCTTTTTAAAGGCCTCGGTAAATTCATTGACGATAAGGCGACGCACCTTCTGAGCCTTGATGTAATAGGCATCGTAATAGCCATGAGAGAGCACATAAGTGCCAATCAAGATGCGGCGCTTGGGCTCTGCGCCGAGTCCTTCGTTGCGACTCTTTTTAATCATGTCCTGAATATCGCTATAGTCTTTGGCACGATATCCGTAACGCACTCCATCAAAGCGCGAGAGGTTTGAGCTCGCTTCTGCGCAAGCAACAACGTAGTAAACCGATACACCAAGACCTGCGCTCGGCAGTTCCACATCGACAATTTCTGCGCCCTGCGAGGCGTACTCGGTCATCACGCTTTCAAGAGCGGTGCGAACCTCAGGATCTAATTCCTGAGCAAACCACGCGCGAGGAACACCGATACGCAATCCTTTGACGCCCTTATCTAAGTCTCGCGTGAAGTCTTCTGTTGGTGCGTTTTCGCTCGTGGAATCCCACGGCTCAAATCCGACCATCTCACCTAAGACCCAAGCAATATCTTCGACCGTGTGAGCCATAAGACCCGCGGTATCCAAGCTTGATGCAAAGGCAATCATGCCTAGGCGGCTTGGACGGCCATAGGTGGGTTTGACGCCCGTGATGCCACAAAAACTTGCGGGCTCTCGAATCGACCCACCAGTATCGGTAGCTGTTGCAATCGGAGCAAGCCCTGCGGCTACACAACTAGCTGATCCGCCTGAGCTCCCTCCTGGCACGGCGTTTGCATCCCACGGATTAAAAACTTTACCGTAAGCGGAGTTTTCGTTAGCTGACCCCATTGCAAATTCATCGCAATTGAGTTTCCCTAAGGTAACCATCCCCGCTTCTTTGAGTTTGGCAACGACTGCCGCATCAAAAGGACTCATGTAGCCTTCGAGCATCTTGCTTCCTGCTGTTGAGGCCCATTCTTTTGTAACAAAGATGTCCTTGTGGGCAATGGGAATGCCTGTTAGGCGACCCGCTTTCCCTTGAGCGATTCGTTGATCGGCTACTTTGGCTTGCTCTAGCGTCACTTCAGGGCGCACATCCAAAAAGCAATTGAGTGCTTTTTCTTTTTCGATACGAGCTAAATAGTCTTTGGCAAGTTCAACGGCACTGACTTCTTTTTTCTCCAAAGCACGAGAAAGCTCGACAACAGTATGAAATTGACTTTCCGACATTGCTCCCCTCCTATTCAACGACGCGAGGAACAATGAATAAGCCTTCATAACTTTCGGGGGCATTCTTCATGTTTTCTTCTCGATTGTTGCCAAAAACCACTTTGTCTTCACGCAAGCGCTGTGTATCGTCGTGCGGATGCATCATTGGCTCGACATGGTCTGTATCGACCGCCTGAATGCGTTCGATCATCTGGAAAATATCATTTAGTTCGCCTTGCATTTTCACAGCCTGCTCCTGATCGATATCAATGTGAGCGAGTTCAGCAATGCGATAAATGTCCTCTAAAGCAAGAGTCATAACAAAAACCCATCTAATCAAAATCGTGGACAAACAAAAGCCCGAGGGGTCAGATAATGTCTTTTTGGCCCCTAAGTTGTTTTCAAGTTGCAATCATAGTCTATTGGCCCTGTTTTCTCAGTATTAGCGCTATCCTTTCGCTCTAAGAAATTTCTTCTTTTTTTCTAGCCGCCTATTTTTGGCTATGCTTTGATGCCTATGACTTTTTCTGTCCGCACATCGATACTCATCACCTGCATTGGCGCAGGGCTTATTCTTGCTGGCTGCTCGGGACCCTCGACGCTTAGTAAAGCCGGAAAGTTCTATGACCATGATGGGCCTCCTGACTCTCAGAACTCTTTGAGCTCTCAAGAAATTGTGCAACTCAAGGTCGAGAAGCCCTCGAAAGCAGCAAGCCGACCCTACACTGTGATGGGAAAACGCTACTACCCCATGACAGGCGACAAGGAATTCACGCAAGTTGGCATCGCTAGCTGGTACGGAAAGCAGTTTCATGGTCGTAAAACTGCCATTGGCGAGCGCTATGACATGTTTGCGATGACCGCCGCTCACCCGACGATGGAACTTCCTAGTTATGCGCGCGTCACGAATCTGAAAAATGGGAAAAGCGTCATTGTTCGTGTCAACGACCGCGGCCCCTTCCTCGGAGGTCGCGCCATCGATATGAGTTATGCGGCTGCTGTGAAGTTGGGCTACCACAAGGCGGGAACGACGCAAGTGAAAATCGAACGCATCACGCGCCGCGATATCGCAAGCGGTAAGGCTTACACGGTTGAAACCGCTCCTCTCGAGACAACACCAGAACCCATTGTTTTGGCAGAAGAACGAAAAGAGATCTCTTTGCCAACAACAGAGCCTCTTGCCTCAATTCCTTCTGCTTCGCCGCAAATAGAAGAATCCTCCAAGGCACTTGCTGAAAATTCCGCTTCTTCTGAAACGACGCCTGAAGTTTCAGAAACCCCTGAGACTGGTCTACCTGAAATTGACTCTGGCACGGTAACCACAGAAGAGACTCCCGCGCAAGAGCCTCAAGGCTCATTAGAAAGTGAACCAACAGATGCAATTGGCGAGCTTTTAAACCAAGAAGAGCCTTCTGCGACCGCGCCAGTAGCGCCGACATGGCGCGTTCAAATTGGCGCGTTTTCCAATGAAACAAACGCTCGCGAAGTTGCGGCTCACGCTGAAATGATGCTTTCCGAGCAAGAGGTCAGTGAGCGCGTCGAAGTTCTCCTTGATGAAAAGCTTTATCGCGTTCTCATTGGTTCCGAAGAAAATCGAGCTAATGCTCAACTTTTATCGAAGAAAATTTCGAATCTTCTTGGTACATCCTCTTTTGTTATCCAAAGGTAAATTCCTGTGTTTACAAAAACCGACGAAAAACTCGCCTCTCTTTGGCAAAAAGACACACTCGATGCTTTAAAGAAATTCGTTTCAATTAAAAGCCTCTCACCTGACTTTGATAAAGACTGGGAAGAGCACGGTGAGTTACTTCGCTCACTAAAAGAAGCCAAAGACTTTGCCCAGACCACTCTTGAGAATATCCACGTTGAGATTCTCGAAGCCAAAGGAAAAACGCCGCTCTTATTTTTTGAGATTCCTGCTACGGGCGACTCCAAAAGTAACGGAGGTGTTCTTTTTTACGGACACATGGATAAGCAACCCGCCACCGACGATTGGAGCGCAGGCCGCAGCGCTTTTAGCGCCTCCCTTGAAAAGGGTGTTCTTTATGGACGCGGCGCTGCTGATGACGGCTATAGCTTTTACGCTGCAATCAGCATTGCAAAAGCCTTAGAGGCAAGCGGACAGCCTCATCCAAAACTACTTGGCATTTTTGAGACAGCAGAAGAATCTGGCTCCGAAGACTTTCCTTTTTGGATTAGTCGGCTAAAAGAACGTTTCACAGGCGTTTCTCTTGTTCTTGTCTTAGACGCAGGCTGCATCGACTACAAGCACTTTTGCATCACAACAAACTTTCGTGGAGTCCTTGGCACAACACTCAAAGTCAGTGTCCTCGAGCACGGCGTACATTCAGGAACGGCCTCGGGTGTTGTCCCTGACTCTTTTATGATTGCAAGGCACCTTCTTGATCGTTTAGAAGACAGTGGCACAGGAAAGATTTTGGGTAAAGCGTTTTACGCAACAGAAATACCGGCCGCTCGCTTAAGGCAAATTCAAGAAAAGGCCCGCGTGATTTGTAGCCTCGAAAATGACTTTCCTTGGATTGATGCGCCTGTGCTGCGAACCTCAAACACCGAAGAGCTCCTATTGGCTCAAACGTGGCTGCCGCAATTGGCAATCATTGGCGCAGACGGGCTTCCTGCCATTGGAGAAGGCGGAAATGTTTTGCGTTCCTCAACCTCGTTAAGACTTTCCATGCGCCTTCCTCCCACGGTTGACCCTCTTCTCGCACAGAGCGCCCTTGAAGAAACGCTTCTAACAAATCGACCGTTTGGTGCAAAAGTAGAACTACTTGGAACCTATTCATTTAAAGGCTGGGATGCTCCGGCTCAAACCGATTGGTTTAACGCAATCGTCGAAAGCGCGAGCTCTGAGGTTTTTGGTGCGCCTGCCATCTACTCTGGAGAAGGCGGGTCGCTATCGATTTTCGATACGCTTGAATCTGCGTGCCCTGTGGCACAGTTTTTGCTCACAGGCGTTCTCGGGCCCCACTCGAACGCGCACGGCCCAGACGAAGCCTTGCATTTAGAGTATGTCGAAAAGCTGTGCCGCGTTTTGGCACGCATTGTTTCTCGACTTCCTTAAGTGGGAGGCTCATTGCGATGCGTAGAGATCTCGTTGTACAGGTCATTCTCGATTACGGAGAATTCGAGGAAAATTTTTCCACTCCCTACGAGGCGGAGTCCTTTCTTAACGCAAACGTCGATGAGTTAGGGATTCCTACAGGCGCCTGGCTTGAGGACCTAAGAGGCAATCTTAAGTGGCGCTATGACATTCTCGATGATGGTTCGGGGCTTTTTCATTTGGTTGAGCGAGCACCGACAACGAATCGGCTCATCCGCAACCCTTCAAACTAGTCTGTAGAATGGACAACTCCATTTCGTTTTTATTGCTTATAGCATTATGAAAACTGCAATTACTTCAAAAGAGTCCGTGGCCCCACAGAGCGCACGCGTTCGTGAGATTCCTTACAACTACACCTCGTTTTCCGATAAAGAAATCGTGGTTCGTCTTCTTGGTGAAGACAGTTGGTCCTTATTAGCGAGTCTTCGATCTTTAACGCGAACAGGGCAATCTGCACGGATGCTTTTTGAAGTGCTTGGAGACATTTGGGTCGTCCAAAGAAATCCCTACTTACAAGAAGACCTTCTCAAAGACAAAAGAAGACGCCAACTCTTAGTTGAAGCGTTACGCCATCGTCTTACCGAAATGAACAAACGACGTATGGCAGATAAAACTGGAGATGCTGAAGTTGGTAAGCTCATCGACAACGCCTCGGTGGCAGTCGATAAGTTTGAAAAGAGCTTTCCCGAAACCATCAAGCTTCGCGCCAATGTCGTTCGTCGCCTAAAGCGCATCACGCACAAAGACAACATTCGCTTTGATCCTTTTACTCGTGTCTCTCATGTCACAGACGCCACCGACTGGCGTATCGAATACCCATTTGTTGTTTTAACGCCCGACAGTGAATCGGAAATCCCTGGCATTGTTCGTGCTTGTATTGACCTTGGACTTGTCATCATCCCGCGTGGTGGTGGCACAGGCTACACGGGAGGCGCAGTCCCCATGAGCGCGTTAAGCGCCGTTATCAACACGGAAAAGCTCGATTACGTCGGCCCCGTGTTTGAAGAAACGCTTCCAGGACTCGCTTCCACAACGCCCGTCATTAGCACAGGCTCTGGCGCCGTAACGCGCCGCGTCATGCAAGCAGCCTCTGCCGCAGGTCTCGTGTTCTCTGTGGATCCGGCAAGCGCGGATAGTTCCACAATCGGCGGAAACATCAGCGAAAACTCGGGCGGCAAGAAAGCCTGCCTCTGGGGAACGGCTGTTGATAATCTAGCAAGCTATCGGTTAGTCAATCCCGCAGGCAATTGGGTTGAGGTTGTGCGCTTAAATCACAATCTTGACAAGATTCATAAGCAAAAGACTGTCACGTGGGAAATCACAACGCGCGATGGTTTTGAAAGCGACCCCACGAAAGCGGCCGTTATAAAGAAGGAAATCCTGACCATCCCAGGAACAACCTTTAGAAAAGCTGGGTTAGGTAAAGATGTCTCCAACAAATTCTTAGGAGGTCTTCCTGGAGTTCAAAAGGAAGGATGCGATGGTTTAATTACGTCGGCGACGTGGATTTTGCACCGCATGCCAAAACTCGGGCGCACGGTGTGTTTGGAGTTTTTCGGCGCCGCAAGCGAAGCCGGTCCCGCTATCGTTGGCATTACAAAACTTTTGGATTCTCATCCCGAAGGTTGCATGCTCGCTGGTCTCGAGCATATGGACGACAGGTATTTGCACGCCGTGGGCTACCCGCCAAAAACACAGCGCTCGGAATTTCCTAAGATGGTTCTTGTTGGCGATATCGTCGGAGATGACGATACCGCTCTTGATCGAATCTGCAAAGAAGTACTCACTCTTTGTAAAGAGCATAACGGTGAAGGGTACGTCGCAAAGACACCTGAAAAACGTTTTCAGTTTTGGAATGAGCGCAGTCGCACAGCTGCGATTAGCGCACACACCAACGCCTTTAAACTCAATGAAGACGTTGTGATTCCACTCGATAAGATTGGCGAATACACGAT
>CAVAQL010000001.1:0-6140 GCA_963590825.1 Bacteroides caccae | reverse complement strand
CACGATTATCTGCGAGCGTTTTAATATCGAATGCTCGATTAAAAATAAGCTTCAGATGCTTGAAGCAACGCTTCAATTATTTAAGAGCAATCTCCCAACGCCGCACAGTAACGGCATGGAGGCCGAATCCAAAGAAGAGCTACTGCATGAGGCACTTCCAAAAGCTCTTGAGCTACTTAACGAAGTCCATGAGCGTTGGACATACATCTTAGAAAATCTTGATGAGCCTCTAAAGTACGCCATCGTGAAGTTGCGTCCCCTTGGCGTCAAGCTTTCTGCAGCCCGCGTCAAGCCCTATGGAGCTGACGGTACGCTCTTTAATGTCGTTTACGATCGCGTGCTTCGCATCTCCTGGCACACGGAAGTGCGCGACAAACTCTTGCGTCTTTTCCCAAGCAATATTTTTGAAGAGCTCATCGAAAAGATTGACGCCATCCACAACAAGATTCTTCGTGGTCGCGTGTTTATTGCTCTGCATATGCACGCAGGCGACGGAAACGTTCACACAAACGTTCCGCTCAATTCCGATAACTACGAAATGATGCAACTTGGCGAGAAAGCCATTGAGCTTGTGATGCATGCTGCGAAAAAGCTCGGAGGCTCAATCACAGGCGAACACGGTATTGGCCTGACAAAGATTGCCTTTATCGATGAAAAAGAACTGCAGCCTTTCTACGCTTATCTCGATCGCGTTGACCCACAGCGGCATTTCAACGCTGGAAAACTGCGTAAAGAAAGTGGCCTAAGCAACGCCTATACACCAAGCTTTAACCTACTGGGTGCTGAATCGCTTTTGATGCAGCAAAATCAAATCAAGTCCATTAGCGATGCGATTAAAAACTGCTTACGGTGCGGCAAATGTAAGCCGCGTTGCACAACACATGTGCCGCGCGCCAATCTCTTGTATTCGCCGAGAAACAAGATTTTGGCTACCTCTTTGCTCATTGAAGCGTTCCTCTACGAAGAGCAAACGCGTCGCGGCTTAAGCCACAGGCACCTTGAAGCTATTGAAGACCTCTCTGACCACTGCACACTGTGTATGAAGTGCCGTCCGGTGTGTCCGGTGAAAATTAACTTTGGTGAAGTCACCATTCTCATGCGTGATCTTTTGCATGATTCGGGACTGAAACACCTGCAACCAGCGAAAGCTGCTGGTATGGCCTTTTTAAATCTTCAGAATCCGACAGCGATTGAAGCAACAAGAAAGGCTTTAATTCAATTTGGCTTTAACGCACAACGTAATGCCAACCGATTGCTGACGGCAGCAATTCAACCCGCATTAAAGAGGCCGCCAAATACAACGGGCAAGCAACCCTTTGTTGAGCAGGTGATTACGCTCGTGAACCGCAAGTTGCCGAAACCGCGCATGAAGCAAACGCTTCGCTCTGCTCTCGGACTTACGGATACAACAACCGTACCGATTATTCGCAAACCAGAGGCGACAAATTCTGAGGCGGTGTTGTATTTCCCTGGGTGCGGAAACGACCGCTTATTCCCTGAGGTTGGCATTGCGACATTGGCCCTGCTTTACGAAAACAATATCCAAACCGTTCTGCCTCCGCGCTACATGTGCTGCGGCTACCCACAAAAGGGTAACGGGCAAGGAACACTGGCCAACAAGATTGTCACCGATAACCGTGTTCTCTTTCATCGCATCGCCAACACGCTTAACTACTTAGACATTAAAACCGTTGTCGTCAGTTGCGGTACATGCTTAAAGCAATTAAAGGAATATCACTTCGAAGAGATTTTCCCCGGATGCCGCCTTGTCGACATCCACGAATACTTGGCAGAAAAGGGTTTCTCAGTCGCAGGCGACGAGAACATTCGCTACATGTATCACGACCCGTGTCACACGCCGTTTTCCGTGAGTAAGCCCGTTGACATTGTCAATAAGCTTCTTGTGCCTTCTGATGCAAGTCGAATTCTCAAAACCGACTTCTGCTGCGGTGAATCTGGCACCTTCGCAGTGGGGCGTCCTGATATTGCAACGCAAGTACGCTTTAGAAAAGAAGAAAATATCCTTCAGACACGAGCTGAACTCACAAAAGACAATTTCGAAGGAAACATTCGAATTCTTACGACATGCCCAGGGTGCTTTCAGGGGATGAGTCGCTATTCGCAGTCAACCAAGACAAGTGCGGAATTCCTTGTTGTGGAACTAGCGCAAAGAAAACTCGGCAAGCATTGGCTCAAAGAGTTTCTCTCCCGCATCAAGAAGGATGGCATTGAGAACGTTTTAGTTTAAGAAAGGCGAAAGGAGATTCATTTCTCTTTCAGGCAAAAAAATGAATTGCGAATTTTGTGAATTGTGCGTTCGCCCCAATTCTCGAGAGCTTTGGGGCGACGATGTCCTTTATGTCATCGACGCCTCTGGCCATGAGCTTCCTAGCTACATTCGGGTTGTTTTAAATCGCCACGTCAAAGAGATGACTGATCTCACCGAAAACGAGCAGCGTCACGTCATGGACGTTGTCTTCTTTATCGAATCGACTATGCGCTCGTATTTAAAGCCCGAGAAAATCAATCTTGCAGAATTTGGCAATATGACACCGCACCTCCATTGGCACATCATTGCGCGTTTTGCAGATGATGCGTATTTTCCAGAGGCTATTTGGTCAAAGAAAGTACGCGTTCCGAATCAAGCGTGGTTAGACCGTAGGCGACAAGATGCGGAAAAATTCCTTGCCGATTTACCAGGGCTCTTAACGAAGCGTTTTAGGGCCTAGGACAAGCCGCAAGCTTTGTTGCCTTATAGTCTTTTGATAAGCGCAAAAGCTTTTCTGCTTGGCTCTTTTCAAGCGCTTGGAAAAGAAAATTGACTCTGCCCGAAGGCTCGCCTAAGCGCTGAACGACCCGAATGCCCGAAATCTCCGGAGCCTTCCCTGATTCGATATAGGCTGTGGCTTGCTCGGCATTATCAAATTCTGCAATTTCTAAGCCTGGAGCTAAAACGCCGCGTTGGATGGGGCGAACCTTTTTGTATCCTTGTTGTCGCAATTGCTTGGCGAAAGCCCGAAGAGAGGTCATGTTTTCTAAGGGCCCTAAGAAAACAATAAATTTCTCTGGCAAAAACTCATCGCAAATCGTCACACTCTGATCGAGTCCGCGTTCATGTAAGCGAGAAGCAATTTTCTTTGTCGCCCCTTCAGAAAAAGGACCCCACATATAGCAGTGTTTTTCCCCTTCGTTAAGGCCTTCGAGCGACTCGCCTTCGAGTGCATCGCTAGCGTTCTCGACGGCTTTGCTTACCTTAGCTAAATCAACTTTTGTTTCTAGGGGAACCATCAGCGTGGCAACCTCACCCGTATCTTGCCTATCAAAGTAGACAAGATATCCCACCATCGCTAAAAGTAGGAACGTAAATAACCACGCTAAAACTTTCATGAGGTCCCCAAGTTAACTTAACCTAGCCCGCAAAGCGAGTCCATGCAAAACAAGATTGTGCTTTTGAACTGCATCAGGAAAAGCCTGCGTAATGTAAGGAGCCATCAAAGGAGCAGCGCCACCAGCGAAAACAATGCGAGGTTCAAAACCCTTTTCTCGAATCGCTCGACGCGCTAACTCAAAGACACCGATATGCGCTTCAATAATTCCTGTGCTAATCGCATCTGTCGTATTGAGCGGGAAAGGCACACTTTTTCCAATTCTCTCGTAGCGACACTGCGTTGCGCTCGTTAGACTAGAAATCATTAGCGATGGCCCTGCGAGAATTCTTCCTCCGAGAAACTTCATTCCCTTTTCTGTTGGAATAACCGTGTCTACTGTTGTAGCTGTTCCGAGTTGCGCCACAATCAAGGCTTCGTTGGGAAATAAACTCACAGCTCCGATTGCTGCGTGCCATCTGTCAGCCCCGAGTTGATGGACATTGGCATAGCCATTTTCTAAAAAGAAGGGGCCCTCAAATGTTTTTTCTGATTGAAGCCATTCCCAATTAATTTTGTAGCGATTAAAAAATTTCGTCAGAGATAAGGCAAGCGCTTCACTTGAAACCATGCAACCGTAAACACGACTTGGTTTTAAATTCATCCACGTCTGAAGTAGCTCCTCGGAAACAGCGCTTGCTCCAGAATGCACGTATGTATATGGCTCACCTGGGACCTCGGATGTTGACCACTTTAGTGCCGTATTTCCTAAATCAACCAATAAAATTGTCACAATCTTTTTTTCCTACTTAAAGGGCTCTTACTGTCGCATCCGAAAAAGAAAAATAGTTGCCCTCTTTCTCAAGAATCAAATGCCCCTTGGCATCAATTCCCTTTTCAATTCCATCAAACTGACGACCGCTTGCATCCGTCACGCACACCCTTTTTCCATAAAGCGTATCGCCCTCTTTCCAATGCTCTGAAAGTTCTAAGAGCTTATCTTCAGAAAAATTCGTCACAGCAAAAAGAATCGTCCAAATAAGTTCAGCACAAACTGAAATTTTATTCGTTCCTACACGGGGCAAATAGGCGTGCTCTGGATTCTTTCCCTCAAGGTTTACCCCGACACCGATAACAAGACCTATTTGGTTTTCCGACCTTTGAACTCTTTCACTGAGAATCCCAGCGAGTTTCTTTCCGTGAATCCAAAGATCATTTGGCCACTTCACCCTGACATCAGCATGAATCTTTTGCAGCCGCCTCATTAAGTGCCAGCCTAAAAAAGGCATCATCTGAGGATTGGCGCACTTCACTGGCAGTCCAACACTCATCAAAAGTGCGTCATCTTCGTTTTCCCAGACGCGGCCGCGCGTGCCTCGCCCTTGTGTTTGGCGATTAGCAACGCGCACGACAATTTTTGAGCTATCGGCTTCTTTTAAAACCTCCTTGACATCATCATTTGTGCTTGCTGTGCAATCGAGCCAGCGAACATCAAAGTCAGAACCAAGAAGTTTTTTAAGTGATTCTTCGGGATTTGCCATGTTTCTTTTTCTTACGTTCGCCATACGCAATCTTACGGCGTTACGCCCTGAAAAACCTTAGAATGGCGCCATGTTAAGAAAATTTCTTTTCTCTTGTTTATCGCTTTTTTTTCTCGCCATTTTCCCTGCTGCGTGGGCCACAACCCAGATTGAAGCGCCCATTGCCGCTTTAATTGACGGAGAAAGCGGCGCTTTCCTCTTCGAAAAGAACGCCAGGAAGACGGTGAATCCCGAGGATTTAACCTGTCTTATGACGCTTTACACGGCGCTTAAGCTCTCCTCGGGGCCTGAGAAATTGCAGTCCGTTGTCACAGTCGACGTCGCAAACACAAAAAAGATTTCTCCTTCTCGGCGTATTTATCTTGCCTCTGGGATGAAGGTGCCGCTCTCAACACTATTGCAATCAATTGCTGTGATTGGCGCGGAAGATTCCTCTTTAGCTGTTGCGCAGTTTCTCTCGGGTTCCTACGCAGCATTTGTTGAGAAAATGAATTTTTACGCCAAAGAAATTGGTATGAACGATTCGCTTTTTACGTTCCCAATCTTCGCTTCCGATCAGACAACGTCTGCGCATGACTTAGCCTTATTAGCGAACCAAATTCGTATCGAATTTCCTGCCGCTTTTGCATGGTTTTCGGAAACCGAATTTTCCTTTGCCGGTCACACGCAAAAAAATGGGAACCTTTCTTTGTGGAAAAGCTCGAGCATTAATGGGGTTATGGCATCCACATCCAATTTAAACGTCATCTCCTCGTGGCTAAAAACAGAAAATACTAAAGTGGTTCCCCGCTCTTTAATCAGTGTTGTCCTACAGGGTAAAAATAGAGAAAAAACCATCGACGAGTCGTTTAATCTCTTGCGGCAAGGGTGGATTAATTACGAAACCATCAAACTCTTTGACGATAACGCCACGATTGCTCGCCTCGATGTTGTCAAAGGCAATCGCGATAAATTAGAAGCGGGATTCTCGCGCGCAATTTGGGTTACGGTCCCTCATAAACTTCTCGTTGCCCGCGGCACGGGAGGATTTTCCACACAAGTCGTTTATATGCATCCGCTTGTTGCTCCCATTAAAAAAGGAACACTTGTTGGGACATTGAATGTGACTTTCGAACAGAAACACATCGCTTCTTTTCCGTTGTATGCTAAACACGATATTGGTCTCGGAGGCTTTATCAGTCGCTTGATTGATTCGGTGCGCCTTAAGACCGAAGAAAGTTATGCTCCTCAAAAA